>NZ_JBWZCG010000021.1:0-83264 GCF_059383415.1 Pseudarthrobacter sp. RHLT1-30-1
TCCAGGGCGCCTCTGTCCCCGTCACGCAACTCCAATGCCTTCGCCAGATAAACCATGAATCAAGTCTGACAAACAATCAGACCCAAAGGAATCAACGACACGCTACACTAGCGACCCACGCCCCGCCCGCGGTGTAGCCTTCCCGGCTACAACCGGAATGTCTGCGGTCTCGAACAAGGGTGCCGCCGCCGGGGTACGCTCGCGGCACTGGACATCGAGGGTCTTGAGGACCAGTGCGTTCTTGGGTAAGTACTTAACCTGTTTTCCGTTAGCGCCCTCCGAATGTGGGTCCCCCGCTTCACCGGCTGGTCCAGCGCATCCCGGAGCATTCCTTTCCCGGCGAGCATGGCGTTGTGGTCGCGCGCCGGCACGTCGAAAAAGGCTTCGAGCAGAGTCCAGATGAGCGTCCATCCCCTCAACGCAACACCCGCATGCGGATCCCTCAGCGGTCTGGTACACCAGCGAGGGATCTCGTCTTAGGGAGGGGAAGGTGACATCGAGCGCCATACTTATCGTCGAACCGCACGACTGATTCCTGGAGATTCCCAGGGAGCCGCGTTCGACGCCGCAGCCGGAGTCGTCAAACGCCGCTCGGACCGTTGTGGGGATCCGAGGCACTCGGGTGAAACGAGTCGGTTGCCCTCTGCGAGCCGGAGGCGAATGCGACCGAACCATGGCAGCAGGATCATCGACGTCGGTCCTGCCGCCTTCGACGCCGGCCGGAGGGTCTTCCGTGACGGATCGGCCGGCGGGTCAGAGCCCGCGCTTCTCCCTGGCAAGTCCAAGGCCCATGACGATGAGAACCGGCCCGGCCAGAACCACTGCGGACAGGAGCAGCGCCGCACCGTAGTAAGGCACCGCCAGACCGATCAGGCCGAGGAGCACTGTGAGGCCGGCGAAGCTCAGAGACGTTACGGGAGCCGCCCGGCGGCGTTGGCGCTGATTGGCCAGCAGAATGATGCCCGCGGTGATGCTTCCCAGTGCTGCCACCAGGATGAGGAACGCCATGAAGACGACTCCGCCTTCGTTTTGAAAGCCGGCGATGGAGGGCACCAGGAACCAGGTACCGCACGCGATGCCGACGATTCCTGCCGCGATCCGAAAACCGGACGGCTTGGGACGGTTCGGATCCCAGCCCTGAGGCGCCTTGACGTACATTCCGTACGGCGGCTGCGGGTAGGCATAGGGAGGTGGCTGCTGCTGGAAGTATGGCTGCTGCAGCTGCTGCGGATAGGGCACGCCAGCCGGCGTCTGGGGCGCGTACTGCGCCGGCCCGGAGCTTTCAGGAACCGGGTTCCCCTGGTACTGCGGCGCCGGCGGAATATTGTCGTTCATGGGTCCCCCAAGGATTAGTAGTTCGCTGTCAGACTACAGCCAGCATTCCGTACTCAGTCGAACCGGCTCCGTGACTCTGAGGGGTCCCGGACAACGGCCGCTGGATCGGCCGGGTCTAACTGACCTCCGAGTAGGGAGTCAGTGCCTCTGCCCTGGGACGGCTCCTGGTGAGCATCAGGGCCAGGACTTTCTGCATGTACGCGCCGCGGGCCGGATTCGGGCGCTCTTCGCAGGAATGGAGCGCCAGAGCGGCGTCGTCGATCAAGTTGATGACCGCGCCGCCCCCGCGCTGCAGCACGGGCCGGTAGCCGCCGTCGGTCCCGATGACTGGCCCAGTCGATCCCGCTTTCATGGATTGGCCCGTTCACGGAATTGCCCGCAATCTGGATGGCCCCCGCGTCGTGTCCCCACCCGAGCGTTCCCCCGATAGAATCAAGCTCCGCGGTCGGCCGGCTTGTCATTCGGTGCACGGTCCGTAGACTCGGCGCATGGCAGGTCATGGGGGAACGAAAACGGTCCGCTGCACTGCGGCACTCATTGGTGGCATACTGCTGACGCACGGCCTGGGCGCCTGCGCCTTTGAGTCCGACGGCGATGCCCAGCCGACGGCGGCCGGGGGGAGCCACCGATCCGCGCCGGCCGTCCCTGCGGAGGACCCTGGAGTTCTTGGTGTCGAGGCACGAAACTACGACGAACTGCTTCAGCGGCTGGCAGGAGCCACCGGATCTGCGCTCCTTACCGATGCCGGACCGGCTGACGGGCCCGCTGCCGGCTTCACCAAGGTCGCCGCAGTGGGGTCCGCTGGTCCGCACACTGTCACCCTGGCGTGTGTGGGTATCCCCCGGGCCCAGATCTACCTCTCCCAGGACACGGAGGCCGGAACCGGGCACGTGGTGTTCGAAGTCGATTGCTCGGGTGCCCAGACGCAGATCGTCCAGCTGCAGAAGGGGTACGTCAGTGCCCACTTGACCCGCCCTGACCCAACTGGCGCCTGGACCGGGGCGGTCGCCGGAATCAGAATCACCGTTCAGTGAGACCTACGAGTCCGCAGCCCCATACGTGCCTCTCGGTCCGACGGGTAGAGTCGGCACAATATCGAACGGGATTGGGGACCGATGAGACTTGAGGGTTGGCACGTAGGCGTATTTCTGGTGATGCTGGTTACCGCTGTCATCGTCATTGTGGCCGTGACGCTCGTCGTCCTCTGGACAGTGCGTTGGACCCGGCGAAAGAACAACGGCGGCGGCGGTTCGGGGCCAGGATCACTGTAGGGGCCGGCAACTGAAAGGAACCGCTCGGCGGACGCAGCGGTGCGGTGCCACCATAGAGTACGGCGTAGGTCCTCTGCCACCGGCCACCGCCCCCTGCGCCGTGGGGAGCCGCCAACGACGCCGGCAGCAGAGCAGGCGAGCCCGGCACTCGGCTTCGTAGATCTCAGCCCAAGCCGGAGTCCTCGGCCTCGGGCATCATTTTCAGGATGGTTATCGAAAGCTCCTCAGATGGGCGCCACCCGATGCCGCCGGGTTGCGGGCTTAAGGTGCGGGCGTCTCGTCGTCTGGCTCGGTGGCCGCCGGCGAGGCCGAATCGTCGCCCGGCTCGGTAGCGGCAGCTGACGTTGATTCGTCGTCGGGTGGGGCGTTGCCGGTGGGAACCGTTGTGCTGGCCGACGTCGGGCTGGCGGTGCTGCCGCCGCCGGCCGTCCGCAGCACCTGATTGATCAGATCTTCGAGCTCTTTCTGGTCGGGGTCGCCCAGGTTCGCGCCGCCCTTGGTGGCCACAACCAGCAGCCTGCCCCGGGCAGCGGAGACCTGCATCAGCATCTGCTGGTTTGCCTCACCGCGGCTGCTCACCGTCGCGAAAGTCTCCCGGGCATCCGTGGTCGCCTGCAGCTCTTGGCTGGAGACCTGGTACGTCTGGCCGAGAACCGACACGGAGAACGTGGCGCATTGGCCCGTCTTGCCGCTGATCTGCCGCAGAATTTCTACGGCGTCTGGACCCTCGCTGCCCGATTGTGCGGACAGCGTACGCGGCTGGTCACCTTCGGAAATGGCCACGGCCAGTTCGCCGCTTTGTGCGGTGTCCAGCAGCCCCGCGGTGGCGATGCCCTTGCAGTCTGCCGGGTCCACGCTCGCTGTGCTCAGAAGCAGGTTCGCGATTGTCCCGCCCTGGTCCACCTGCGCCTTGGAGTACAGCTTGAGTTCGTTCCCGTCCGCATCGGTCCTGCCGGAGATCAGGGCTCTGAGTTCATCGCCGCTGTAAGACTTGGCTTCCGCCGTCGCAGTGGCGGTGGCCGTCGTTGTCGCCGTCGTCGCGGACGGGCCCGCAGTCCCCCCGCCGCCGGTGCAACCGGCCAAGGCAACCATCGTTGCCGCCATCAATCCAAGCGCAGGGACTTTTCGCATCAGGCTAAACCCTTCGAAATAGGAACCATACTTAGTGTTCCTAGGGTAGAAGGTTTAACTGGCGGCGGGAATACTGGGATGCCGCGCGGCGGGCCGATGAAGCGGCAGTAGGATCGGGCCCCAGACCGGACGCGGCGACCAATTATGACGGTGGTCCTATCGCACCATGCGGGCGTCGACAATCCCTGGCGCACCAGGGTCAGCCTGCTGCGCACCATCGAACTCGAACCTGTTGCGACGATAGAACGCCACCGCCCGGGCATTGTCCTTTGCGACCCACAGCATCGCGGGGCCATCCCCGGCCGTGGCGTCAAGCAACGACTGTCCTACTCCGGTGGCATAACGCGCCGCGGCCACATAAATGCTGAACAACTGACGCTCGCGCGGAAAGTCCTGGTCTTCCGGCCCGAAGCTCGGGCCGGAGAACGCGAAGCCGATGATCTGCCCCCTGCTCTCCGCGATTCTGATGCTCCAGTCCCTGCGTGGGTTCCCGAGGATGTGGTTCCACATTTGGTGACGGCTCTGGACGTGCTCGTCGCTGAAGAAGTCCGGAGGGAGCAGATGTGAGTATGCCTCCCGCCAAGTGGCGACGTGAAGTTCAGCGATCTGTGGTGCGTCGGGGAGCGAAGGCTGGCGCAGCGTGAACGACATGATCACATCCTGCCAGAGTCCCCGCCGTGGGTGGGCTGAGCAGCGGCTTGGGGGGTAAGGCCGAAGACAGCATGGCCAGTCACCACGACAGTGTTCTGGAGTTCCGCGTTCAGTTGCCGGAACGGTCCGGAACGTCCGCCACGAAAGTCCGTAGCTGCGAAGTCTCACGGGGAAGCGGCGACAGGGTCCGGCTGAGTTGACTATTGGCGGCCTGCCCGCAGAGCTGCCGCGAATTGCCGCCCCGGCGTCGGGTCGACCCCGAACAGCTCGGCGTAGCGTTCGTGGATCTCCGCCCACCGCTCGTGTGCCACTTCTTCGGTGATGTCCGTGCCGTCGAGATGTGGGTCGAGCCGCGAGAAGTACGTCTCCCAGCCGGTTGCCGTCTGGGCAGCGAGGGCCGGGTCGTCGATGACATGGGTAAACGTCAACCGGCAACCGGCTCCCTCAACCGCGAGATCGAAGCTCTGCGGCTGGCCGGCGTAGATCCATGCGAGACGCTGCTCTGGATCGACCGCCGTAACCTCGAGCGTCGCGCCGCCGACGTCGAAGGTCTCACCCGCCACCGGTGTCCAGTCGACGGCCGCCGGAAACCAGCTCCCGAGCTCTTCCGGCACGCTGCACGCCCGCCACACGCGCTCAACGGGATGCGCGAGGAGGCGCTCGAAGCGCAGCGCTGGTCGGCCTCCGATCGTCTCCAAAGTTCCGTGGATCACGGGCCCGCCGGCGATAATTGGTTCCGGTGTTTCGTCCGTCATGGGTTCTCCTCCAGGTCTGCGGTGGTAGCACTGGTCAGCGCGAGGTAGTTCGGCAGGCTGGGCCGGGTGATTGCATCATAGTTGGCTGCCAGGGCGTAGACCCTCGCCAAGCTGTTGAGATACGGCGCGTCATCGGCCCCCAGCGCGCGGCTGGCGGCTTTGCTCTCCATCACGTTGATCACAACATGATCCAGCCGGCTAGGGCCGGCGCCAGAAATATGGCCAGGGCGGGTCTGGCAGCGCGCCTCACCGCGACTACGCCTGCTGTTGCAGGGCGGACTTCATGGTGCCAACGAGGGAGCGGAAACCTGGATCGTCCTGCAGGGTGTCGAGCAGGACAGGTCCCCGCGGACCTGCCAGTGGTATGCGCCAGTTGGGGTACTCTGTGCTGGTTCCGGGCTGGTTTTGGGTCCGGGTTTCGCCGACCGCATCCACCAGTGCGACCCCGAGCAGCGACGAGGGCGTCAGGGCGGTGAAGGCGTACAGCGCTTCGACAGTGCCCTGCACCTCCTGAACGCCCGGTACGTCCTGCTGCTCCGGCAGGAGGCCGCGTTCCTGCAGGAGTCCGAGCACCGCCTGCTGCTCCGCGGCGGCCTCCGCGCGTTCCGTTTCCACCGGGCGCCGCAGCAGTCCCAGGGATTCGCGGATCGTCACGTGCTCGCCGGCCAGGTACCCGGCCGTGGGAGGCAGGTCATGGGTGTTGACGCTGGTCAGGCACTGCTGCCGGTACCGTTCCGGCGGGATCGGGCCGTCGTCGTCGTGCTCAAACCAGAGGATGGAAGTGCCGAAGATCCCGCGCCCGGCAAGATACTCCCGGACCCACGGCTCGAACACCCCCAGGTCCTCGCCGATCACGATTGCCCCGGCCCGCTGGGCCTCCAGCGCCAGGATGCCGATCAGGGCCTCGTGGTCGTAATAGACATACGTGCCCTCCCCCGGCCCAGCCCCCTCCGGGATCCACCACAACCGGAACAGGCCCAGAATGTGGTCCACCCGGATGCCGCCGGCATGGCGCAGCACCGTGCGGAGCATGTCCCGGTAGGCGGCGTAACCGGACTCGGCGAGCCGGCCCGGATGCCAGGGTGGTTGGGTCCAGTTCTGGCCCTGCTGATTGAACATGTCCGGCGGCGCTCCGACGGTGACGCCCCGGGCCAGCACACCGGAAAGTGACCAATCGTCCGCTCCCCCGGGTTTGACGCCCACCGCAAGATCGTGGATGACCCCGATTTCCATGCCCGCCTGCCGGGCCGAGCGCTGGCCGGCTTCAAGCTGCTGGTCGCACAGCCACTGCAGCCAGCGGTGGAAATTGATCCGGCCGGCAAGGACGGCGCGTTGCTCCGAGCAGTAGGCAGACTCGGGAGAGGCTGCCGCCGCGGTCCACTCCGGGGCCTGCGGGTCCAGCTTCTCGGCGAGCGCGCACCAGAGGGCGAAATCGTCGAGGCCCTTCCCCTGATCCGTGCAGAACTCTGCGAAGGCGTGCGCCCGGGCAGGGTCGCGGGGAACTTCGAAGATTAGCTCAAGGGCGGTCAGTTTGGCCCCGTAACTGGCGTTCCGGTCCAGCAGGGCCGTGGACGCGTTCACCGCGTGCTGCTGGCTGGCCAGCCGCTCGACTTCGGCCCGACCCGCCGGGTCTAGGTAGCCGTACTCGGGGATCTCCTCCACGCGGAGGTAGAGCGGGTGGAAAAACCGCCTGGTCGTGGGCAGGTAGGGCGAGTCCTCGACCGGCGGCCGGGGCTCCGCGGCGTGCAACGGGTTGACCAGCAGAAAACCGGCGCCGTCCCGGCCCGAGACCGTCGCGAGGTCCGTGAGGTTGGCGAAGTCACCGATCCCCCAGGACCGGGAGGACCGCACGGAATAGAGCTGCGCGGTCAGCCCCCAGTAACGCCGCCCGGCGAGCGCCTCGGTGGTGCGGAGCTTCTGCGGTGTGACAACGAGTGAGCAGTGGGCGGCCCTGCCTTCGTTGTCTGCCAGCAGGGTGTGCCAGCCCAGGGGCATTGTGTCCGGGACAGCGAAGGCCGCACGGCCGGTGAGGACACCGTCGACGTCGACCGGCGCGTCCCAGTTCTCCCGCTGTGGCGCCTCGTACCGGCTGCCGTCCTCCGCGATGATCCACACGCTGACCGCGCTTCCGTGCGGCACATGCACATGGATCTGGAGCTCCTGCCCCTCACGGGCCACGGCGACCGGAGGAAGCAGCCGACGCCACGGTGCCAGCCGGGCTTCCGCCAGGGACCGTCCCATCCCGTCCGTGTCCCCGGCCGGTACGCCCAGCGCGCCGAGGACGCCTCGAAGTGTGCTGTCCGGGACGGAACGTTCGACGCCGTCCCAGCCCCAGTAAGCGGTCCCCACGCCGTGGGCTGCCGCGAGTTCGCGCAGCAGTGCAGCTGCGCCCGGTTCGTTGTTTTGGATCATCCCATCGGCCATGGGGCAACTCTAGACGGTGTCCCCGTGCCCCGTGCCGTGGTGATGGACGTGGGTTTCGCCGACCAGTTCGTGCAGGCCCTGCACTGCGCGGGCGAGGGAAAGCTCTGGGGACGCCACGATGAATGGCATCAGCAGCCGGTTCTCCTTGTCAAGGTGTAGGGCGAAAATGTTCCGGATGGAGCCGGCAGCCACGGCGGCCACCCCGGCCGCTCCGCGCAATTCCTCGACCAGGCCCACGATCACCTGGTGCTCGGCCAGCATCCCCTCCACGAGCAGCCTTCCCTGCGGCATGGTCCGTGGTCCGCCGTAAAGCGGACCCTCCTCGGCCAGCGCATGCGGGACCAGATCGTTCTCGCACCACTCCACCAGCACCTCATGGGCGTCGTGCTCCGCCACGGCGTCCCCGGACTGGACGGCGTGGCTGAGCGTCGCCACCAGCGCGTTGAGCCGCTTGAGCATCTCCGCGTGGTGCTGCTCCACCGCCGCCAGGGCCTGGGCTTCCTCGTCGGGGTCCTCGGTTGCGGTGTCGGCCGCTTGCTGGTCCATGGCGTCTCCTGGCTGTGCTGTTGGACTTGCTTTCATCCTTACTGTACGGCGGCGGCTCCCCGGGGCCCCGGGCCTTTGGGCCTTTGGGCCCCTCGGTTCCTGCTTACGCCGGCTTTGGCTGGCCGCCGGGCGCTCTCGCCGGCTGTGTCGAGGGCGGTGCCGCCAGCGGATTTAGGCGCGGCCCAGCGCCCGCGCTAGCCTTGCAGCCTATGGTCGACGTCGAACGGTTCCGGATTCTCCTCCACGAGGAGCGCCGCCGGAAACTTGCCCTCCTTCCTGCGCTTCGCCGGGACATCAGCTCCGTGAATGCCGCCCGGCAGGACTCCAATGTCGACGACGAACACGACCCCGAGGGCTCGACGATTGCCTTTGAGCTCTCCCAGGCCTCGGCCCTGCTGGAGCAGAGCCGCCGTGGGCTGGCGCAGATCGAGGCTGCCCTGGCCCGGATCGAGGCCGGAACCTACGGCGGCTGCGAAGTCTGCGGGGAAGAGATTTCGGAGGGCCGGCTGGAGGCGAGGCCCTGGACGCCGTATTGCATCCGGCACAGTGCAGGCCCGCAGGGCACCGCGGGACACCGGCCGCGAACGACAGCATGACCGACGCTGCCGAAACCTGGTGGGCCCGGATCGTCGCGGGATTTACCCAGTCCCCCGTCCCGCACGTCACCGGCACCGAACTGGCGCTGGTGATCCTGGTCGCCGTTGCGTTCTCCCTGCCGCGGGCGACCTGGCGGTACTTCGGTCTGCTGGCCACCGTAACCCACGAACTCGGCCACGCCTTCGCCGCGCTGATGACCGGGCAGCGCCTCGGCGGCATCCGCCTGGGCCTGGACCACTCGGGCACCACGACCACCTACAGCCGGCGGCCGCTGGCCGCCGTCTGGTCAACCTTCTGGGGCTACCCGGTGCCCGCCGTCGTCGGCGCCGCGATGGTCTGGAGTGGCTTCACCGGCTGGGGACCGGCGGCGATGTCGGCCGGTACCCTCATCCTGCTGGCCTCCTTCCTGTTCATCCGCAACGGCATCGGCCTGCTGATCACCGCCGGCGCGGTGCTCTCCGCCGTCCTGCTGGTGCTGTTCGTCGCGCCGGAATTCAACGGCCATGTCATGATTGTGCTCGGCCTGGCCCTGCTGGTCGCCGCCGTCCGGGACCTGGGCAAGCTGGTCAACGTGCACCTGCGGCGCCGGGACAGGCTGGCGACGTCGGACGCCTACCTGCTCGCACGCGCCACCCGGATCCCTGCAGCCGTGTGGATCGTGCTGTTCGCGGCCGTCGTCGGTGCCGCCTGGTGGTTCGCCTGGCAGCCCATGTCGCAGGTGTTCGCAGCGTGGCCGGGCGCACTGCTTCCCGCTGCAACATTGACCGGCGGGTTCGGGGCATAGGCTGGGACCATGAGCCAAACACACACGGACGACCCCGGATTCAGCACAAAGGGTTCCTACGTCACCGGCGGGGAGGAGTTCACCCGGGACACCAACTACATCGAGGACCGGATCACGCGCGACGGCGCCCCCGGCCGTAACGGTGAGCCTGGCTGGCCCGTCGAGCCCGGACGCTACCGGCTGATCGCGGCCCGCGCCTGCCCGTGGGCCAACCGGACGGTGATCGTGCGCCGGCTGCTGGGCCTGGAGGACGTCATCTCCCTCGGCCAACCCGGCCCCACGCATGATGCGCGCTCCTGGACCTTCGACCTGGATCCCGGCGGCAAGGACCCGGTGCTCGGGATGGAACGGATCCAGGAGGCGTACTTCCGGCGCTTCCCGGACTATCCCCGCGGCATCACCGTCCCGGCCGTGGTCGATACAGACAGCGGCCAGGTGGTAACCAACAACTTCCCCCAGATCACCCTGGACTTCTCCACCGAGTGGACTGAATACCACCGCCTCGGTGCGCCGGAACTTTATCCGGAGGAACTGCGCGCGGAGATCGACACGGTCAGTAAGAGGGTCTTCACCGAGGTGAACAACGGTGTCTACCGGTGCGGGTTTGCCGGCTCGCAGGAGGCCTACAACGCCGCCTACGACCGGCTCTGGACCGCCCTGGACTGGCTGGAGGATCGCCTCTCCGGCCAGCGCTACCTGGTGGGTGACACGATCACCGAGGCCGACGTCCGCCTCTTCACCACGCTGGTCCGGTTCGATGCCGTCTACCACGGACATTTCAAGTGCAACCGGCAAAAACTCAGCGAGATGCCCGCTTTGTGGGCCTACGCCCGCGATCTCTTCCAGACCCCCGGCTTCGGCGACACCGTCGACTTTGTGCAGATCAAGCAGCACTATTACATCGTCCATGAGGACATCAACCCCACCGGGATCGTTCCGGCCGGGCCGGAGCTGGGCAACTGGCTGGCCCCGCACGGCCGGGAATCCCTGGGCGGACGGCCTTTCGGCCACGGCACACCTCCCGGGCCGGTCCGGGCCGGGGAAGAAGTCGCCCCTGGGCACGGGGCGGGCTGACCCCACCCCGGCCTGCGGGGGTTCGTCCACTTGTCGCAGCAACCTCCCCGGCCTAGGGTGAGCCGGGATGACTACAACTGACGAGGCACCGCACACCGAAGGCCCCTCACTGCCCCGCCGGGTCTGGCGGATCGTGACCGGGAACGTGGCCGCGGCGCTGCTGTGGCCGCGGCTGCAGCTGGCTGTGAAGGCCGGACTCGCCGCGGGCATCGCGTTCGCCATTGCCCCCTTCATGCCCGGCTCTGCGGCCGACTACCCCTATTACGCTCCCCTCGGCGCCCTGGTGGCGATGTACGAGAACGTCGCAGGCTCTGTACGCCAGGGCGTTCAGACGCTCGCGGGGCTGGCGATCGGGGTGGGCCTGGCGTTTGTGCTGTTCATCCTCGGCAGCCCGACGCCGGTAACGGTCGGTATCGTGATGGGTTTCGGCGTCATCCTGGCCGGACTCCCCAAGATCGGCGCCGGCCGGGACTGGATTCCGACGGCGGCGCTCCTGGTCCTGCTGGTCGGCGGCCACAATCCGGACCAGTTCTCCTTCGGCTATCTCCTGCAAATGGGGGTCGGCGTTTCGGTGGGCATCCTCGTGAACCTGCTCGTCTTCCCGCCGCTGCATTTCCGTGCGGCCGAACTCAGCATCGCGGAATTGCGCCTGGCCCTCGCCCAGCAGCTCTGGGACATGGCCAAGGCGCTGAAGGAGAGCTGGCCGCCAAAGCACGAGGACTGGTCCAAGCGGTCTGATGGGCTCGAAGCCTCCGCGCGGTCCGTCCGGCTGGCCGTGGAGAAGGCGGATGCCAGCCGGCGGGCGAACCCCCGCCGCCGGCTGCACCCGCGGGACATCGAACTGGACTACCGCAACCTGAGGGACCTGGAACGGGTGACCTTCCACGTCCAGGACGTGACCCAGGTACTCGCGGATGTCATCTGGGCCGAGGACACACCCTTTGTGGTGCCGGATGAATACGCTGCGCCGCTGGCTGACGCCATGGCGACTGTGGGCGACGTCCTGCGCTCGGTCGAGGAGGAGGATCCGGAACAGCAGCTGGAGCGGATCGACGCCGCCGACGCCGCGGTCAAGGCGATGACGGCGCTGGTCGGGTCCGGAGCAACAGCAACCGACGCCCCCAGCGCCGTCGAATCGATCCTGATGAGCCTGCACCGGATGCTGCGTGTGGTGAAGTCCTCCGCAGCAGCCCGCTAGAGCGCGGCGACCGTCCCGCTGAAGTGCTTTCGCCCGGAACGGGAGTTCCACGCGACATAATCGGAGCGCTGCCACGCTCCGTCAGCCGCCTGCACGGTGCTGATATCCAGCGCCACCCGGGCCGGCAGGAACACCGGCGCCTCGAAGGACACCTCCCAGCGAAACGCGTCGCCCTTGGCGGCCCCCACGTCCGCGAGTGCCCTCGACGCCAGATACATGCCGTGCGCGATCGAGCGGCGAAGCCCCAGGGCCTTCGCCGAAAGAACACTCAGGTGGATCGGGTTGAAGTCGCCGGACACGGCAGCGTAAGCGCGCCCCGTGTCCACGCCCAGCTGCCACAACGCTGTCGGATCCGGCGCCGAAAACCCCGCCGGAGCCACGGCAGCTGTGGGCTTGTCGATTCCTGGCAGGAACACGCCCTTCGCCAGATAGCTGGAGACACCGCGCCAGCGGACCTCGTCCTCCCCCGCAATGCGCACCTCCGTGACGAGGTCCAGCTGGCTGCCGGACCGGTGCCCGCGCAGGTTCTCCGCCCAGGCCCGGAGGTCCAGTGCCTCGGTGAAACGGATGGGTGCGGACTGCACCACCCGGTTTTCGAGGTGGATCATCCCCAGCAGCGGCAGCGGAAAATCATCCCGGGTCATCACACTCATGGCCAGCGGGAACGCCAGCGCGTGGACAAAACCGGCCGGCAGGACATCGCTCGCGGTCTCGCCGATCAGGTGCTGATACGCCGTGAGGTTCTCCACCGGCGCCTTGACGTCGCGGACCTCGTGCCGCGCTGCCGGAAGCCCGGCGCCCGCATTCGTGCCCAGAAAGACCCGGCGCCTGGCCGCGGCGGCTGCCGCGTTGAGGTACAGCTTCGACAGCGACGGCAGCTCGCCCAGGATGAGGGGCTGCGAAGCGGTCATGCCCCGACCAGGTTCTGCCCGCAGACCCGCAGGACCTCGCCCGAGATGCCACCAGCCGCGTCGCTGGCCAGGAACGCGATGGCCTCGGCCACGTCACCGGGCTGTCCGCCCTGCTGCAGGGAGTTCAGCCGGCGGGCGACCTCCCGGATGGCGAACGGGATCTTCGCGGTCATCTCCGTCTCGATGAAGCCCGGGGCGACGGCGTTGATCGACCCGCCGCGCGCGCCGATCAGCGTTGCCGTGGCCCGGACCATGCCCATCACACCGCCCTTTGAGGCGGCATAGTTGGTCTGGCCGCGGTTGCCGGCGATGCCGCTGGTGGAGGCCACAGACACGATCCGCGGCGAGTTCCGGAAGTGCTCTGAGGCCAGCAGCGCCTCGTTGATCCGAAGCTGCGCTGCGATGTTGACCCCGAGGACCGAGTTCCAGCGGCCTTCGTCCATGTTGGCGAGCAGCCTGTCCCGGGTGATGCCGGCGTTGTGGATCACGATGTCCAGCCGGCCATGGCGTTCCACGGCGTGCTCGATGATCCGCTGTCCGGCGTCCCCGCGGCTGATGTCCAGCTGCAGTGCGGTGCCGTGCACCTCGTTGGCCACGGCGGCGAGGTGGTCCCCGGCCGCGGGGATGTCGACGACGACGAGCGTGGCGCCGTCACGGTAGAGCGTGCGGGCGATCGCGGCGCCGATCCCGCGGGCGGCTCCGGTCACGACGGCGACCTTGCCCGCCAGTGGCTTCCCGGCGTCGGCCGGCAATTGCCCGTCCGTGGAGCTGACGGTGAGGAACTGCCCGTCGACAAACGCCGAGCGGCCGGACAGGAAGAAGCCGAGGGCCCCGAGCGTGCTGGGGCTGGTGGTGCCGGCACTTCCGGCGAGCAGGATGCCGTTGCCGGTGGCGCCGGCGCGGAGTTCCTTGGCCAGGGAGCGGAGCAGACCGTCCACACCCTGGCGGGCGGCTGCGGCTGCCGGGTCCGCGGCGTCAGCGGGGCTGCGGGAGACTGTGATGACGCGGGCGTTGGGCGCCAGGTCACGGAGTGAGGCTGCGGCGGTGAGGACCGGCTTCGCCAGGTCCTCCGGGTGTTTAAGCTCATCCAGCACCAGGATGATGGCGCCCAGCTTTTCCCGGGGCACCGCATGGCGGCGCACATCGAGCTGCCAGCCCAGCAGGGCCGAGGCCAGCTCATCAGCGCCGCTGCCCGTGCCCTGGACCAGGACCGGGCCGGTGACCAGCGGCTGGCCCGGCTGGTGGCGCCGCAGCACCACCGGCTGGGGCAGCCCGAGTTTCCTGGCGATGTCCTTGCCGAGGCCCTTGCTGACCAGTTGGGTGTACTTGTCTGTCATCGGGTCCCCCTAGTGTGCTTCAAGAATGGCGACGACACCCTGGCCGCCGGCGGCGCAGATGGAGATCAGGCCGCGGGCCGGGCGGCCGTCCACGCGGCCCTTGGCGTGCAGCATCTTCGCGAGCGAGGCGACGATCCGTCCGCCGGTGGCCGCGAAGGGGTGGCCGGCCGCCAGCGAGGACCCGTTGACGTTGAGCTTGGACCGGTCAACGCTGCCGAGGGCCCCGTCCAGGCCCAGCCGGCTGCGGCCGAACTCCTCGTCCTCCCAGGCGGCCAGGGTACTCAGCACGGTACCGGCAAACGCCTCATGGATCTCGAAGAAGTCGATGTCATCAAGGCTGAGCCCATTGCGGGCCAACAGCCGCGGCACGGCGAAAGCCGGCGCCATCAGGAGGCCGTCCTTGCCGTGGACGAAATCGACGGCCGCCGCCTCGCCGTCGACGACGGTGGCCAGCTTGGGCAGGTCGTGGGCATCGGCCCACTCCTCGGAGCCGAGCAGCACGGTGGAGGCGCCGTCGGTCAACGGCGTGGAGTTGCCGGCCGTCATGGTCGCCGCGGCGCCCAGGTTCTTGCCGAAGACGGGTTTGAGCGTGGCCAGCTTCTCAAGGCTGGTGTCGCCGCGCAGGTTGGAGTCCCGGCTGAGTCCGCGGTACGGGGTGAGCAGGTCGTCGAAGAAGCCGGCGTCGTAGGCGGCGGCCAGGTTTTGGTGGCTGTTGTAGGCGAGTTCATCCTGCGCCTCGCGGCTGATCTTCCACTGTGACGTGGTGAGCGCCTGGTGCTCGCCCATGGACAGGCCGGTGCGCGGTTCGCCGGTGTTCGGGGCGTCCGGGGTGAGGTCCTTGGGCCGGAGGCGGCTCAGGACCTGAAGCCGCTGCGGGAGCGACTTGGCGCGGTTCAGGTCAAGCAGCACCTGGCGCAGTCCTTCGCTCACGGCGATGGGGGCGTCCGAGGCCGAGTCGACGCCGCCGGCGATGGCCGAGTCGATCTGTCCCAGCTTGATCTTGTTGGCCAATCCGAGGACGGTTTCCAGCCCGGTGGCGCACGCCTGCTGCACGTCGTAGGCAGGGGTTTCCGCGGACAGCGCGGAGCCGAGGACGGCTTCGCGGGTCAGGTTGAAGTCACGGGAGTGCTTGAGGACGGCGCCGGCGGCCACTTCCCCGATCCGCTCGTCCTGCAGGCCGAACCGGGCGATCAGCCCGTCCAGCGCCGCGGTCAGCATGTCCTGGTTGGAGGACTTGGTGTAGGCACCGCCGGTCCGGGCAAACGGGATGCGGTTGCCGCCGACAATGACCGCCTTGCGGAGCCGCGGCGCCCCGATGCTTGTGGCGGCGCCGCCTTCTGCTGGCGCAGCCGCAGCGGGGGTCGTTTCCTTTGGTCCGGGTGCGGACTGTCCGTGGACGGACATGGGCTGTCTCCTTTGATCAAAGCGGTTACCGATACCCAGCGTACCTGATACGCTGGGTATCGTGAACATCCCCCATACTGGCCTTCCCGGCGGAAGCGCGTCAGGCCCCGTTGCCGACAGCGCCGGCAGTGTGGACGGCCGCACCTCGCGCTGGCAGTCGCACCGGGAGGAGCGCCGCCGGGAGCTGATCAAGTCGGCCCGCAAGGCGGTGCACGCGCTCGGCAGCGACGCTTCGATGGAGGACATCGCTGCGGCGGCGGGAACCTCGAAATCAGTCTTCTACCGGTATTTCGGGGACAAGGCCGGACTGCAGCAGGCTGTGGGCGAAGTGGTGCTGAGCCAGATGCAGCGCCGCATCCAGGAGGCCGCACAGAGCGCCCAGACCCCCCGCGAGGGCCTGTTCGCGATGGTCTCCGCCTACCTGCAAATGGCTGAAACCAGTCCCAACGTGTACACCTTCGTGACCCGCTACACCCCGGGCGAGACGGAGGCCCCGAACGGAACCATCGCCACCGCGGGTGCCCTCGGCCATTTCTTTGCATCGATCAGCGACATGATCGCCCGGCCCATGCGCAACCACCTTGGCGACTCCGCCGGGCGCGAGGCCGTGATTGGATACTGGCCGAACGCTGCCATCGGCCTGGTCCGGAACGCCGGCGAACAATGGCTCGCCAGCCCGGCCTCCCCGTCCAAGCCGGACCAGGAGGCGATGGCACGCCAGATCACCGACTGGCTGTGCCTCGGCATCGCACCCGAGCTCCGCGCGGCGCCCGGCCCGGCCCAACAGCCCGCCCCGGCTTCGCCACCGTCCCCATCAGAACCAACGAACCCGTCAGAACCAACCTCCTTGTCAGAACCAACGAAGGAAACGACATGACCGAACTAGCCGACCGCCGTGCTGGCGCCGCCAGGAACACCCCGGCCTCGAAGGCGGCACCCGCACCTCTTAAGCAACGCCAGCCGGGCACGCCCGGCGCGCGGGCCGCAGCCCCCGTCGTCGACGTCGAGGCGCTGGGCGAGCTGCTGCTCGGAAAGTGGGCCGACACCCGCCGCACCGCACGGGCCCTTGCCGGTCGGCCGGAACTGCACAAGACCGAGGGCCTGACCCACACCGAACACCGCCAGCGCGCCTTCGGCCAGCTGAAGATCCTCGTGGACAACGGCGCCGTGCACCGCGCCTTCCCGGCGTCCGTCGGCGGGAACGACGAGCACGGCGGCAACGTGGCCGGCTTCCAGGAGCTCGTCATCGCCGACCCGTCGCTGCAGATCAAGGCCGGCGTGCAGTGGGGCCTGTTCGGCTCCGCCGTCAGCCACCTGGGCACCGGGGAGCACCACCAGAAATGGCTGCCCGGCATCATGAACCTGGACATCCCGGGCTGCTTCGCCATGACGGAAACAGGACACGGCTCCGACGTCGCCAGCATCGCCACGACCGCCACGTACGACCCCGCCACCGAGGAATTCGTCCTGCACACGCCGTTCCGGGCCGCGTGGAAGGACTACATCGGGAACGCCGCCGTCGACGGCCTGGCCGCCGTCGTCTTCGCCCAGCTCGTAACAAAGAATGTGAACCATGGCGTCCACGCCTTCTACCTGGACCTCCGCGATCCCGACACCAAGGACTTCCTGCCGGGCATCGGCGGCGAAGACGACGGTGTTAAAGGCGGACTGAACGGCATCGACAACGGCCGGCTGCACTTCACCCACGTCCGGATCCCCCGCACCAACCTGCTGAACCGGTACGGCAACGTCGACGCCGACGGCAGCTACAGCTCCCCCATCGCCAGCCCGGGCCGCCGCTTCTTCACCATGCTCGGCACCCTGGTCCAGGGCCGCGTCTCGCTCGACGGCGCGGCGGTCACGGCGTCCAAGCTGGCGCTGAAAACAGCCATCCAGTACGCCACGGAACGACGCCAGTTCAACGCCTCCTCGCAGACGGACGAGGAAGTGCTGCTGGACTACCAGCGGCACCAGCGCCGGCTGTTCACCCGGCTGGCCCGGACCTACGCCGCCGGCTTCGCGAGCGAGCAGCTGCTGCAGAAGTTCGACGACGTCTTCTCCGGCCGCTCGGACACCGACGAGGACCGCCAGGACCTGGAGACCCTCGCGGCGGCGCTCAAACCGCTCAGCACCTGGCACGCGCTCGACACCCTGCAGGAATGCCGCGAGGCCTGCGGCGGCGCCGGCTTCCTGATCGAGAACCGTTTTGCCTCGCTGCGCGCCGATCTGGACGTCTATGCCACCTTCGAAGGTGACAACACCGTCCTGCTGCAGCTGGTTGCCAAGCGGCTGCTGGCCGACTATGCCAAGGAATTCCGGAACGTGAACTTCGGCGTTCTCGCCCGCTACGTGGTCGGCCAGGCCACCGGTGCCGCCCTCCACCGGACCGGCCTGCGCGGCGTCGCGCAGTTCATGGCGGACACCGGCTCGGTGCAGAAGGCTGCCATCGCGATCAAGGACGAAGCAAGCCAGCGGGCGCTGCTGACCGACCGGGTGCAGACCATGGTCGCCGAGGTCGGTTCGGCCCTGAAGGGCGCCGGCAAGCTGCCCCAGCAGCAGGGGGCGGCGTTGTTCAACAGCCACCAGAACGAGCTCATCGAAGCGGCCCAGGCGCACGCCGAACTGCTGCAGTGGGAGGCGTTCACCGAGGCCCTGCACAAGGTCACTGACCCGGGCACCCGGAAGGTCCTGACCTGGCTCCGCGACCTCTTCGGGCTGTCCCTGATCGAGGAGAACCTGTCCTGGTACCTGATGAACGGCCGGCTTTCGATGCAGCGTGCCCGCACCGTGGGCGACTACATCAACCGGTTGCTGGTGAAGATCCGGCCGCACGCCCTGGACCTGGTCGACGCGTTCGGCTTCGGCCCCGAGCACCTGCGCGCCGAGATCGCCACCGGGGCCGAGAAGGTCCGCCAGGACGAGGCCCGCGCGCACTCCCGTGCGCAGCGAGCCAGCGGCGACGCTCCGGTGGACGAGAAAATCCTGCTGGCCCGCCAGGTCCACGGGACCACGGCACAGGGAGCCAGGAAGCGCGGCGCCTGATCCCGCCGGAAGACGACGACGGCCGGACGACCTCCTGCCTACGGACGACGACGGCGCCGCCCCCAGCCGGGGGCGCCGCCGCCGTCGTCTGCTCTTTAGTCTTCTGCCCTTCCGCTGCCGGTGTCAGGAACCCTGCGGCAGAACCGAGCGGTACACCTCAAGGGTGGTTTCGGTGATGGATTCCCAGGAGAAATGTTCCTCGGCCCGGCGGCGGCCGGCCTGGCCCATCGCACGGGCCCGGGCCGGATCGGACACGACCTCGGTCAGGGCGGCGGCGAATTCGGTGACGAACTTCTCCGGATCCAGCGGGGTGCCGGTCCCGTCCGTGACCTGCTCAATGTCCACCAGCAGGCCGGTCTCGCCGTGCCGGACAACCTCCGGGATCCCGCCGGTGGCGCTCGCCACGACGGCGGCACCGCAGGCCATTGCCTCCAGGTTGACGATGCCGAGCGGCTCGTAGATGGACGGGCAGGCGAACGCTGTCGCGTGGCTGAGGACCTGGATGAGTTCGTTCCGCGGCAGCATCCGCTCCACCAGGATCACGCCGCTGCGCTGGGTCTGCAGCTGCTCGATCAGTCGGGAAGTTTCCGCTGCCAGTTCCGGCGTGTCGGCGGCACCGAGGCACAGCACCAGCTGGACCTCGGCCGGCAGCTTGGCGGCCGCACGGAGCAGGTAGGGCACACCCTTCTGGCGGGTGTTGCGTCCCACGAAGACCACGCTCGGCCGCGCCGGGTCAATCCCAAGGGCCCGGACGATGTCGTCGCCCTCGTCCCGGTTCCAGAGGCTCACGTCGATGCCGTTGTGCACCACCTTGACCTTGGCCGGGTCCACCTCGGGGTAGCTGCGGAGGATGTCCTGGCGCATCCCCTCGGACACGGCGATGATGGCGGCCGCGGCTTCGTACGCGGTTTTTTCCACCCAGGAGGACAGGGCGTAGCCGCCGCCGAGCTGCTCGGCTTTCCAGGGGCGCAGCGGTTCCAGGCTGTGGGCACTGAGCACATGGGGAATACCGTGCAGCAACGACGCGATGTGCCCCGCCATGTTGGCGTACCAGGTGTGCGAATGCACCAGGTCCGCGCCGGCGATGTCGGGGACGATCCGCAGATCAACCCCCAGGGTCTGCAGTGCGGCGTTCGCCCCGCCGAGATCCTCGGGCACGGCGTAGGACGTCACCGTCGCACCGTGATATTCCGGCTCACGGGGCGCGCCGAAGGCGCGCACCTGCAGATCCACGTGTTGGGCCAGCACCCTGCTGAGCTCGGCCACGTGGACCCCGGCGCCGCCATAGATTTCGGGCGGGAATTCTTTGGTCACAATGTCTATACGCACAAACCCCAAGGTAGTCGTTACGGTGGAACTGATCTAGTGTGAAGACGTTCGGGCGTGCCGGACTGTTTTGGGGAAGTACAAAGGCGTTCAGGAGCGATCACCATGCCGAATAAGAAAGTTTTGGCCATTGTCCTCGCAGGTGGCGAGGGAAACCGGCTCATGCCATTGACGGCGGACCGGGCCAAACCCGGTGTCCCCTTCGCTGGAAGTTACCGGCTCATTGACTTTGCGTTGTCCAACCTGGTCAATTCCCGCTATTTGCAGATCGTTGTCCTGACGCAGTACAAATCACACAGCCTGGACCGCCATATTTCCGAAACCTGGCGGATGTCCACCCAGCTGGGCAATTACATCGCCTCGGTCCCGGCGCAGCAGCGCGTGGGCAAAAGCTGGTTCCTCGGCAGCGCCAATGCCATCTACCAGTCCCTGAACCTGATCCACGACGCCAACCCCGACATCGTCGTCGTCGTCGGCGCCGACCACGTCTACCGGATGGACTTCGCCCAGATGGTTGACCAGCACGTCGCCAGCGGCGCCAAGGCCACCGTCGCGGCCGTCCGCCAGCCGTTGCACATGGCGGACCAGTTCGGGGTCATCGAAGTGGACCAAAACAACCCGGAGAAGATCGCGGCGTTCGTCGAGAAGCCGTCCTCCACGCCGGGGCTGGCCGCCGACCCCTCCCAGTTCCTCGCGTCCATGGGCAACTACGTCTTCGACGCCGACGCGCTCGTCGAGGCCCTGCACGTTGACGCCGAGCGGTTGGACACCAAGCACGACATGGGAGGGGACATCATCCCCTACTTCGTCGACAAGGGCGAAGCAGGCGTCTACGACTTCACCCTGAACGAGATCCCCGGCTCCACCGAACGCGACCGCACCTACTGGCGCGACGTCGGCACCATCGATTCGTTCTACGACGCGCACATGGACCTCATCTCGCCGGTCCCGGTGTTCAATCTCTACAACTCGGAATGGCCGATCTACACCCGGCAGAGCATCTCCCCGCCGGCCAAGTTCGTCCGTGGCGAGAAAAACACTGTCGGCACGGCCTTGGATTCGATCGTTGCCAGCGGCACGGTGATTTCCGGCGGCATCGTGGAAGGCTCCGTGCTCTCCAACGACGTCTACGTCGGCACCTCCAGCCGGGTCCTCGACTCGGTGCTGATGGACAAGGTCAACATTGGTGCCGGTGCCGTCGTCAAGCGCGCCATCATCGACAAGAACGTCAAAGTACCGGCCGGCGCCGCTATCGGACTTGACCACGACCTGGACCGCGCCCGCGGCTTCAATGTCACCGACTCCGGCATCACCGTCCTGTCGAAGGGACAGCTCGTGCCGGAACCCAGCGAGGACGAGCGCGCGCTGTCGGCCGCCAACCTGATCCTGGTGCCGAACGCGGTCAAGGCCGCCACGGAAAACTGGCCCGCCCTGCGGGAATCCGTGGACAAGGTGGCGGAAGTCCAGGCAGCCGCCGTCGGCGTCGCGTCCCCGCGGGCAGCCGAAGCCCCCTGACCCGGCGTCACCGCAGCGGGAGCCCGGCACCGGCGTCGGTCCGGGCTCCCCGCAGGCTGTAAAATTGGGGCAATGAGCTCCCCCGATTTTCCGTCAGATCTGACCCCCGAGGAAATCCAGGCCTGCCTGAAGGTCCTGAACAGCATCCACGCGTACGACGAGGAGCACCCGGACTACGTGCTGGTGCGCCGCGCCACCGGCAAGATGTTCAAGGCGGTCAAACGGCACCGGCGGGTCAGCAAACGTGATCTGATCGCTGACGCGGACCGCGCCGTCATGTCCCAGACGGCGACGGCGGCCCCGGACCGGATCGACGACGAAACCCGCGGCAACAAACTCGCCCCCTCCACGACCGGGAGCATCGCCGGGCACCTGATCAAATCCCGGCCCTGCTATATCTGCAAACAGCACTACACGCAGGTTGACGCCTTTTACCACCAGCTGTGTCCGGACTGCGCCGCCTTCAGCCACAGCAAGCGGGACGCCCGGACGGACCTGACCGGGCGCCGGGCGCTGCTGACCGGGGGCCGGGCCAAGATCGGCATGTACATTGCGCTGCGGCTGCTCCGCGACGGCGCCCACACCACCATCACCACCCGCTTCCCCAAGGACGCGGCGCGGCGCTTCGGCGCCATGGAGGACAGCAGCGAATGGCTGCACCGGCTGCGGATCGTCGGCATCGACCTGCGCGATCCATCCCAGGTGATGGCCCTGACCGACTCCCTGGACGCCGCGGGCCCGCTGGACATCATCATCAACAACGCCGCCCAGACTGTGCGCCGCTCCGGCAACGCGTACAAGCCCCTGGTCGACGCCGAGGACGAGCCCCTCCCCGCCGCCCTCCAGGCCGCCAACGGCGGCCCGGAACTCGTGACCTTCGGCCACGCCCACGACAAGCACCCGCTCGCCCTGGCGGGCACCGTCCTGGAGCACCCGGTGCTGGCCGGGGACGCGATCACCTCGCTGGCGCTGTCCACCGGCTCCGCATCGCTGGAGCGCATTGCTGCCGGCACCGCGATCGACGCCGGCGGCCTCGTCCCGGACCTGGGCGGCATCAACAGCTGGACCCAGGTGGTGGACGAAGTGGACCCCCTCGAAATGCTCGAAGTCCAGTTGTGCAACGTGACCGCGCCGTTCCTGCTGGTCAGCCGGCTCCGCGGGGCGATGAAGCGGTCCACCGCGCGGCGGAAGTACATCGTGAACGTCAGCGCCATGGAAGGCCAGTTCTCCCGCGCTTACAAGGGCCCCGGCCACCCGCACACCAATATGGCCAAAGCGGCGCTGAACATGATGACCCGGACGAGCGCCCAGGAGATGCTGGATGCCGACGGAATCCTGATGACCGCCGTCGACACCGGCTGGATCACCGATGAGCGCCCGCACCACACCAAGGTCCGCCTGATGGAGGAGGGCTTCCACGCCCCCCTGGACCTCGTCGACGGGGCCGCCCGCGTCTACGACCCGATCGTGATGGGTGAGTCGGGCGAGGACCAGTCCGGCGTCTTCCTGAAGGACTACAAGCCGAGCCCCTGGTAGGGGCCCAGGCCCCTACCTCTCGCTGCCGGTGCGGGCTACGGGCCTTATGGCCCTAATGAGGAGCCGGGACAGTACGTAACGTGGGTCCACATGAATACAGAGACGACCCCTGCGCCCGATTTCGAACTGTCCCTTGACCAGTGCTGGGTGCTGCTGTCTACCGAGGTCGTTGGCCGGATCGCCCTGATCGTCGACGGGCACCCGGAGATTTTTCCGGTGAACTTCGCGCTGGAGCGCCGCTCGGTTGTTTTCCGCACCGCCGGCGGCACCAAACTTTGGGCCGCGATGACGGCCAAACCTGTCGCCTTCGAAATCGACGGCTATGACGCCCACGAAGGGCAGGCCTGGAGCGTGGTTGCCCGCGGCGAGGCGGAGGTCATCGAGAACCAGCAGGAGAAGGACGCCGTCGACGCCCTGCTGCTCGAACCGTGGCAGCCCGGCGACAAGGACTACTACCTGAGGCTCTCACCCAAGGCACTGACCGGGCGGAGGTTCAAGGTCAACAACCCGGACGTGTGGAACACCCGGCTCTCCGATCCCCGCCGGGCGTCCTTCGAATAGGCTACTTGGCGGCCTTGGTCTTGGCCGGGGAGTGGACAACCAGTACGGGGCAGTGGGCGTGGGCCACCAGGGCCGAACTCACGGACCCGATCAGCATTCCCCCGAAGCCCCCGTGGCCGCGGCGTCCGACGACCACCATGTCGGCGTCCCGGCTGGCCTCGATCAGCGTATACCGCGGGTGTCCCTGCACGAGGCGTGACTCGACGTTGGCCGGGGTGTCCGCCCCGAACGCTTTCTGTACCGTCTCCTCCAGGATCTCCTTCGCACGTACGTCGAAGTCGTTGATACCCATGGCGACGTAGCCGTCGTAGACCGGAGGGACGTCCCAGCTGGCCAGCGCCACCAGCGTCGCCGAGAGCGGCAAGGCAAGGGCTTGGGCCTGGCGCAGCGCCTCAACTGACGCCTCGGAACCGTCAACTCCAACCACAATGGTGTGGATGTTACTGGCTTCGGTCATGGCAGATCCCTTCGTCGTACGGCTGGCGAGTCCAGCCTACAATGCCGCCCGGGGGCCGGCACGGCTAGGGCCAAAAGTCATGCGGACAGGTGCGGCTGGATCCGCCCGATGGGACCAAGGGCCCTTGCCGGGTGGCGGTGGCCGGGAGGAATATTGCAGTCGTGGGGAAGGCCATCAGCTCCGGGACAGGGTAATGGGACCGGAGAATGAGGCTGGGAACCAATCCGAGGGAGTCAGCTGCGACAGCGGCAATAGACGACAATGGAGTCACAAGGAACGACCCGCTCCTTTGAACAGCGGGGAGCAACCGGGGCACCGCACCAGACAGGGCAGCGCAAGCCGCCGGACAGGAGAATTATGATTGCTTGGGCAGACGCAGGTCCCACGGCTCCAGACGGGGCGCCAGCTGTCATCCGCGTCTTCATCCTGGACGACCACGAACTTGTCAGGCGCGGGCTGCAGGAGCTCCTGGAGGGTGAGGGCTTCCTCGTGGTGGGAAGTTCGGGTTCCGCCGTGGAAGCAACCCGCCGCATTCCCGCTCTTCACCCTGATGTGTGTGTCCTCGATGCCCGGCTCCCGGACGGCACGGGCATTGAGGTATGCCGCGACGTACGCTCCGTTGACCCCTCGCTGAACTGCATCATCCTGACCAGTTTCGACGACGAACAGGCCCTGCGCGGCGCCGTACTGGCGGGCGCGAGCGGCTATGTCCTGAAGGAAATCGGCGGCACCGACCTGATCGGGGCACTTCGCCGGGCCGCCGCCGGTGAGTCACTGTTCGCGGAGGGCGTCGCCG
This sequence comes from Pseudarthrobacter sp. RHLT1-30-1, assembly GCF_059383415.1. Classification (NCBI taxonomy): domain Bacteria; kingdom Bacillati; phylum Actinomycetota; class Actinomycetes; order Micrococcales; family Micrococcaceae; genus Pseudarthrobacter; species Pseudarthrobacter sp. RHLT1-30-1. Next base: position 24,652 of record NZ_JBWZCG010000021.1, read on the forward strand.
CCGGCATCGTTGACAGCCTGGTGGAGGCCGAGGAGGTGGACCCCCGGACGTCGTCACTCACCCCGCAGGAGCGCCGGGTGCTGGAGCTGGTCGGCGGTGGGCTCACCAACCGGCAGATAGCTGCGGAAATGTTCCTCGCGGAGAAGACGGTCAAGAACTACGTCTCGTCACTGCTTGCCAAGCTCGGCTTCGAACGCCGAACCCAGGCCGCGGTCTTCATTGCAGGCCCGACGTCTCCGGTGCCGGCCGGAGGCCACGCCGACAGCAGCCGGATGCACAAGCTCCGCTGACCCGGATCGGTCCTGCGCTGCCCCGCGCGCGGCGCCGGCGGCTGGAGCGGCAGGCTAAAGGGGCACCGGGCTAAACGGGGGCCGGGCTAAAGGGGCACCGACCACTCGAGGCTGGTGCCGGCGTCGGGCGCGCTTGTAATGGTGCATTCCCCGTCCAGCATCCGTGCGCGGTCCTCCAGGTTGGCCAGGCCCCTGCGCTTTTCCGGTTCGGCGAAGCCGGCACCGTTGTCCGTGATAACCACCGTCACCTTGCCCTTGACGACGCCCACTGAGACCGAGATGGTATCCGCGCCGGAATGCCTGATGGCGTTGCTGAGGCCCTCGGAAACGACGGCGACGACGTTGTCGGCCTTGTCCGGAGTGACCGCGTCCACAGGTCCCGTGATGGTCAGGCGCGGCGTGAACGGCATGGACTTCGCGGAGCTGCGGGTCACCCGCCGGATCCGGCCGCTCAACAATTCCGTTTCGCCGCTGCTGCTCTTGAGCGAGTAGATCGTGTCCCGCAGGCTGCGGATCGCCTCATCCAGCTCACCGGTGATGTTGCGGATCCGTTCGGTGGCCATTTCATCCTTGGTGAAGCGGGTCAGGCTCTGGACGCTCAGCCCGGCCGCGAACAGCCGCTGGATCACCAGGTCGTGGAGATCCCGGGCGATCCTGTCCCGGTCGGTGAAGACCAGCAGCTCCTCGCGGAGCCGGTGGACCCGGGCCAGTTCCAGCGCGAGGGCCACATGGGATCCAAACACCGCCCCCATTTCGATATCCGTCCGGGCGTAGGGCAGCGACTCCGGGTCCCGGACCAGCAGCAGGAGCCCGTGATGCGCGCCCTGTGTACTCAGCGCCACCGCCAGCAGCGGCCCGCTGATCCCGCCGTCGATCTCCCCAAACAGGGCGGAAGCGTCGTCGAGAACCAGCGGCTCCCCGCCGTCGAGGACACCCGCCAGCAGCGGTGAATCCAGCTTCAGCGAGCGTCCGGTGAACTGCGGAGTGAGTGGACCTGCGACGCCGGCGATGATGTGGCCTTCACCGTCCGCGGCCGGGGCCACCAGCAGCGCCAGCTGGGAACCGGACTCCTGCATTGCACGGTTGGCGATGGGATCCAGCCCGCTGGCGGTGTAGTCGCGGTCGCTGCTGAGCATCAGGCCGGACACGTCCATGCAGGCTTCCAGCCAGCGCGCCCGGCGCCGGGCATCGTCGTAGAGCCGGGCATTTTCAATCGCAACCCCCGCGGCGGCCGCCAGTGCGACGGCCAGCCCCTCGTCCTCGGCCGTGAAGTCGCTGCCGTCGTCCTTCTCCGTCAGGTACAGGTTGCCGAAGACCACGTCCCGGACGCGCACGGGGACGCCGAGGAAGGACTTCATTGGCGGATGGTTTGCCGGGAAACCGTAGGCTTCCGGGTGTCGGCGCAGGTCATGGAGCCGCATCGGGCGGGGTTCGGTTATCAGCAGGCCCAGGACGCCGTGGCCGGTAGGCAGCGGCCCGATCCGGTGGGCGAGTTGTTCGTCGATGCCGACGGTAATGAAGTGGCTGAGCGCGCGGTCGTCCCCGATAACGCCCAGGGCACCATAGCGGGCATGCAGGAGCCGGCAGGCGGACTGCACGACACGTTCCAGTACTGCGTCGAGGCTGAGGTCCTCGGCGACGGCGACCACGGCTTCCAGCAGCCCGGCCATCCGCTCCTGGGACTGGAGCAGTTCCTCGGCCCTGGAGACGAAACCCTTCAGCACACTGTCAACCTGGGGCTCGGGCCCAGCGGCAGTCTGGTCCGGACGTTCCTGCATGGAATGCATGCTGATGGCCCCCATTCACTACAACGAACACAACAACCGTCGACACTGACGATGGTGTTGCCAGAATACCCCGCCGCAGCGCCAAAGGCCCTAGAAGTCGGACTGCTGGCCCGGGATTGTGACCTTCTCCCCTACCCCGCCGCCGCCCGCTTGGCGTAGGCTCTCGCGCATGAGTACTGATCCAAACCCGGGCGCACAGCAGCGCAAAGACCAGCGGCCCCATGAGGTCGAGAACCTTGACCACCACGAATGCTGGCGGCTGTTACGCAGCGTCAGCGTGGGCCGGCTGGCGGTCTGGGTCGACAACCACCCCGACATCTTCCCGATCAACTACAAGGTGGACCACGGCTCCCTGGTGTTCCGCACGGCTGACGGCACCAAACTCCAGGCCGCCACCGGCGATACCCCGGTGGCAGTGGAGGCCGACGGCGTCGACGCGGACAGCGGCATCGCCTGGAGTGTGGTGATCAAGGGCCAGGCCGCGCCGGTGCAGAACCAGCAGGAGGTCCTGGACACCGTGGGGCTCCTGCTGTTTCCCTGGCAGGCGGGCAAGAAGGAGCACTTCGTCAGGATCACTCCGGACACCGTTACCGGGCGCCGGTTCAAGGTGGTTCCGCCGCTGACCTGGTGGACACCGCTGGACGACGCTACCCGCTCCGGACTCGAATAGCCGCTGCCGGATCCCCGATGCGCTATCGGTTACGGCTGCCCTGAGTCCTCAGAACAGCCGTAACCGGTAGCGCATCGCAAGGCCCGCGGCGGAATCAGGCCAGGCGGGTGATCTCCACGGTCACGCAGAGTCCGGAGCCGCCGCCGCCGGACAGAATGCCCTTCAGCGGGGGCACGTCCCGGTAGTCGCGGCCCCTCGCCACGGTGACGTGGAAGTCCCCGGCAGGTTTGTGGTTGGTGGGGTCCCAGCTGCGCCATTCGCCGTCCCACCATTCCAGCCAGGCGTGTGACTGCCCGGCGACCGTCTCGCCGAGGGCCGCCGTCGACCGCGGGTGCAGGTACCCGGAGACATAGCGGGCCGGGATGCCGCGGCTGCGGAGCGCACCGATGGCAAGGTGCGCTAAGTCCTGGCAGACGCCCTGACGCTGGTTCCAGGCCTGCTCCGCGTTGGTGGTGACACCGGTGGAGCCGGGCATGTAGGCCATCTCCCCGCGCATCCATTCGAAAACCGCCAGCGCGGCCTCGTGCGGATTGCGGCCCTCCACCACGCCCGGAATGATCCCAAGCACTTCGGTGCCGGGCCCAGTGAGCTGCGACTGCGGGATCCAGTCGCTGAACTTGTTGAGGATCTCCGGGGTGTCCAGCACGTCCCAGCCGACGATGTCCGCCTCCGCCGGGATCCGCTCCGCACGGTGCACCTCGACGGTGGTCGTGGACAGGACCTCGAGGTGTTCGTGCGGCATTTGCATGTCGAAGCCGGTGACGCGGGTGCCCCAGTAGTCGCGGTAGCTGGACAGCGCCGCCTGGGACGGTGAGACCTTCAGCGAGGACTCCAGCACCACTTGCTGGGGATCCGTCAGCGGCGTCATGCGGGCCTCGTTGTAGGAGAGCGTCACCCGCTTGTTGTATTTGTACGCCGTCTTGTGGACGATACTCAGCCGGGTCATGAAACTTCTCCCACCCAGGCCAGTTCGTCGGCCTGATTGAAGTACTTACGGGAAATGGCGTCCGAGGCCTGCGAGACGGCTTTCTGCACGCGTTCCATGTGTTCCGGCAGCTCGGACATCAGGTCGTCGGTGCGGTGGAACTCGAGGAAGGTGCGGGCCTGGCCCACGATCCGGCGGGCGTCGTTGATGAAGCCGACGCGCTGGGCCGAGGGGTCCAGCTTGGCGAGGCACTCGTCGGCGTCGCGCAGCGCGTACACGATGGACCGGGGGAACAACCGGTCCAGCAGCAGGAACTCGGCGGCGTGCTGGTCGCCGAAGGCCGCCCGGCGGGTCCGCAGGAACGATTCGTAGGCGCCGGCGCAGCGGAGCATGTTCACCCAGGACATGCCGGCGGAGAGCACGTCCCGGGTGGAGAGCATCCGCGCGGTCATGTCGGCGCGTTCCAGCGAGCGGCCGAGGACCAGGAAGAGCCAGCTGTCGTCATGGCTGACGGTGGTGTCCGCCAGACCGCTGACCATGGCGGTGCGTTCCAGCACCCAGTTGCAGAAACGATAGGTGCCGACGACGTCCTTGCGGTGCTGGTTCAGCCCGTAGTACGTGGTGTTGAGGCTTTCCCAGAGACCGGAGGACACCGTTTCCCGGGCGCGGCGGGCGTTCTCCCGGGCCGCGCCGAGCGAGCCGGCGATGGAGGTGGCGCTGTGCTTGTCGTAGGCGAGGGCGTTGAGCAGTTCGGGCAGGCCGAAGTCCTCGCTTTGCGCCCGGGCGCCCATCACGGCGAGGAGTTCCTGCGCGACGGCGCGTTGTTCCTCCATCGGCAGGTGGTTGAGCCGCTCCAGGTGGACGTCGAGGATCCGGGCGGTGCCGTCGGCCCGTTCCACGTAGCGTCCGATCCAAAACAGTGACTCGGCGATCCGGCTAAGCATTCGCGGTTACCTCCAGGGCATCGGAAATCTGAAAAACGCAGGTCAGCGGGAGATGGGACGACGTTGTGCCGCGGGTCATTGCTGCTGCTCCTTCTGGCTGTCGCGCCAGTTGCTCTCGACGGGCCAGACCGAGACCCGTTCGCGGACTGTGATGGCCGGGCGTGGCAGGGTCTCCACCGGCACCTCCGGGGAGTCCGCCAGGACCCAGGTGTCCTTGGAACCGCCGCCCTGGCTGGAGTTTACGATCAAGGAACCTTCCTTGAGTGCCACCCGGGTCAGGCCGCCGGGCAGGACCCAGACCTCGTCGCCGTCGTTGACCGCGAAGGGGCGAAGGTCCACGTGCCGGGGGCCGAATTTGTCGCCGCTGAGCGTGGGAACCGTGGACAGCTGCAGGACCGGCTGCGCGATCCAGCCGCGGGGGTCCGCGATGACGCGCTTGCGCAGGGCCTCGAGCTCGTCCGGCGAGGCATCCGGGCCGATCACCAGGCCCTTGCCGCCGGAACCGTCCACGGGCTTGACCACGAGTTCGGCCAGCCGGTCCAGGACCTCCTCGCGGGCTTCTTTTTCCTCCAGCCGGAAGGTGTCCACGTTGGCGATCACGGGTTCCTCGCTGAGGTAGTAGCGGATCAGGTCCGGGACGTAGCTGTACACCAGCTTGTCGTCGGCGACGCCGTTGCCCACGGCGTTCGCGATGGTCACGCCGCCGGCCCGGGCGGCATTGACCAGGCCCGGGCAGCCGAGCATGGAGTCGGCGCGGAACTGGAGCGGATCCAGGAACTCGTCGTCGATGCGTTTGTAGATCACGTCCACGCGCTGTTCGCCGGCCGTGGTGCGCATGTAGACGCGGTTGCCGCGGCAGATGAGGTCGCGGCCCTCGACGAGCTCGACGCCCATCAGTCCGGCGAGCAGGGTGTGCTCGAAGTAGGCGCTGTTGAAGACGCCGGGGGTGAGGACCACCACGGTGGGGTCGTCGACGCCGGACGGTGCCGTCTTCCGCAGGGCGGACAGCAGCCGCCGGGGGTACTCCTCGACCGGCCGGATGAGCTGCTGGCCGAAGGCTTCGGGCAGGCCCTTGGCCATCGCGCGGCGGTTTTCCAGGACGTAGCTGACGCCGGAGGGGACCCTGACGTTGTCCTCCAGGACCCGGAAGGTCCCGGCGGCGTCGCGGACGACGTCGATGCCGGAGATGTGGACGCGGACGCCGCCGGCCGGTTCGAAGCCGTGCACCTGGCGGTGGAAGTGGGCGCTGGTCGTGACGAGCTGGCGCGGGATGACCCCGTCGGTGACCACGGCCATCTTGTCGTAGACATCGTTCAGGAACGCCTCGAGGGCCCGGACGCGCTGCGCCACGCCCTTTTCCAGCACCGTCCACTCGTCGGCCGGGATGACCCGGGGCACGATGTCGAGCGGGAAGGGCCGCTCCTCCCCCGCGAAGTCGAAGGTGACACCGCGGTCCAGGAAGGTCCGGGCCATCGAATCCGCGCGGGCCGTGACATCAGCAAGCGAGAGCTCACGCAGCGCATCGGCAACCTGCCCGTAAGACTTCCGGGCCTGCTGCCCGGGGGTGAACATCTCGTCGTAGGCGCCGGTGCGCCCGGCGGCCACGGAGTAATCCTGGAATAGGTCAGACATGCTCACTAGACAATCACGTTTTTGTTGCCAGATCATTTCCAAACCCGCAGGCGCGCGGCGCCGGTGGGCTGGCGGCAACAAATTCGTGGGGCGGCGGCCCCCGGCGCAGCCGGGCGACGCGGCGGCGGCCGGGCAGAGCCGGGCGAAGCGACGCGGTCCCGGCAGAACCGGGTGGGCGTCGGTGTGCGCCCGGGCGCCCGGGCGCGTCCCGCCGCGCCGGTGACGGCTTTCCCGGACTGGTGCGGCAAGGTAGGTGCGTGCCTCCTTTTACTCCCAAACCGATGCGCCGGGCCCGGCCGCTGCCGGACCTGGTGCCGGGCCTGGTGCCGGGCCTGCTGGCGGCAGCTGCCGCCGTCGTGCTCGCCCTCGCGGTCCATTCCCTCGTTCCCGTGCTCCCCGCCATGACCCTGGCGGTCACCGCCGGCCTGCTCGCCGCGAACGTCCCGGGGCTGGCCGGCTGGACCGCCGGGCCGGGTCGGGCGGGGCTGGATTTCGCCGGCAAACACCTGATGCGCGCGGGGATTGTAGTGCTGGGCCTGAAGGTCAGTCTGACGGATGTGCTCGGTCTCGGCTGGGCGGCGCTGCTGCTGATCACGGGCGTGGTCCTGGCCGCCTTCGCCGGAACCTACGCCATCAGCAGGCTGTTCCGGCTGCCGCCGCCGGTGGCGCTGCTGGTTGCCACCGGATTTTCCATCTGCGGGGCCTCGGCAATCGGGGCGATGGCCGCGGTGCGCCGGATCCGGCAGCACGACACCGTGCTCCCGGTGGCACTTGTGACCCTGTGCGGCACCCTGGCCATCGGCGTGCTGCCGCTGCTCATCAAACCGCTGGGACTCAGCCCCGAGGTCTTTGGCGCCTGGGCGGGCGCCTCCGTGCATGACGTCGGACAGGTGGTGGCCACCGCCCAGACGGCAGGGGCATCGGCGCTGGCGGTCGCCGTCGTCGTCAAGCTCACCCGGGTGATCCTGCTGGCGCCGCTGGTCGCCGCCGGCGGGCTGCACCACCGCAGCACCACCGACTCCGGTGCCGGACTGAAGCGGCCGCCCATCGTGCCCCTGTTTGTGCTCGGCTTCGTTGCGCTGGCAGCCCTGCGCACGACGGGCTGGTTGGCCCCCGGCGTCCTCGACGCCGCCGCGGTACTCCAGGACCTCCTGCTGGGGATGGCGCTCTTCGGCCTCGGCTCGGCGGTCCGGGTGGGGCAGCTGTTGCACACCGGAGCCCGGGCACTGCTGGCCGCGCTGGCGTCCTGGCTGCTGATCGCCGCGCTGGGGCTGGGCGCCGCTTTCCTCATGATTAGATAGCGTGGTGTCCAACCAGAACCTGCGCCGTGATGAAGCCGCAACCCGCTCCGCCCTGATCACCACCCACAGCTACGATGTCTCGCTGGACGTCCGGCAGGCGGCGGATCCGGACGTCGCCGGCTACACGAGCCGCAGCACCATCAGCTTCTCCGCCAGCGAGCCCGGGGCCTCCACGTTCCTGGATTTCATCAGCAGCGAGGTGCACAGCGTCCTCCTCAACGGCAAGGCACTGGCCGTCGCCGACGTCGTGGACGGTTCCCGGATCCGGCTGGACCAGCTCCGGGCGGAGAACCAGGTCACGGTCACCGGCACCGCGCTGTACAGCACGTCCGGAGAAGGCATGCACCGCTTCGTCGACCCGGCCGACCGCCAGTGCTACCTTTACACGCAGTACGAGCCCGCCGACGCCCGCCGGGTCTTCGCCAACTTCGAACAGCCCGACCTCAAGGCCGAATTCACCTTCCACATCACGGCCCCCTCGGACTGGCAGGTGTCCTCCAACGGCACCGACGCCGGGCGCACGCCCCTCACAGGTGATCCGGCCACCAGCCGGTGGGACTTCGCAGCCACCAAGGCAATGTCCACCTACATCACGACGGTACTGGCCGGCCCATACTTCAAGGCGGAGGACTCCTGGAGCGGGACGCTCGACGACGGCACCCGGCTCGAAGTGCCGCTGGCCCTTTACTGCCGGGCCTCGATAGCCCCGTCCTTCGACCCCGAGGCGCTGTTTAAGCTCACCCGGAATGGCCTGGACTTCTTCAACGAACTCTTCGACTTCCCGTACCCGTGGGGAAAGTACGAGCAAGCCTTTGTGCCCGAGTACAACCTCGGTGCCATGGAAAACCCGGGACTGGTGACCTTCACGGAGAAGTACGTCTTCACCTCACGGGCAGCCGACTCGCAGTACCAGGCCCGCGCCAACACCCTGCTGCACGAGATGGCCCACATGTGGTTCGGGGACCTCGTCACGATGCAGTGGTGGGATGACCTGTGGCTCAAGGAATCCTTCGCGGACTACATGGGGACCCTCGGCGTGGACCGCACCACCGACTGGGCCACGGCCTGGGTGAACTTCGCCAACAACCGCAAAGCCTGGGCCTATGTCCAGGACCAGCTGCCGACGACGCACCCGATCGTTGCCGACATCCCCGATCTGGAGGCGGCCAAGCAGAACTTCGACGGCATCACCTACGCCAAAGGCGCCTCGGTACTCAAGCAGCTCGTCGCATACGTGGGCATCGAGGCCTTCGTTGCCGGCTCCCGCCGTTACTTCAAGGACCACGCCTACGGCAACACCACGCTCGCGGACCTGCTGGCAGCGCTCAGCGCCGCGTCCGGCCGGGACCTCTCGGAATGGGCCCGGCAATGGCTGCAGACTTCAGGCATCTCGACGCTGACCAGCGAGATCGAGGAGCACGACGGCGTGTTCGGCTCCGTCACCGTGATCCAGGACGCCGAGGATCCAACGACGGGCCGGCAGGAGCCGCGGCCGCACCGGCTGCGGATCGGCCTGTACGGACGCGACGCTGATGGCGCCCTGGTCCGCACCGACAGCGTCGAGACCGACATCAGCGGCGCCCGCACCGGGATCGCGGCCCTGGCCGGGAAGGCGCGGCCGGAGCTGATGCTGGTCAACGACGATGACCTGAGCTACGCCAAGGTGCGGCTGGACGCGCGCTCCGAGGCCACCGTGCGGACCTCCCTGGGCGCGCTGAGCGATCCGATGGCCAGGGCACTGTGCTGGACCGCCCTCTGGGACTCGGCACGTGACGCCGTGACGCCGTCGAACCTCTACGTGGAGGCGGTGCAGCGGTTCGCGGCCGCGGAAACCGGAATCGGTGTGCTGCTGAACGTCCTGGGCAACGCGTCCACGGCGATCGAACGCTACGTGCCCGCGGCCGCGCGGGACGCGGTCCGCCGCGGCTTCATGTCCCTCGCCGCGGACGAACTAAAGCGTGCCGCCCCGGGCTCCGACCAGCAGCTGGCGTGGGCACGCACGGTCGCCGCGGCCAGCCGTTACGACGCGGGCCAGCTGGACCTGCTCCGCGGCATCCTGGACGGAAGCACTGTCCTGGCGGGCCTGTCCGTGGATGAAGAGCTCCGCTGGAACCTCTGGCACGCCCTGGCCGCCCACGGGCACGCCAGGGCCGGGCAGCTCGACGGGGAACTTGCCCGGGACAACACCGCAGCCGGCAAATCCGGGCATGCCACCGCCCTCGCGGCCCGCCCCGATGCGGCCGTCAAGGAGGCTGCCTGGCGCGAGGCGGTGCACGGGGCCTCGCTCTCCAACGAACTGCTGAGCGCCACGATCGCCGGGTTCAGCACCGGCCCGGCACCGCTGCAGCGTGGATTCATCAACCGCTATTTTGACTGCCTGGAAGACGTCTGGGCCGGGCGCAGCATCGAAATCGCCAGCCGGATCGTGCGGGGCCTGTTCCCGTACTGGGAGGACCTGGACGGCAGCCGCCCCGAGGCGCACGCCGTGATCGTCCGCACGGATGACTGGCTGGCCGGGCACCCGGAGGCACCGGGGGCGCTGCGCCGTATCATCATCGAACAGCGCAGCCACCTGCTCCGCGCCCTGAGGGCCCAGACGCTCCCGGCGACCTGACCATCGGTTGCTCCGTCACCGCCCTTTTGACGGCGCTAAACGGCAGTTGCGGAGCAATCGACGGGGTGTGAGGATGTTAGGGGACCCGGTGCAGCCACTCCGGGGTGCCGAACTTGGCCTCGACCCGATGCTGCGCGGCGGCGAGCTCAGCCTCGGTCAGCTCCGACGGCGTCGCGGCATAGCGTTCCGCGAAGACCTCCATCATGGCCTCGACGATCTCGGCCCGGGGCAGGCCGGTCTGCCGCCGGAGCGGATCCACCCGCTTCTTGGCGCTCCGCGTGCCCTTGTCAGAGAGCTTCTCCTTGCCGATCCGCAGCACCTGGACCATCTTGTCCGCGTCGATGTCGTAGCTCATGGTCACGTGGTGCAGCATGCCGCCGTTCGCGAGCCGCTTCTGCGCAGCGCCGCCGATCTTGCCTTGCTCCGTGGCGATGTCGTTGAGCGGCACGTAAAACGCGCTGATCCCGAGCTTCTCGAGGGCTGCCATCACCCAGGCGTCCAGGAAGCCGTAGGAGTCGGCGAAGCTGATGCCGTCCACCAGGGTCTGCGGCAGGTACAGCGAGTAGGTGATGCAGTTCCCGGCCTCCATGAACATCGCTCCGCCGCCGCTGATCCGGCGGACCACGCTGATGCCGTGACGTTCGACGCCGGCGGGATCCAGTTCGTTGCGGACCGACTGGAAGCTGCCGATCACTACAGACGGTTCCTCCCAGTCCCAGAACCGCAGCGTCGGGTTGCGGCGCCCCGCGCCGACCTCCTCGGTCAGAACCTCATCCAGGGCGACGTTTACGTGGGTCGGCAGCACAGACGGCGCAATGATGTTCCAGTGGTGGTCTGCCCAGCCGGTGGCCTTCGCGAGGCCGCGCCGGACGGTGACCGCCACGGCGCCGGCGGAAAAGCCGAACAGGACGGCGCCGGCAGGCAGGGCCGCTGACACGGCGGCGGACATGTCCGCCGCCGTGGCGTCCGCCGGGAGGCCGGTGAGGGCACGGTTGATCTCCGGCAGCGCCTCGTCCGGCTCCAGGAAGAAGTCCCCGCTCACCGAGACATTCGCAAGCACGCCGTCGACGACGTCGAAATCGGCGACAACGAGCTTTCCGCCGGGAACCTTGTACTCGCCGTGGTGACGGGCACTGCCGTGGTAGGCACCGCCGTCGTTCGCACCGCCGTCGTCAGCGCTGCCGGAACCGGGGATCGGGTGAAGGGATGTCATGGCCTTAATCCTGCCACGCGGCGGTCGTGCCGGACTGGCCGTTCGGTGCGGTTCCGCGCAGGACGCAAAAAAGCCCGCACCGTCACCGGTGCGGGCTTTCCACAAGACCTTGGAGGAAGAAGGTTACTTCTTGCCGCCGAAGCCCTTGAAGCGAGCGTTGAAGCGCTCGACGCGGCCTGCAGAGTCCATGATGCGCTGCTTGCCCGTGTAGAACGGGTGGGACTCGGAGGAGATTTCGACGTCGATGACCGGGTAGGTGTTTCCGTCTTCCCACTCGATGGTCTTCTTGGAAGACACGGTGGACTTGGTCAGGAACTTGACGCCGGAAGCCAGGTCGTTGAAAACAACAGCTTCGTACTTCGGGTGAGTATCAGACTTCATAATTGGACCTTTGTTCGCACAACTGGATTTTGCCAGTTGCCAGGTATGAATGGGATGGCCAACGGAATGTACCGGACGGCCAGCTATCAATCATAGCGGAAAGTCTGCGCCACCGCCGCCTGACCAGCAGCGGGGTTCAGGGCAGCAGGTCAGGGCAGCAGGTCAGGACAGCGGATCAGTGCGGCAGGTCAGTCCCGGGGGCGCAACTCCCAGAAGGCGACGGCGGACGCCGCGGCGACATTGAGCGAGTCAACGCCGGCGCGCATCGGGATCTTCACGGCGAGGTCGACGGCGGCGAGCGTGCCGGCGCTCATCCCGGCGCCCTCGGTCCCGAGCACCAGCGCGAGCTTCTCCGGCTGGCGGGCGGCGAGCTCGTCGAGGTCCACGGCGTCGTCGGTGAGTTCCAGGGCGGCCAGGGTGAAGCCCTGCGCGCGGAGCAGTTGCAGTCCCGCGGGCCAGTCCTCCAGCCGGGCCCAGGGCACCTGGAAGACGGTGCCCATGCTGACCCGGACACTGCGGCGGTAAAGCGGGTCCCCGCAGCGCGGCGAGACCAGGACGGCGTCGACGCCCAGGGCAGCGGCGGAGCGGAAGATCGCACCGACGTTGGTGTGGTCCACGATGTCCTCCAGCACGGCCACGCGGCGGGCCCCGGCGAGCAGCTCGGGCAGCGGCACCGGGTCCGGCCGCTGCATGGCCGCCATGGCGCCACGGTGCAGGTGGAATCCGGTGATGTCCTCGAGGAGCGCGGCGGAACCGATATAGGCGGGGACGTCCGGGTACTGCGCGAAGACGTCGGCGAGGTCCTCCCGCCATTTCTCGGCGAGGAAGAAGGAGCGCGGCCGGTGTCCCGCCGCGAGGGCGCGGCGGAGCACCCGGGAGGACTCGGCAATGTACATGCCCTCGGCGGGTTCCCGGAGTTTGCGCAGGTGCACGTCGGTCAGCCGGGTGTAGTCCGAGACCCGGGGGTCGTCCGCGGAGTCAAGGTGGTGGAAGGTCATGGCGGGGTCATTTCAGCGGGGATGTCAGGTTCGGGACGGTCAGGTTCGGGACGGTCGGGTTCGGGTTCGGGTGCGGGTTGGTCGGTGGTCAAGGGAACGGGTCACTTGAAGAGGTTGGCGATCATGAACCCCAGGGCGACCAGGCCCAGGACGAAGATGACACCGCGCAGGACGACGGGAGACAGCCGCCGGCCGACCTTGGACCCGACGAAGCCGCCGATCAGCGAGCTCACCGCGATCAGTCCCACGACCGCCCACTCGATCCGGCCGAAGGCGAAAAGCAGATAGGAGGCTGCGGCCACGACGTTCACGCCCAGCACCAGGATGTTCTTCATGGCGTTGGCGTTCTGGATGGTTCCGGTCATGAAGATCCCCAGGATCCCGACCAGCAGGATGCCCTGGGCTGCGACGAAGTATCCGCCGTACACACCGGCCAGGTAGACCAGGGCCACGAGGACGACGCCGTGCCCGCGGTCGCGGATGGCATGCTCGGGATTCTGCTCCCGGTCCCGGACCCACTGCTGCAGCCGGGGCTGGAATACCACCATCAGCAGTGCGAGCACGATCAGGGCGGGGGCGGCGTAGTGGAAGACCTTCTCGGGCAGGTGCAGCAGCAGGTAGGCCCCGGTGATGCCGCCCAGCAGTGAAGCGGGCAGCAGCTTGAGCAGCTGCTTGCCGCGTCCCGCCAATTCCTTGCGGTAGCCCCAGGCTCCGGCGGCGTTCCCGGCGACCAGGCCCATCGCGTTGCTTATGGACGCGGTGACGGGAGCATAGCCGAGGGCGATCAGCACCGGAAAGGTGACAAGCGTCCCGGACCCGACAACACTGTTGATCGTGCCGGCCCACAGACCGGCGAAAAAAATGAAGACGCTATTGAGGAACTCCACGCGCGGTCAGCGGGCTCAGCGGCGCGCGGTGGCAGTGTACCGGCCGGCGCTGACGCTGACTTCCAGCGGCAGCCCGAAGGTCTCGCTCAGGTTCCCGGCGGTGAGGACACCTTCGATCGGGCCCTGGGCCACGACAGCGCCGTCGCGCAGCAGCATGGCGTGCGTGAAGCCCGGCGGCACCTCTTCGAGGTGGTGGGTGACCAGCACGATGGCCGGCGCGTCCTCATCGCGGGCCAGTTCACTGAGCCGGAAAACGAGATCCTCGCGGCCGGCCAGGTCCAGCCCGGCGCCGGGTTCGTCGAGGAGCAGCAGTTCGGGATCCGTCATCAGGGCCCGGGCGATCTGGACGCGCTTGCGCTCCCCCTCGGACAGCGAGGCGAACGGCCGGTTGAGCAGCGGTCCCATGCCCCACTCGTTCAGCAGGGCGAAGGCGCGGCGTTCGTCGTCCTTCTCATAGCCCTCGCGCCAGCGTCCGGTGACACCGTACGCGGCCGTCACGACGACGTTGAGGACCTTCTCGTGTTCCGGGATCTGGTTGGCAAGCGCGGCCGAGGACAGGCCGATCCGCGGCCGGAGTTCAAAGACGTCGACGGCGCCGAGGATCTCCTCGAGGATGCCCGCCATCCCGGATGTGGGGTGGATCCGTGCGGCGGCGATCTGCAGCAGCGTGGTCTTGCCGGCACCGTTGGGGCCCAGGATCACCCAACGCTCGCCTTCCCTGACCTGCCAGTCGACCTTGTTAAGGAGCGTTTTTGCCCCACGTACAACGCTGACGGCGGCCATTTCAAGAACATCACTCATAGGAGTAGACACTAGGACAAAACAGCGGACGACTGATAACCGGAACGCGGAGGCCCGGCCGGGCGAGCGCTCCCCGACTGCCGCCGCGTCACCGGACCGCAACGCATTCGGGTCCCGCTCCGCGGAATCGCTAGGATTGCAGGCATGAGCCTGAACGTGACCGCAGTGAGCTATGCCCGGAAACTGACCCTGCCCGAGGTGCAGCAGCTCCGGTCGCTGCTCGCCGGAGCCGGCATGGCGCTGGACGCCGAAACCCGGACGGGAGACGCGCGCTACGAGGTCTACACAGCGGACGGCAGCCTGGACCCTGGCGCCGACCCGGTCCACGGCCCGGCGGCGCTGGCCGAACTGCGGCGGACGGCGGCAGATCACGGCCCGGCCGGCGTGGACACGGCGATTGTCCCCGACTCCCTGCGCAATGCGCGGCGGAAATTCCTCATCCTGGACGTGGATTCGACCCTGATCCAGCAGGAAGTCATCGAGCTCCTGGCCGCCCATGCCGGTAAACGCGATGAAGTCGCGGCCGTGACTGAGGCCGCCATGCGCGGAGAGCTGGACTTCGCGCAGAGCCTGCACGCGCGGGTGGCGGTGCTCGCCGGGCTGCCGGCCGACGTCGTGGATTCCGTCCGCGCCGAGGTCACCCTGAGCCTCGGGGCGGAGACGCTGGTGGCAGCCTTCCGGGCCGCCGGGCATGTGGTGGCCGTGATCTCCGGCGGCTTCAACCAGATTCTCCGGCCGATCGCGGAGGGCCTGGGGCTTGACTACTGGGTCGCCAACGAACTCGAAATCATTGACGGTGCGCTGACCGGAAAGGTGATCGGAGAGGTCATTGACCGGGCGGCGAAGGAGAAATATCTGCGCGAATGGGCAGCCACGGAGGGCATCCCGCTGGAGCACACAATTGCCGTGGGCGACGGCGCCAACGACCTGGACATGCTCAGTGCAGCGGGGATCGGCGTCGCGTTCAACGCGAAGCCGGCTGTCCGCGCGGCCGCCGATGCCGCAGTGAACTTACCGTACCTCGACGCCGTCCGGCACATTGCCGGCGTCTGAGACTGGACCGGAACACACTGAAGGCCGGGGCGGACGCCGCCCCGGCCTTCAGTGCTTAATCCCGATGTGTTCTATTCAGGCTGTCGCAGCCGGCAACATTTTTCCGCAGACCGGATGTGTTACTTGATGCCCTTGTCGAAGTAGTCGGCGCCGCCGACGTATTCGGTGTGGCCGCTGGGAACATCGGCCGTGACCATCTTGGCAATCTCCGCGGCGAACTCCTTGACCGAATACAGCTTTCCGGCCTCGGCGCGGCGGGCCTCGATGGCGCCCGGGTTGGAGCGGTCCAACAGCGTGGCCGTGACGGTGCCCTCGATCATGTCGCCGGAGACGACAACCAGCGAAATGCCCTTCTCGGCCAGGGCCGGAACGAGTTCGCGGAGGGCGTCCTCACCGGCGCGCTTGCTGCGTGCCACCGGCTCGTAGTTGGCCATGGTGGGCACGGTGTTGATGAAGTGGGCCTGGTGGCTCGTGATGAAGACCACGCGGCTGCCCTCGGGCATCAGCGGCACGGCAGCGTTGAGCATGTTCAGCTGGGCGTCGCGGTTGAGTTTGAGGGCATAGTCCTCCGCCATCCCCGACTCCATCCCCCCGGAGGCGTTCAGGACCAGGACATCGAGCGAGCCGAAGTTCTCCATCGCGGCGCTGGCCAGGGCCTGGACGCCTTCCTGGGTGGTGAGGTCGGCGCCGACGGCGGCAGCACGGCCGCCTGCCGCCTCGATCTCCGCGACGACCTTGTTGGCGCGCGGCGCCTTCTGGCGGTAGTTGACGACGACGGCGGCGCCCTCGGCGGCGAGGAACTTGGCGACGTCAGCGCCGATGCCCCTCGATGAACCGGTCACTATTGCGGTCTTGTTGTCCAGCAGTCCCATATGAGCTCCTTTGTTCCAAACGTCCAAAAAACGGTGGGTCTGCAGTCCATCATGCCAGCGGCGCAGGTGTTTTCCGTTGTTTGAGTTCCACAAAGAAGCTGCGGCAGGCTAGTGAGGGCGCGGCCCCCAGGCGTAGGCTCGCCCGCATGGAAGGACCGCACGACAGCAGCCGGGGAGCAGCACTCCAGGGGCTTCCATGCCGCGTGGCGTGAGCGGGGAATCAACGCCTGAGCAGGTCTTCGGTGGCTCCCCCCGCGGCCTGGAACTGTACCGTGCCGTGGAGCGGATACTGGCGGTGCCCACCCCGCCCGACATCCGGGCAACGAAGAGCCAGGTCGCTTTCCGGGAGCATCGTGGCTTCGCGTACCTCTGGTGGCCCGGCCGGTACGTTTCGTCGGAGGTGCCCGCCGTGCTGTCGATCGCACTGCCCCGGCGGGTCGACTCTGCCCGGTTCAAGGAGGTAGCGCATCCGTCGCCCGGGGTGTGGATGCACCACCTGGAGCTGAACAGTGAAGCGGAACTGGACGCGGAAGTCGTGGGCTGGCTGCGGGAGGCCCGCTCCGCTGCCGGCTGAAACTGTCAAATATTTAGTCACAGGCCGGGGCGGGCGGAACGATGGTGTCCGCCCGCCCCGCCGCCCGGGCCGCCGCCACGCGGCAGCCGATGTCCCGGGTGCTACGGGTGGTCGATCCTGATCTTCTTGGCCGCCGCGTCGGGCGTCGAGACCGGGGCAGGGGCCCGCACTTCAAGGACGCCGTCCCTGTACGTTGCGGTGATGTCCTCTTCCCGGGCGCCCCGGGGCAGCGCGATGCTGCGCGAGAACGAGCCATAGCGGAACTCCGAGCGGTACCCGTCCTTGCCCTTATGCTCGGACTTCTCCTCCCGCTCCGCCTTGATGTGCAGCATTCCTTGGCTGACGGAGACGTCAACGTCCTTGTCGGGATCAATCCCCGGAACCTCAGCGCGCACCACCAGGGTGGTGCCGTCCACAAACTGCTCGACTTTGATGGACGGCGTCATTGCCAGGTCACCGTCGAGGAAACGCTTGATCGGCTCCAGCACATCCGACGGGACCCACTTGTTCAGTTCAGCCACGATTGTCCTCCTGATTCCATGCCCCTGCCATGGTGTGGGCAGGGGCTGTAGCCCCATTAGACACCCGGCAGCGCCCGGTGCTCAGGGCTGAAAGTCCTATCGTGGCGGGGCGGGAATGACCATGTTGTGGGGCCCAACATCCGGTTGGCAATTTTGTCGGTGGCTGGAGGACTTCAAGGGTGCCGCGGCCGGGGCAGACCCGCCGCGGGAGCTACTGGCCCTTAGGGATGAATGCCTGCGGGCCTTGGCCTGGTGCGGGGCCCGGATTGCGGAGCTGAATTCCCAGCTGACCGGGGACTAGTTGCGGGCCATCAGAGCCCGGTCGGCAACACCGGCATGACCAGCGTCCCCGGCATCACCGGTTCCGCCCAATCTTGCGCCTAGTGGCCCATGCCGAGGCCGCCGTCGACGGGGATGACGGCACCGGAAATGTAGGCGGCCTCGTCGCTTGCGATCCAGCGGACCACGTTGGCGACCTCGGAGGCCTCGGCGAAGCGGGCGGCGGGAACCCTGGACAGGTAGTCCTTCTGGGTTGCCTCGGGCAGTTCGGCGGTCATGTCCGTGTTGATGAAGCCGGGGGCGACTACGTTCGCGGTGATGCCGCGGGCTCCCAACTCGCGGGTCAACGAGCGGGCGATGCCCACGAGGCCGGCCTTGGACGCCGAGTAATTGATCTGGCCGGGCGCCCCATAGAGGCCGGAGACGGAGGAAATCAGGACCACGCGGCCCTTGCGGGCCCGGATCATGCCCTTGGACGCACGCTTGATCACGCGGAACGCCCCGGTGAGGTTGGTGTCGATCACCGAGGTAAAATCGTCCTCGCTCATGCGCATCAGGAGCGTGTCCTTGGTGATGCCGGCGTTCGCCACCAGCACCTCGACGGCACCGTGGGCGGCCTCGACTTGAGCGAATGCCGCGTCGACGGAGGCTTCGTCCGTGACGTCGGCCTTGACGCCGAGGATGCCCTCGGGAAGGGCTGATTCGCTGCGGTAGGTCACCGCCACCTTGTCGCCGTTGGCGAGGAAGGCTTCGGCGATGGCGAGGCCGATTCCGCGGTTTCCACCGGTGATCAGGACACTGCGGCCGGCGGTTGCTGTTTCAGACATGGGGACTCCGGAATTCTGCGGCGGGCGGGCGCCGCGCTGGGGGCGGGATTTTCCTGCCTCCGATCTTAGCGCCCGGTGCCGCCCCGTTTGGGCGGCACTGCCGTTGGTGAGAGAATTGCAGTAAGCCTTGGGAGCGTGATCTGACAGCCTTGACACTCAAAAACCGACCCGGTGTACCTGTGCCCGGGAACCCGGGTGTACCGTCCGGTGAATCCGAGGTTCACAGCATTACGGACGCCGCCGCCGCACACTCTGAGGAGATGCGCCAGCGGATGATCAAGTACGCCGTGGCGATGGGTATCCGCATGGTCTGCCTGATCCTGATTTTTGTGGTCGACGGCTGGTTCAAGCTCCTCCCGGTCCTCGGGGCCGTGTTCCTGCCCTGGGTTGCCGTCATCATCGCGAACGGCGGCGACACGGCGGAGGTCCATTCCGCCTCGCTCCTGGATTACGCGCCGCTGGCGCAACTGGATGCGCCGGGCACCGGCGCGGCGGCTGAACCTGCCGGCCCGGTGACGGACGACCCGTCGTTGACGCTGCTACAGGGCGAAATTGTCGATGACGAGGACTCGCCCGACGCTGGCCGCGGCGCCCCCGGCGGACACCCCAAGATCGACGACAACCACGGACGGGCGGCATCGTGAATATTTTTGACCTCGCCGGGAACAGCGGCGAAGCCGGACCGGCGGAGGCCGTCTGCTCCCGCAAGGCGTGCCGGAGCGGCGCCGAATGGCAGCTGCTCTGGAACAACCCCAAGATCCACACCCCGGAACGGCGCAAGATCTGGCTGGCCTGCGGGGAGCATCGGGCCTGGCTCGAGGACTACCTGCAGACCCGCGGGCTCTGGAAAGACACCGTGGCACTGGACCCGACAAGCAAGGCAAGCTGAATGTACCGTTTTCTTTTCTCCAGCAAGTGGCTGGGGTATCTGCTGCTGGCCGCGATTTTTGCCGCCGCGTGCGTCGGGCTGGGCCGCTGGCAGATGGACCGCCGTGCCGAGACCCTCGCCGAGATCAACCGCGTCACTTCGAATTATTCCGCCGCGCCCGTCCCCTTCGCCGAGGTCAAGGACCAGTTCCGTTCACTGGCCGCGGAAAACGAGTGGACCCAGGTGGAACTGAAGGGCAGTTACGACGTCGCCGGGCAGCGGATCGTCCGCAACCGCCCGCTGAACGGCCAGCCCGGCTACGAGGTCGTGGTCCCGTTCAAGGTGGCAACCGGTGAGACGGTGGTGATCGACCGCGGCTGGCTGCCGATCGGCAACAACAACCCGGGTCGGCCGGACTCGGTTCCCGCTCCCCCGCAGGGCCCGGTGACCGTCGTCGGCCGCCTCAAGCCGTCCGAGCCGGAGCTCCAGCGCGGTGCCCCCGACGGCCAGTTGGCCTCGATCGACCTTGCGGCCTATTCCCGCCAGCTGGGCTATCCCCTGCTGACCGGCGCGTACGGCCAGCTGGCGTCCGAGAGCCCGTCAGTGTCCGAGATGCCTTTCCCGTTCCCCAAGCCGGCCACTGAGGAGGGCACCCACCTTTCCTACTCGCTGCAGTGGTTCGCCTTCGGGGTGCTGATGTTCATCGGTTTCGGGTACGCCGCACGTCAGCAGGCCCGGAACGCGGCCATTGACGCCGAGGACGCCGAAAGCCAGGCCGCGGAGGCTGAGTGCGTCGTGATGCACTCCAGCGGACCGGTGGCGCGCCGCCGTCCCGTCGCGCACAAGCGGAAGAACGCGACCGCAGAGGACGAGGAAGACGCCATTCTGGACGCCCAGGGGTTCTGAGGGGTGGCCCGGCTGATTCCAGAGCCCGTGGCCCGGGTGAAGCAGGCGCTGGCGGCGCTCGGCGCCGAGGACACCGTGACGGTGTTCGATGCGAAAGTCCCGACCGCGGCCGCCGCGGCCGTGGAGCTGGGCTGCGACGTCGCGGCCATCACCAACAGCCTCGTGTTCGACGTCGGCGGCGCGCCGCTGCTGATCCTTGCCAGCGGCGCCGCCAGGGTTGATGTCCGGAAGGTCGCGGCACGGCTGGGCAGCGGCCAGATCCGCCGCGCCTCCGCAGGGTTCGTGCTGGAACACACCGGACAGGAAGTCGGTGGCGTGGCACCGGTCGGACATCCGGAGAAAATCAGGACCCTGCTGGACGAGACACTGCAGGAACATGCAGTCCTCTGGGCCGGGGCAGGCGACCACCACTCCATGTTCTCCATCAGCTACGAAGAGCTGCTCAGGATCACCGCCGCGGAAGTCATGCCCGTCCGCTAGCCCAACTGACTAGCAGTAGGGCCGTTTTGAGGGCTGAAAACGGCCCAGAAATGCCAGTCAGTTGGTGCCCACTACGCGAGCGTAATGAGGTCCAGGTAGTCTTCGTTCCAGTGGTCCTCGATGCCGTCTGGCAGCAGCACAACACGCTCGGGGTTGAGGGCCGCGACGGCGCCCTCGTCGTGGCTCACCAGCACAACGGCGCCGGTGTAGTTGCTCAGCGCCCCGAGGATTTCGGCGCGGCTGGCCGGGTCGAGGTTGTTGGTGGGCTCGTCGAGGAGCAACACGTTCGCGCTCGAGGCCACGATGGTGGCCAGGGCAAGCCGGGTTTTCTCACCGCCGGAGAGCACACCGGCCGGCTTGTCGACGTCGTCGCCGGAGAACAGGAACGAGCCCAGGATGTTTCGGACCTCGGCGTCGTTCATGTCCGGGGCGGAGGAGCGCATGTTCTGCAGGACGGTGCGTTCGACGTCGAGCGTCTCGTGCTCCTGGGCGTAGTAGCCCACCTTCAGGCCGTGGCCCGCTACGACTTCGCCGGTGTCCGGCTTGTCGACCCCGGCCAGCATGCGCAGCAGGGTCGTCTTGCCGGCACCGTTGAGGCCCAGGATGACGACCTTGGAGCCGCGGTCGATGGCTAGGTCCACGTCGGTGAAGATCTCCAGCGAGCCAAAGGACTTGCTGAGGCCGTCAGCAGTGAGCGGGGTCTTGCCGCAGGGCGACGGATCCGGGAAGCGCAGGGCTGCCACGCGGTCGGTCGCGCGGACGGCTTCAAGACCGCCCAGCAGACGCTCGGCACGCTTGGCCATGTTCTGTGCGGCGACGGCCTTCGTGGCCTTGGCGCGCATCTTGTTGGCCTGGTCGAAAAGGACCTGGGCCTTCTTCTCCGCGTTGGCGCGCTCACGCTTGCGGGCGCGCTCGTCCGTTTCGCGCTGCTGCAGGTAGCGCTTCCAGTCCATGTTGTAGAAGTCGACCTTGGCGCGGTTCGGATCCAGCAGGAACACCTTGTTGACGGTGGCTTCAAGTAGCTCGGTGTCGTGGCTGATCACGATCAGGCCGCCCTGGTGGTTCTTCAGGAACTCGCGGAGCCAGGTGATGGAATCCGCGTCGAGGTGGTTGGTGGGCTCATCGAGGAGCATCGTCTCGGCGTCCGAGTACAGGATCCGGGCGAGCTCCACACGACGGCGCTGGCCGCCGGACAGGGTCTTGAGCGGCTGGTTCAGCAGCCGGTCCGGAAGGGCCAGGTTGGAGCAGATCGCGGCGGCCTCGGCCTCGGCCGCGTAGCCGCCGGCGGCCAGGAACTCGGATTCCAGCCGGTCATAGCGGTTCATCGCCTTGCGCTGGACCTCCGCGTCCTCGCTGGCCATGTCCTCATGGGTCTGCTTGAGCTTGTTAACGGCGATGTCCAGGCCGCGGGCGGAAAGGATGCGGTCACGGGCCAGCTGTTCCATGTCCGGGGTCCGCGGATCCTGCGGGAGGTAGCCGATCTCGCCGCTGCGGATGACCTTGCCCCCGGCGGGCTGGCCTTCGCCCGCGAGCACCCGGGTCAGCGTGGTCTTGCCTGCACCGTTACGGCCCACAAGGCCGATCTTGTCTCCCTTGTCGATCCGGAAGCTCACCTGGTCCATAAGGAGGCGGGCGCCGGCGCGCAGTTCGAGATCCTGGACGGTAATCAATGCAGCTAAGGCCTTTCACAACAGGGAACGCCGCGGCACAACGGTGGAATCTGCAGGGGGCCGGGGCAGTGCGGCCGAGAGCACGGCCTCCCCAAGTCTACCGGCCCCGCTCACGTCCATTGACAGGAGGCCCGCCATTTGCGGCAAATGCCGGGCGACGGCGGTGGCGGGGCTCCGCTGCCGGGCGTCGCCGGGCGCCGTTGGAGCTGCCCTCCAGCTGGCGGGCCTCCGGTTAGTAGACCACCTACAAAAAACCCCCGCCGCCGGGCTCGTAAAGTCGAAACCAGATGCAGATTCAACCCACTCGCGATAGGAACTACCCATGACGCAGACCGACGGCAGCGTTGCCGCCATCACCTCCCGCCCGCGGAACCGCTGGAACGCCACCGACCTGGGACTGATCGCGGTCTTCGCCGCGCTGGTGGCCGGATCAGCCCTGATCGCCGCCATTCCGGTGGGCGGGCTGGGTGTCCCCATCACCCTCCAGACCCTCGCCGTGATGCTCACCGGCCTTGCCCTGGGCCCGGGCAGGGCGTTCGCCGCCGTTGGGCTTTACGTTCTTCTTGGACTCGCCGGGCTGCCGATCTTCAGCGGCGGACGCAGCGGTCTGGGTGTCCTCGCCGGACCCTCGGCGGGCTACATCATCGGTTTTGTCTTCGCCGCGACGGCGGTGGGCTGGCTGACTGTCGTCGTGCTCCGCCGCGCCGCTGGCCGTCCCGGCAGGCTGCGCGCTGTCCTGCTTTTCGCCGCCGCGATGGTGAGCAGCATCATCTTTGTACACAGCCTTGGCATCCTTGGCATGATGGTTAACGCGAAGCTGGACTTCCCGAAGGCCTTCATCGCAGACCTGGCCTACTACCCCGGAGATGTGATCAAGAACATCCTCGCGGTGACCATCGCCCTGGCGCTGCACAAGGCGTTCCCGGATCTGCTGATCCGCCGGGTCCGGACCGGCGGTACGGTCGCTGCTGTGGCCGCCCCGCGGCTTTCCACCGCCAAGGTGGACCACCGGCCGTGAGCACCATCGTGCTGGACCGGGTTGCGGTGCGTGTGGCGGTCGACGGCCGCCCGGCACCCAAAACCCTGCTGGCGGAACAGACCCTGCGGCTGACCGAACAGCGGATCGGCGTCATCGGCGCGAACGGCTCCGGCAAGTCCACGCTGCTGCGGCTCCTCAACGGACTCGTGGCGCCAAGCAGCGGGACCGTCACGGTGGACGGATGGGACACTGTCCGGGCAGTCCGGGAGGTCCGCCGGCGGGTCGGCTTCGTCTTCACGGATCCGCTGTCCCAGCTGGTGATGCCGACCGGTCGGGAGGACGTCGAACTGTCCCTTCGGCGCTCGGTCCGGAACGCCGGGGAACGCCGCCGGCAGGCGGAGGCAACGCTGGACCGCTTCGGACTGCTGCCACTTGCGGACCAAAGCATCTACGAGCTTTCCGGCGGGGAGCGCCAGCTCCTCGCCCTCGCGGCTGTCCTCGCGGTGGACCCCGAGGTGCTGGTCCTGGACGAGCCGTCCACGCTGCTGGATCTGCGGAACCGGGAGCTGCTCCGCCGGACCCTGGCCGGGCTCAGCCAGCAGGTCATCCTCTCCACCCACGACCTCGAACTCGCCCTGGACCTGGACCGGGTCCTCGTGGTCGATTCCGGCACCGTGGTGTTCGACGGCGCGCCGGCAGCAGCCGTCGCCCACTACCGGGCGCTGTGCGGCGCGGTTCTCCCGCCTGCCCGGGAGGGAGTCTCGGCTTCCGGTGCCCGATTCTCGCCTTCCTTCGCCCGGCCGGGGTCTGAGCAGCCGCAACCGGGGCGGCCGTGAGCGGCCACGGCTTCCTGCTGGCCAACTATGCGCCGGGCAACTCCGTGCTGCACCGCGCGCCGCTCTGGCTGAAGTTCCTGCTGGTCGTGGGCTGCGGCATGGCGTCGTTCCTGGTTGTGGACTGGGCCGTGGCGGCCGCCGTCCTGGCGGTTTTGTGCGTCCTGTTCCTGCTCAGCGGGGCGGGCGTCCGGCGGCTGTTCCGGGCGGTCCGGCCGGTGCTGCCGGTCCTTGCAATGATCGGGCTGTTCCAGTGGTGGCAGCTTGGCGGGCCCACGGCTGCCCGGATTGTGCTTAACGTGCTGGTCTGTATTGTGGCGGCGTCGATCCTCACCGCCACTACCCCGGTGCAGCGGTTGCTGGACGGCGTGGCGTCCCTGGCGCAGCCGTTCCGGCGTTTCGGCGCGGACCCGGAGCGCTTCGCCCTGACGATCGCCATCATGCTGCGCAGCATCCCGTTTATTGCGGGTGCCTACAGCGACGTCCGGGATTCCGCCCGGGCCCGCGGCCTGGAGCGCAACCCCCGGGCCCTGATCCTCCCGGTCTTCATCACCACGGTGGCTTTCGCCCGGCAGACCGGCGACGCCCTCGCCGCCCGCGGCCTGGGTGAGGCCGAAACCGGGGAGCAGGCCCAGCCTTCCGACCCCGCAGCGCCCGGCGACCCCGCGGGACATGCCCTCCCCTGACCTGGAGCACTGGACATAAGCCCGCTATGTACACCGGGTGCGCCCAGGGCTGGACATGTCCCCCGGTGGCTCGGGGCGGCAGGGAACACTGGGCCCGGCGTCCCGCGGGACATGCCCTCCCCTGGCCCGCAGCACGGGACATAATCCCACGATGTCCAGCGGTGGCGCCCAGGACTGGGCATGTCCCCCGGGTGGCAGGACTCGGGGGACACGATCGGCCCCGGTGACCCGTAGCCAGGGACTGGGTACTAGGTACTAAGTACTAGGTACTAAGTACTAAGTACTAGGACAGGCTCCGGTATTCCAGCAGCGCGGCGGTTCCCATTCCGCCGGCGATACTGATCAGAGCCAGCGCCAGCTGCCCCTCGACCGGGCTGCGGCGGGCCTGGGCCAGCAGCCGGGTGACAAGCACCGCGCCGGAGGCCCCGTAGGCGTGCCCCAGGGCCAGGGCGCCGCCGTCAAGGTTGGCGCGGTCCGCGGGGATGCCGAGGCGGTCCAGGCAGGCGAGGGTCTGGGACGCGAAAGCCTCGTTGAACTCCACCAGCCCCAGCCCGGCGGGCGAGACGCCACACCGTGCCAGCAGGTGTTCCGCCGCGACGGCGGCCCCGATGCCGAGCAGCTGCGGGTCCACCCCGGCCGTGTCCGTACCCCGCACCAGCAGGCCGTCCCTAGCCCCCAGCTCGCGCGCGCACGCCACCGAGGTGATCACAACGGCGGCGGCACCGTCCGCGTCGAAGCAGGAGTTTCCCGCTGTCACTGTGCCGCCCGCGGCGAACGCCGGCGGGAAGCGCGCGAGGACAGCCGGGGTAAGGCCGCGGCGGGGCCCGTTGTCAGAGCGGACGGTGCGGGCACCGTCCGGGCCGGACACGCCGGTGAGGGCCACGATCTCGGCGTCGAATATCCCCGCGGCCGCGGACGCCAACGCCCGCCTGTGGCTGCGCAGCGCCAGCACGTCCTGCCGCACCCGGCTGATGCCGAAGTGGGTGGCCACGTTTTCGGCGGCGGCCCCCATGTCCGGATCGCCCAGGCCCAGCGGTGCGAACTGGGCCCGGGCGTAGAACTCCGGAGCACCGTCGGCGTTCGGGCGGGCCCGCAGCGGGGCCGTGCTGATGCTCTCCACCCCGC
This sequence comes from Pseudarthrobacter sp. RHLT1-30-1, assembly GCF_059383415.1. NCBI lineage: Bacteria > Bacillati > Actinomycetota > Actinomycetes > Micrococcales > Micrococcaceae > Pseudarthrobacter > Pseudarthrobacter sp. RHLT1-30-1. Next base: position 50,768 of record NZ_JBWZCG010000021.1, read on the forward strand.
CGGCCAGGTACAGGCCGCCGCCGGCGGCTGCCACGAGGCGGGACGCCAGCGCAATCGCGTCCAGTCCGGAGCCGCACTGGCGGTCTACGGTGAGGCCGGGAACGGTGACCGGAAGCCCTGCTTCGAGGGCGGCGAGCCGCGCCACATTCCCGCCGCCGCCGACGGCGTTGCCGATGACCACGTCGGTCACGGCCGCCGGCGGGACGCCGGCGCCATTGGGGGGCGCGCCGCCAACGCTGAGCCGTGCGCCAAACGGTGAGCCCAGCAGCGCGCGGAGCACCGGGGCGAGGAGTTCGTGCGCGGGCAGGGACTTCAGCGCCCCGTTGGCGCGGCAGATCGGTGTCCGGCGGGCTGAGATGATGACCGGCTGCCGGTCGTCGGGAAGCCGCTGGGTCGACGGCTCAGCCAAGGCGCCGGATCCGGGGGTCGTTGCGGGTGATCCAGTCGAGCAGGAGTTCCCGGCTGGGCTTGCCGCGGTCCGTGAGGGGCAGCGCGGCCAAGGCGAAGTATTCCAGCGGCCGTTTGTTGCGGGCCAGCACCTCCTCGATGCCTGCCTTTAGCTGCGTGGCGGTTACGCCGCCGTGCGAGGGGACAATTCCCGCCACGACCTTCTGGCCGCGGAGGTCGTCCTGAAGGCCTGCTGCGACGGCCGCCGCCACGCCGGGGACGGAGGCCAGGGCCAGCTCGATCTCATGCGGGTAGACGTTTGTGCCCGCGGTGATGATCATGTCCGAGCGGCGGCCAAGCATGTGCAGGGTGCCATTATCGAGGTAACCCTGGTCCCCCACGGTGTGCCAGCCGTCGAAGCTTTGCAGCGCCTGCCCGTCGTCGCCCCAGAGGTATCCGTCGCTGACCATGCCACTGCGCACGCAGATGTTGCCGTCGGTCCCGTCCGGAAGCCGGACCCCGTCACTATCAAGGATGCGGATCTCGACGCCGGCGAACGGTTTCCCGATCCCGGTTCCGCGTTCTTCCGGCGGCTTCCCGGGCGGGAGCCCGGCGCCGGAGACGAAGCTGAGCTCGGAGGCACCGTAGTACTCGTAGATGGTGGCGTTGGGTGCCCAGCGGCGGGCAGCTTCCAGTGTCCGGGCGTCCAGTTTGGAGCCGGCGCAGATGATGCTGCGGATGCCCGAGGCGTCGATCCCGCCGCTCAATCCCCGTTCGCTGAGGAGCCGGAGCGCCGTGGGGACGAGGACCAGCCGGGTGATGCCGTCATGGCTGACCGCGGAATGGGCGTCGCCGACGTCGAACTGGGCCAGGGTGTGGAATTCCGAACCGGCGTACAGGCATTCGGCAAGGGCGTAGAGGTTCAGGCTGGCCGCGAGGGGCCCGGGCGCCAAGGTCCGGTCGTCAGTTTGCAGGCCAAAGAATTCGACGGAGGCATCGAACGACTGGCGCCAGGACCGGCGCGAGCGCGTGAAGGCTTTGGGGACGGCGGTGGTACCGGAGGTCAGGCCGACCAGGAACGGGGAACCGGGCGGCCCGTCGACGAGTTCCGGCCCGGGCCCTCCTGCCGCGGCGGCGCCCGCGGCAGGTCCGGCGGCGGCGCCCGCGGCAGGTCCGGCGGCGGCGCCCGCGGCAGGTCCGGTGGCGGGGCCCGCGGCCGGTAGCGTATCCCGGATCCGGGCCCGGATCCGGTCCTGCAGCTCCCGCGGCCACGTCGGGTCCAGCACGGCGCATTGCCCCTCCCCCGCGACGGCGGCTGCGAAGGCAGCGGCGAAGTGCAGCGAATTCTCCCCGGCGAGCACGGTCACGGCGGGCGCGCCGGAGGCGAGGCCGGCGGCGTTGTCCCGCAGTTCTTCCCAGCTCAGGCGTTGCCCGGCCACGACGACGGCGGTCGCGTCGGGGCGGTCATCGGCCCAGCGCTGGAGTCTGTCGAGGAAAGGCATCAGATCAACTTTACCGGCAGGGGGCCGCGGCGGCGCCGGTAAGCGATATTGTGACTTCATGAGTTTCAATGACAACGTCCAGCTGGACCCATCGCAGGTTCAGGACCGGCGCGGCATGGGCCGCGGCGCCAAGGTCGGCGGCGGGATCGGCGGCGGTATTATCCTGCTGATCGCGGCCCTCTTCGGCATCAACCCGAGCCTGCTGGAAGGGCTGGGCGGCACCACGCAGGATCCCGGCGCGCAGGGCCAGGGCACGGCCCCGGCCTGCAGCAGCGGCGCCGACGCGGACGCCCGGCTGGACTGCCGGATTGTGGGCACGGTGAACAGCCTCAACGCGTTCTGGCCGGCCTACCTCGCGCAGTACGACAGGCAGTATCCCCAGCCGGAAACCGTGATCTTCACGGGCGGCACCAACACCGGCTGCGGCGCCGCGACGTCGGAAGTGGGTCCTTTCTACTGCCCCGCGGACACCACCGCGTACTTTGACCCGGGCTTCTTCCAGGAGCTCGTGGACCGCTTCGGCTCCTCCGGCGGACCGCTGGCGCAGGAGTACGTGGTGGCCCACGAGTTCGGCCACCACATCCAGAACGTACTCGGGAACCTCGACCAGGCCCAGCAGGATCCGCAGGGACCGGAATCCGGGGCCGTCCGCGTGGAGCTCCAGGCTGACTGCTACGCCGGGTTGTGGGTCCGCTACGCCACCACCCAGCAGGATCCCAAGACCGGGCTGCCGTACCTGGATAAGCTCACCGAGAAGGACCTGCAGGATGCGCTGTCCGCGGCCTCCGCCGTTGGCGATGACCGGATCCAGAAGGCGGCGACCGGCCGGGTCTCGCCCGAGTCCTGGACGCACGGTTCCAGTGAGCAGCGGCAGAAGTGGTTCTACCAGGGCTACACAACCGGTGACATCAACCAGTGCGACACGTTCGGCGTCGCCACCCCGTAACCCTGTCCGGAACTCCCGTCCGCTGCTCCATAACTGCCGTTATGGGCCGGCTAAAGGGCGGTTGCGGAGCAATCGAAGGAACGACGACGGCGGGCCCACCAGTGAAAGGTGGGCCCGCCGTCGTTTCAGCGCAGGAGCTACTTACCGCGCCGTCTAACCGCGGGGGGTGGTGCGGATCAGATGTTGAAGCCGAGGGCGCGCATCTGGTCGCGGCCGTCCTCGGTGATCCGTTCCGGACCCCACGGCGGCATCCACACCCAGTTCAGCCGCCATTCGTCGACGACCCCATCGAGGGACTTTCCGACCTGCTCCTCGATTACATCGGTGAGGGGGCAGGCAGCCGTGGTGAGCGTCATGTCGATCAGCAGGGCGCCGTCGTCGTCGGAGTACTTCAGTCCGTACAACAGTCCCAGGTCAACGATGTTCACGCCCAGTTCCGGGTCGATCACATCCTTGAGTGCCTCTTCGACATCCTCGAGGCCCGTGCGGGCCACATTGAGTTCGGTCATGGCGCCGTCCTATCTAGGCTTGGGCAGCGGCGGAGGCCGCGGCGATGGTGGCTGCCCCGGCGCCGGTGGCGTAGCGGTCATAGCCTTCGTCTTCGAGGCGGTCGGCGAGCTCCGGGCCGCCCTCTTCAGCAATCTGGCCATCAACGAACACGTGCACGAATTCCGGCTTGATGTAGCGCAGGATCCGGGTGTAGTGCGTGATGAGCAGGGTGCCCATCTTGCCTTCGGCGTGGGCGCGGTTGACGCCCTCGGAGACGACCTTCAGGGCGTCGACGTCGAGGCCGGAGTCGGTCTCGTCCAGGATGGCGAACTTGGGCTTGAAGAGCTCCAGCTGGAGGATCTCGACGCGCTTCTTCTCGCCGCCGGAGAAGCCCTCGTTGACGTTGCGCTGGGTGAAGTCGGCGTCGATGCGCAGCTGCGCCATCGCGGCCTTGACGTCCTTGGTCCAGGTGCGCAGCTTGGGGGCTTCGCCGTCGATGGCCGTCTTGGCGGTCCGCAGGAAGTTCGTCATGCTGACACCGGGGACCTCCACCGGGTACTGCATGGCCAGGAACAGGCCGGCGCGGGCGCGCTCGTCGACGGTCATCGCGAGGACGTCCTCGCCGTCCAGGGTGATGGTGCCGGACGTGACGTTGTAGCGCGGGTGCCCCGCGATGGTGGACGCCAGGGTGGACTTGCCGGAACCGTTCGGCCCCATGATGGCGTGGGTCTCGCCGGTCCGGATGGTCAGGCTGACGCCCTTCAGGATTTCTTTGGTGCCCTGCTCGGTGTCAATGCTGACGTGCAGGTCCTTGATCTCAAGAGTAGACATGTGTCGTGTTCTCCTCTGCACCGTGCCCTCCGGCACCGTGCTGTTTCTGGTCGATAAGTCTTTTTTGGGGCTGGCTGCGTAGTGCCGGGGCAGTCAGCTGAAGTTCGGAGCCTCGGCGCCGTTCAGGACGTTGGTGAAGTCCACGTAGACCTCGTCATCCAGGACGGTCACCGCAAAGACGGGAACAGGATCATAGGCGGGCAGCTGCAGCGGCTCGCCGCTGCGCAGGTCGAACTGGGAACCGTGGCCCCAGCACTCGATCTTGCAGCCTTCGACCTCCCCCTCGGAGAGGGAGATGTCCGCGTGTGAGCAGGTGTCGCCGATGGCGTGGATTTCGCCCATCGAGTCCTTCACGATCGCTACCGGGTAGTCGTCGATCAGGATCCGCAGCGCCTGCTTGAGTTGGATCTCGCTGGCGTTGCAGACCAGCTCGCCCTTTGGCTGTTCAGTCATTGATGGTTCCGTGTTCTCCAGTGCTGTGTGCTCTAGTGCTGCGCACTAGTGGTTCGTTGCCGCGAGTTCGCGCTCGACGGCGGCCGTGAGGCGCTCTTCGATGGCCGGAACCTTGATCTGCTGGATGATCTCGTTCAGGAAGCCGCGGACCACCAGGCGGCGGGCCACCTCTTCCGGAATGCCGCGGGCCATCAGGTAGAACAAGTGCTCGTCGTCGAAGCGGCCGGTGGCGCTGGCGTGGCCGGCGCCGGCGATCAGGCCGGTTTCGATTTCCAGGTTCGGCACGGAGTCCGCGCGGGCGCCGTCGGTGAGGACCAGGTTGCGGTTGGCCTCGTAGGTGTCGGTGCCTTCGGCTTCCTTGCGGATCAGCACGTCGCCGACCCAGACGGTGTGCGCGTTGCGGCCCTGCAGGGCGCCCTTGTACAGGACGTTGGACTTGCAGTTGGCGACGGCGTGGTCCACGAAGAGGCGCTGCTCGAGGTGCTGGCCGGCGTCGGCGAAGTACAGGCCGAACAGTTCCACTTCGGCGCCCGGGGCGGTGAAGCGGGCCGACGGGGTGACGCGCACGAGGTCGCCGCCGAGGCTGACGACGATGTGCTTGAACTTGGCGTCGCGGCCGAGCTTCGCCTGCTGCGAGGAGGCGTGCACGGCGTCGTCGTTCCATTCCTGGAGCGAGATGACGGTCAGCTGGGCGCCGTCCTGCACCAGGATTTCGATGTTTTCCGAAACGACGGCGGTGCCCTGGTGGTCCAGGACCACAACGGCCTTGGAGAACTTTTCCGCCACGATCACGATGTGCTGCGCGGACGCCCCGGTGCCCTGGCCGGTCAGCACGACGCTGACCTCGCCGTCGACCTGGACCTCGGCCGGGACCGTGATGACGGTGGCCTCGGTGAAGTTCTCCCAGGCGTTCGCGGAGACGCGGTCCTCGGGGATGGCGGCGGAACCGATCCGGCGGTCGTCGCGGCCGACGGTCTCGACGGTGACGCTGTCCGGGGCGGTGACGCTCACGGACGGCGCGGTCCCGCTGAGGACTTCGGTGTGCAGTCCGCGGAGGCGCTTGAGCGGGGTGAACCGCCAGTCCTCCTCCATGCCGGTGAGCGGCTTGAAGTCCGCCAGGTTGTACGACGTCAGGCGTCCGGCGCGTGAGCTGTCCGGAATGCCGACGCCGCCGCCGTGCGAGTGCCGCTTCACGGCATCGCCGGCCAGCGGGGACTTGGACGCAGCGGCGTTCAGCGGTGAAAGGCTTTCGCCTTCCTCCGTGAAGCCGTTGATGAACGGCTGTGCTGAGGGCGCGCCGATGCGGGCCTTTTCAGTAGTGATGTCAGTCATTAACCGACCGATCCTTCCATCTGCAGTTCAATCAGTCGGTTCAGCTCGAGGGCGTATTCCATCGGCAGCTCACGGGCAATCGGCTCGATGAAGCCGCGGACGATCATCGCCATGGCCTCGTCTTCGCGCATGCCGCGGGACATCAGGTAGAACAGCTGCTCTTCGCTGACGCGCGAGACCGTGGCCTCGTGCCCCATCGTGACGTCATCCTCGCGGATGTCGATGTACGGGTAGGTGTCCGAGCGGCTGATGGTGTCCACCAGCAGCGCGTCGCAGCGGACCGTGTTGGCGGAGTGCTTGGCGCCTTCGCGGACCTGGACCAGGCCGCGGTAGGCAGCACGGCCGCCGCCGCGGGCCACGGACTTGGAAACGATCGAGCTCTTGGTGTTCGGCGCGATGTGGACCATCTTGGAGCCGGTGTCCTGGTGCTGGCCTTCGCCGGCGAACGCGATGGACAGGGTCTCGCCCTTGGCGCCCTCGCCGACGAGGTAGACGGCCGGGTACTTCATGGTGACCTTGGATCCGATGTTGCCGTCGATCCATTCCATTGTGGCGTTCTCTTCGCAGATGGCGCGCTTGGTGACCAGGTTGTACACGTTGGTCGACCAGTTCTGGATGGTCGTGTAGCGGACGCGGGCGCCCTTCTTCACGATGATTTCCACCACGGCGGAGTGCAGCGAGTCCGAGGTGTAGATCGGCGCGGTGCAGCCTTCGATGTAGTGGACGTAGGAGTCCTCGTCCGCGATGATCAGGGTGCGTTCGAACTGGCCCATGTTTTCCGTGTTGATGCGGAAGTAGGCCTGCAGCGGAATGTCGACGTGGACGCCCTTGGGCACGTACACGAACGAACCGCCGGACCAGACGGACGTGTTCAGCGAAGCGAACTTGTTGTCGCCCACCGGGATGATGGTGCCGAAGTACTCCTGGAAGATCTCCGGGTGCTCGCGCAGCGCGGTGTCCGTGTCCAGGAAGATGACACCCTGCTGTTCCAGGTCCTCGCGGATCTGGTGGTAGACAACCTCGGACTCGTACTGTGCGGCCACGCCGGAGACGAGGCGGCTGCGCTCGGCTTCCGGGATGCCCAGCTTCTCGTAGGTGTTCCGGATGTCCTCGGGGAGGTCTTCCCAGGTGTTGGCCTGCTTCTCCGTGGACCGCACGAAGTACTTGATGTTGTCGAAGTCGATGCCGGAGAGGTCTGCGCCCCAGGTCGGCATCGGCTTGCGGTCGAAGTACTTCAGACCCTTGAGGCGCAGGTCAAGCATCCACTCCGGCTCATTTTTCTTGGCCGAAATGTCGCGGACGACGTCCTCGTTGATGCCGCGGCGGGCATTGGCGCCGACGTCGTTCTTGTCGGACCAGCCGTACTCATAGGTTCCGATTCCGTGGAGCTCGGGATTCTTTTCCAGAATCTCCGAGATCACAGTGGATTCAGCAACCTTCTTCTCTGATAGTTGGTCCGTCATCACGGCCTTTCTTGCAGATGGTTGGATACTTCGTCCAGGCTGCCCGGGGTGGTCGCGGGGCTGTGAGGCCCCCTGGCCGCCGGACGGCCTGTAGGTATGTGGGTGGTGCAGACGTGGCCGCCGCGTGCCAGCGTGGAGAGCCGGCGGACGTCGACGCCGACGAGCCGGGAGAACACGTCGGTCTCCACGTCACAGAACACCGGGAACTGCGCGGCCAATTGCTGGATGGGGCAGTGCCCCTGGCACAGCTGGACGCTCGACAGCGCCGCCGGCAGCGGCGCCCTGGCGTCGATGGACGTCGTGGAGGCCACGAACCCGTCGCGGCTCAGCGCCTCGGACAGGGCCTGGGCCCGGGCGGTGATGTCCGCTCCGGCGGCGTCGATCTCGGGCGCGTAGCGCCGTTCCATCTCACCGAAGCGTTCGACGGCGAACTGCCGGACGGCGTCGGGCCCGGCGAGTTCGCCGAGGCGCTGCAGCGCCAGGCTGGCGATGTCCAGATAGTCGTTCCCGAGCGTCGACTGGCCCTGGGAGGTCAGTACATACCGGCGGGCGGGACGCCCGGCCCCGGCTCCGGTCCGGGCGGCGCGCTTGACTTCGATCACGCCGCGGCGTGAGAGGTGGTCCAGATGGCGCCGGACGGCTGCCGGTGTGAAACCGAGCAGATCGCCGAGTTCGGCGGCGCTGATCGGACCGTGTTCCAGCACGGCGTTCAGCACCCGGTCGCGGGTGCGCTCTTCGGCGTCGACCGCCGGAAGGGCCCGGGCGGCCACGCTTTCCGCTGCCTCGGCCACGGCGGGCGATGCCGCACGGGGACGGCCGTCCCCTGCGGGCGCGACAGAAGTTAGGGGGCTCATGGAATACACAACACAATCATGTCGTAATTTAGTCCCAGGTACCAGTAAGGCATGGCTATCCTCCGGCGGCAGGCGGGCCGGAACCGGGCGTACTACATCCCGTAGAATGCTGTGGTGCGATCACCCGAATCCCCCGTCCTGTCCATCAGCGGGCTAGTCAAGGATGTTGGACCAATGCCCACCCTCGACGGCAAGATGCTCCGGGTGGTCAGCGGCCTTTCCCTCGTCGCCGAACCCGGACAGGTCACGGCCCTGCTGGGAGCCAACGGGGCGGGCAAAACCACCACCATCGAATGCGCCCAGGGACTGCAGAAACGCACCCACGGCAGCATCAGTCTCCTCGGCGAGGACCCGGACACGGCAGGGGCCGGGCTGCGCGCCCGGGTCGGGGTGATGCTGCAGGACGGCGGGCTGCCGCCGTCGGCGCGCCCGATTCCGCTGCTTAAGCATATTGCCGGCATGTACAAGGACCCGTGGCCGGTCGGCGAACTCATTGACCGCCTCGGCATCGACAGCTTCAGCCGCACGTCCGTACGCCGGCTTTCCGGCGGGCAGAAGCAGCGGCTCGCGCTCGCGGCGGCGCTGGTGGGCAACCCCGAGGTGTTGTTCCTGGACGAGCCCAGCGCCGGCCTGGATCCCCAGTCGCGCCAGCTGGTGTTCGAGCTGATCTCCGAGCTCCGGAACCGCGGGATGGGCATCATCCTGACCACCCACCTGATGGACGACGCCCAGCGACTCGCCGATTACGTTTACATCATCGATGCCGGCCGCAATGTCGCCGAGGGAACGGTCGCGGAGCTCCTGCAGCACCCCCTGCCGCCCGATGCCGGCGAGCAGCACATCCGTACCCTGCTGTTCGAGACCGACCCCGGGCTGGATTTCAGCGGCGTGCTGCCCGACGGCGTCAACGTCACCGAAGCGCGTGCGGGCAGCTACGCCGCGACCGGCGCGCTGACCGCCGCGGACCTCGCCGCGATTACCGCGTGGTGGGCCGCCCGCGGGCTGATGCCCCGCTCGCTGAGCCTCGAGGCCCGCAGCCTCGAGGACGTCTTCCTCGACATCTCCGGAAGGGAGATCCGATGACACGCCACCATGCCGCACCCGGCAGCGCGCTGCCCGGTACCTCGGCACCCGGCGGCTCTGTGCCCGGCAGCACCGGCCCCGGTACCGCCGCGCCCGTGCGCCCGCTTGGGAGCGCGCCGGCGCCGCTGCTGCGGCGCATTGTGCTGCAGGGCAGGTACGAGACCATCACCATGCTCCGCAACGGGGAACAGCTGATCCTGATGATTGTGCTGCCCCTGCTGGCCATGGTGGGCCTCACGGTCACGCCCCTGCTGGACGGGTTCGGTGCCAGCCGGATCGATGTTGCGGTGCCCGGCATCCTGGCGCTCTGCGCCATGTCCACCGCGTTCACCGGGCAGGGCATCTCCACCGGCTTCGACCGCCGCTACGGTGTCCTGCGCTTCCTCTCCACCACCCCGCTGGGCCGCACCGGACTGATCGCGGGGAAGGTACTGGCGGTCCTGGCGGTCCTGGCCCTTCAGGTGCTGGTGGTCACTGCCGTGGCGTTGCCGCTGGGCTGGCGGCCGGACCCGCTGGGCTGGGTCCCCGGGATGGTCCTGCTGGTACTCGGCGCCGCGTCCTTCACCGCACTGGGCCTGCTCGTCGCCGGCACGGTCCGGCCGGAGGCGACCCTGGCGATCACCAACCTGCTCTGGATCCTGCTGGGCGCCCTCGGCGGGATCGTGATCCCGGCCGAACGGTTGCCCGCCCTGCTGCAGACGGTCGTGCACTTCCTCCCCTCCGGCGCGCTGGGACAGGCGATGCGGGACGCGTTCCTGTCCGGCAGCGTCGGCCCTGTCCCTGTCCTTGTCCTGCTGTTCTGGACGGCGATCGCCGGCGGCGCAGCAACCCGTTGGTTCAAATGGAATTGAGAAAACTGTGAGCACGGCCTCCCGCCCTCCCCGGACCGCTTCCCGGACCATCGCCTGGCTGCCCGCCACCGTCAACAAGACGGTGCAGCGGCTGGCGGTGCTGTCCCTGATCGGCCAGACCGTCCTGATCGTCACCGGCGGCGCGGTCCGCCTCACCGCCTCGGGCCTCGGCTGCCCGACCTGGCCGCGCTGCACGGACGCCTCGCTGGTGAACACCCCGGAAATGGGGATCCACGGCATCATTGAATTCGGCAACCGCCTGCTGACCTTCGCGCTGGCCGCCATCGCCGTCGCCATGCTGGTGTACCTGTGGAACCTCCGCAGGGAACGCCGCGACCTGTTCCTGCTGGCCCTTGGCCTGCTCGCGAGCATCCCGGCGCAGGCGGTCCTCGGGGGCATCACCGTGCTGACCCAGCTGAACCCCTGGGTGGTCGGGCTGCACTTCCTGGTGTCGATGACCCTGGTGGTCGTGGCCACCCTGCTGGTCAACCGCGCCTACGGCCGGACCGGGCAGCACCGGCTGGCCGAACGGGCCGCCCTGCCGGGCGTCGCGCGCCCGCTGATGGGCGCCGTCTGGCTGTTCTCCGCCCTCGCCGTGTGCCTGGGCGTTGTGGTCACGGGCGCCGGCCCGCACGCCGGCGACGCCGACGCGCCGCGCAACAACCTGGACTGGGATCTGTTCTCGCACATCCACGCCGTGCCGGCGTATCTGGTGACCGCCGGGGCGCTGTTCGCGCTGTACCTCGTCGTCCGCGGCGGGATTTCCGGACCGTTCCGCACCGCCGTCCTCCTGCTGCTGGCCGTCACGGTGCTGCAGGCCATCATCGGCTTCACGCAGTACTACAACGGCATCCCGGCGCTCCTGGTGGGCGCGCACATGCTCGGGTCAGCCCTGCTGATGAGCGCGGCCACCAACGCCGCCGACCTGGCCCGCAGCAGCCCGGTCAAGTAACCGCAGCGCCCCCTCCCCACGAACTACGCGCCACAAACAACGCGGGGTCACTTACAGCCCATCCGGACGCCCGGAATGGGCTGTAAGTGACCCCGCGTTGGTGTTTGTGGTGGTTGGGGTGCCGGCGTGGGGTGGGGTGGGGGTGCTTAGCCGGCCATGATCGGCGAACCGATGAACGGGTCGACGGCGAGGGCGATGAAGAGCAGGGTCAGGTAGCTGATCGAGCCGTGGAAGACCTTCATGGCGCCCTTGTCGGACACGTCGCCGGCCTGCGCCCGGTTGAACAGCGCGTGCGACTCGTAGAGGAACCATGCACCGGCCAGCACGGCGGTGGCGGTGTAGACCCAGCCCGCGCCGCCGGCCGGAACCAGCAGCAGCGAGCAGGCCACCATGGCCCAGGCGTAGAGGACCACCTGGACCGAGACGACCTTGGCCCCGGCGATCGCGCCGAGCATCGGCACGTTGGCGTTGCGGTAGTCCTCGCCATAGCGCATGGAGAGCGGCCAGTAGTGCGGCGGGGTCCACAGGAAGATCACCATAAAGAGCACAATCGCGGGCCACTCAACCGTGTTGGTGACGGCGGCCCAGGCAATCAGCACCGGAAAGCAGCCGGCCGCCCCGCCCCAGACGATGTTCTGCGCGGTGCGGCGCTTGAGGATCAGGGTGTAGATGACCACGTAGAAGACGATGGCTCCGACCCCGAGCCAGGCAGCGAGCGGGTTGGCACCGAACCAGAGGATCGCGATCGATGCCGCGCCGAGGAGCCAGGAGAAGACCAGCGCCTCCCGCGGCGTCACCTCGCCCGTTACCAGCGGCCGGTTCTCGGTGCGGTGCATCAGTTTGTCGATGTCGCGGTCGAAGTAGCAGTTGAAGGCGCCGGCGCTGCCGGCGGCGAAGGCGCCGCCCACGAGGGTAGCTAGAATCAGGCCGATCGACGGGAAGCCGCGTTCCGCGAAGATCATGGTCGGGAGGGTGCTGACCAGCAGGAGTTCGATGACGCGGGGTTTCGTGAGCGCCAGATAGGCCTTGGCTTTGCGGGTGAAACCGACGCTTCCGCGGAGGGGGGAAGCGTTCAGCGGCGTATCTGTTGTGCTCACGGGGCAGTCACTCTGTTCTGTCTGGCTGTTCAGTCCGGCCGGTTCCGCAACACGGGTTGCATATCGGAGGGGTCCGCGCGCAGCGCAAAAGCGTGTCCCGCTCCTTTGGTAGCCACCAACCATCATACCGTGAAGGCACTCCCGGACCTGTCCGCCGGATGCCGCCGTCGGGCAGCCATAATTCGCGCAGGTTAACGCGGGCTCACGGCCGCCGCGGACGCCGGTGATTCATATAAGCGAAAATCAGGTCCATTTTGTGAGATGTACAGCACCCGGCAGGTGGAATAGGGCTAAGCTGTCTGCAGATCAGCGCGTACGGAGACGGCCGAAACGGCCGCCAGACGGCCTGTTAGTCAGCTGCCGGCAGTCAGCCGTCTGCAGCAACTGAGGGTGTGCCTTCGCACACGCGACTGAATGATAGATCAACGTTTCGATGGTGAACGGCTGGTACGTACCGCAGCGGGCACCGAACTGTGCCCCGGACGGGACCGATCCTTCCACCCGCCGTCAGCACAGAGAGGGGCCCGGTTTTCGTGCCACATTTGGAAGAGCAAGAACTGTCCTGGACCAATTTGGACCAGCGCGCCGTGGACACCATCCGTGTCCTGGCCGCCGACGCCGTCGAGAAGGTCGGTAACGGCCACCCGGGCACAGCGATGAGCCTGGCTCCTGCCGCGTACCTTCTCTTCCAGAAGCTGATGCGGCACGACCCGAAGAACCCCGACTGGCTCGGACGCGACCGCTTCGTCCTCTCCCCCGGCCACACTTCCCTCACGCTGTACATCCAGCTCTTCCTTTCCGGTTACGGTCTGGAACTGAAGGACCTCGAGGCCCTCCGCACCTGGGGTTCGCTGACCCCGGGCCACCCGGAGTACAAGCACACCGCCGGCGTCGAAATCACGACCGGCCCGCTCGGCCAGGGCCTGGCCTCCGCGGTCGGCTTCGCGTACTCCCAGCGCCGGATGCGCGGACTGTTCGACGCCGACGCCGCCGACGGCACCAGCCCGTTTGACCACACGATCTGGGTCATCGCCTCCGACGGCGACCTCCAGGAAGGCGTCACCTCCGAGGCCTCCTCGCTCGCCGGGCACCAGGAGCTCGGCAATCTCGTGGTGATCTACGACGAAAACCACATCTCGATCGAGGACGACACCGACGTCGCGTTCACCGAAGACGTGCTGGCGCGCTACGAGGCCTACGGCTGGCACACCCAGCGGGTCGACTGGCTGCGGACCGGCGAGTACAAGGAGGACGTGCAGGAGCTGCACGCCGCCCTGCTGGCCGCCAAGGCCGAAACGGGCAAGCCCTCCATCATCTCGCTGCGCACCATCATCGGCTACCCGGCCCCGAAGAAGCAGAACACCGGCAAGATCCACGGCTCGGCCCTGGGCGCCGAGGAAGTCGCGGCCCTGAAGAAGGTCCTCGGCTTCGATCCGGAGCGTTCCTTCCAGGTCGACGACGACGTTCTGGCCCACGCCCGCGACGCCGTGGACCGCGGTGCCGCGGCCCGCGCCGCCTGGCAGGACAACTTTGAGGCCTGGCAGTCCGGCAACCCCGAGGGCGCGGCCCTGCTGGAGCGGGTCGAGGCCAAGAAGCTCCCGGCCGAACTCGACGCCGCCCTGCCGGTCTTCGAAGCCGGCAAGGACGTCTCCACCCGTGCGGCCTCGGGCAAGGTCCTGAACGCGATCGGCCCGGTCATGCCGGAGCTGTGGGGCGGATCGGCCGACCTTGCCGAGTCCAACAACACCACGATCGAGGGCTCGCCGTCGTTCATCCCGGTGTCCCGGTCCACCGCTGCCTGGAAGGGCAACCCCTACGGCCGGGTGCTGCACTTCGGCATCCGGGAGCACGCCGCCGCGTCGATCGTCAACGGCATCAGCCTGCACGGCCGCACTCGCGCGTTCTCCGGCACTTTCCTGATCTTCAGCGACTACCAGCGCCCGGCGATCCGGCTCGGCGCCCTGATGGGCGTCCCGTCGCTCTACGTCTGGACGCACGACTCGATCGGACTCGGCGAAGACGGCCCCACGCACCAGCCGGTCGAGCAGCTCGCCTCGCTCCGGGCCATCCCGGGCCTGGACGTTGTCCGCCCGGGAGACGCGAACGAGGTCGCGGCGGCCTGGAAGGTCATGCTCGAAAACCACGCAAACCCGGCCGGCATCGTGCTGACCCGGCAGAACATCCCGACCTACGCCCGCGGAACGTCCGACGCCGAGGCTGACACCTTCGGTTCCACCGCCGGCGTCGCCAAGGGCGGCTACGTCCTGGCTGAAGCCTCCCAGGACGGCCGGACCGCCCCCGCCCAGGTCATCCTGATCGGCACCGGCTCGGAGGTGCAACTGGCCGTGACCGCCCGCGAAACACTTCAGGCCGAAGGCATCCCCACCCGGGTTGTCTCGATGCCGTGCGTTGAATGGTTCAACAAGCAGGACGCCGCGTACCGCGAAGCGGTGCTGCCGGCCGCCGTCAAGGCACGGGTATCCGTCGAAGCCGGCCTCGCGCTGGGCTGGAGGGAATTCGTCGGCGACGCCGGCCGCTCCATCAGCCTCGAGCACTTCGGCGCCTCCGCAGACTACAAGCGCCTGTTCCAGGAATTCGGCATCACCGCGGAGGCCGTCGCCGCCGCCGCCAAGGATTCCCTCGCCGGCCTCCAGGCCTGACCCACCCCCGCTTTCCGGGCCGCCGCCCCAACCAGGCGGCGGCCCCAGACTTCAGGAGTTCCACATGAACACCACCCCCACCGCTACCCCCACCCAACTGCTCTCCGACGCCGGCGTCTCCATCTGGCTCGATGACCTCTCCCGCGGCCGCCTCGCCTCCGGCACGCTGCGCAAGCTGATCGAAGAGAAGAACGTTGTCGGCGTCACCACGAACCCGTCCATCTTCCACGCCGCCATCACCACCGGCCACGACTACGACGCCAAGATCCAGGAAATGGCCTCAGCCGGCGCCAGCGTCGAGGAAACCGTCTTCGCGATCACCACGACCGACGTCGCCGACGCCTGCGACCTCTTCGCCCCGGTGGCGGCGGCCACCAAGGGAGTCGACGGACGGGTCTCGATCGAAGTCGACCCCCGCCTGGCCTGGGACACCGAAAACACGATCAAAGAGGCCAGGGAACTCCACGCCCAGGTCAACAAGGACAACGTCCTGATCAAGATCCCCGCCACCCTCGAGGGCCTGGAAGCGATCACCGCCACCCTGGCCGCCGGGATCAGCGTCAACGTCACGCTGATCTTCTCGCTCGAGCGCTACCGCGCCGTCATCAACGCCTTCCAGTCCGGCCTGGAGCAGGCCAAGGAAACCGGCCACGACCTCTCCACGATCCACTCGGTCGCGTCGTTCTTCGTCTCCCGCGTGGACTCCGAAATCGACAAGCGCCTCGACGCGATCGGCACCGACGAGGCACGCGCCCTCAAGGGCAAAGCCGGCCTGGCGAACGCCCGCCTCGCCTACCAGGTCTACGAGCAGCTCTTCTCCACGGAACGCTGGGCGCTTCTCGCCGACGCCGGCGCCCTGCCGCAGCGTCCGCTGTGGGCCTCCACCGGAGTCAAGGACCCGGCCTACCCGGACACCCTCTACGTCACGGAACTCGTCGCCCCCGGCGTCGTGAACACGATGCCGGAAAAGACCCTCGACGCCACGTTCGACCACGGCACCGTCACGGGCAACACGATCAGCCGCGGCTATGACGACGCCAACGCCACGCTGAACGCCCTCGACGCGCTGGGGATCTCCTACAACGAGGTCGTCGCGGTCCTCGAATCCGAAGGCCTCGACAAGTTCGTGGCCAGCTGGAAGGAACTCCTCGCCGATGTCGAGGCAGCCCTCGCCGCTGCCCGGAAGGACGCATAGCCCCATGACCACTCTCAGCTACGACGCCACGGGCGCCGCCCGCCTCGCCCACGAACAGCACCTTCCCGCCCTGCTGGAAGACAAGGTCGCCACCCGGATCTTCGCCAAGGACGCCACCCTCTGGGGTCCCGACGCCGAGGCCGAGGCGTCCGTCCGGCTCGGCTGGGTCGAGGCGGCCACCGTCTCCCAGGCCCTCGTCGCCGACATCATGGCACTCCGCGATGCCCTGCGCGCCGAGGGCGTCAGCCGGATCGTCCTGTGCGGCATGGGCGGCTCCTCGCTGGCCCCCGAGGTCATCGCCGGTACCGCCGGCGTCGAGCTGACCGTGCTGGACAGCACCGATCCGGAACAGGTCGCCGCGACCCTCGCGGACCGGCTGGCCGAAACCGCGATTGTGGTGTCCTCGAAGTCCGGGTCCACCCTGGAGACGGATTCCCAGCGACGGGTCTTCGAGCAAGCCTTCACCGAGGCCGGACTCGACGCGAAGAGCCGGATCATCATCGTCACCGATCCGGGGTCCCCGCTGGACAAGTCCTCCCGCGCGGCCGGTTACCGTGCCGTGTTCAACGCCGACCCCACCGTCGGCGGGCGCTACTCGGCGCTCACCGCGTTCGGGATGGTGCCGTGCGGCCTGGCCGGCGTGGACATCCAGGCGTTCCTGGATGAGGCGGAGGAAGCCGCCGAGGTCCTCAACGAGGACGGCGAGGAGAACATCGGCCTCGCCCTCGGCTCCGCGCTGGGCGGCACGAACCCGCTGCGCAACAAGATCGTGATCGCCGAGGACGGCTCGGGGATCGCCGGCTTCGCGGACTGGGCCGAGCAGCTCATCGCCGAATCCACCGGCAAGCTCGGCACCGGCGTGCTGCCGGTCGTCGCCGGGCCATCCTCCCCGGAGGCGACCCTCGGGGCCCCCGACGTCCTGGTGGTGCGCCTCGTCGCGGCGGACGCCGACGTCGAACTGGGCGCGAACGAGGTCGCGATCGCCGGCGGCCTGCCCACCCAGATGATGACGTGGGAGTTCGCCACCGCGGTCGCGGGACGGCTGCTCGGCATCAACCCCTACGACCAGCCCGACGTCGAAGCCGCCAAGGTGGCCGCCCGCGGACTGCTCGACGCGCAGCCGGAACCGACGCCGGCCAACTTCACCGACGGCGCCATCGAGGTCCGCGGCGGGGAATGGCTCGGCGGCGCCGGCACTGCGGCCGAGGCCGTCAGCGCCCTGCTTGCCGAGGTCGGTCCGGACAACTACCTCAGTGTCCAGGCCTACTTCGACCGGCTCGCCTACGCATCCCTCGAGGGTGTCCGGGACCAGCTGGCCGCCGTCAGCGGCCGCCCCGTGACCTTTGGCTGGGGACCGCGTTTCCTGCACTCCACCGGGCAGTTCCACAAGGGCGGCCCCGCGATCGGCGTCTTCCTGCAGGTGACGGCCGCGGCCGCCACCGACCTGGCCATCCCGGACCGTCCCTTCACCTTCGGGGAACTGATCTCGGCCCAGGCCGCCGGCGACGCGCAGGTACTCTCCGACCACGGCCGCCCGGTCCTCCGGCTGCACCTCACGGACCGCGCAGCCGGCGTCCGCCAGCTGCGGGACCTCGTGTCCACGCTGGCCGGCCAGGCAGTCCCCGCCACCGACAGCTAAGGCACCCGAACCACATGCCAGAAAAACACAACGGCGGACGCAGGTCCGCGGGCCCGGGGCGCAACCCGCTCCGGGACCCGCGGGACCGCCGCCTGAACCGCATCGCAGGACCGTCGTCACTGGTCCTGTTCGGGGTCACGGGGGACCTCGCCCGCAAGAAGCTCATGCCGGCCGTGTACGACCTCGCCAACCGTGGACTGCTGCCGCCAAGTTTTGCCCTGGTGGGCTTCGCGCGGCGGAACTGGGAGAACGAGGACTTCGCCGCCGAGGTGAAGGCAGCGGTCAAGGCCTACGCCCGCACCCCGTTCGACGAGACGGTCTGGAAGCAGCTCTCGGAGGGGATCCGCTTCGTGCAGGGCGAGTTCGACGACGATGACGCCTTCAAGCGGCTGTCCGAAACCATCGACGAACTCGATGAGCAGCGCGGAACCCGCGGAAACCACGCGTTCTACCTCTCCATTCCGCCAAACGCCTTCGAACTGGTCTGCCGGCAGCTCTCCAAGCACGGGCTGGCCCAGGCCGAGGGTGACAAGTGGCGGCGCGTGGTGATCGAGAAGCCGTTCGGCCACAACCTCGAGTCGGCCCGGCAGCTCAACGACATTGTGGAGTCGGTCTTCCCGCCGGACGCGGTCTTCCGGATCGACCACTACCTGGGCAAGGAGACGGTGCAGAACATCCTGGCGCTGCGCTTCGCCAACCAGCTCTTCGAGCCGTTGTGGAACGCGAACTACGTCGACCACGTCCAGATCACCATGGCCGAGGACATCGGCACCGGCGGCCGGGCGGGCTACTACGACGGCGTCGGCGCGGCCCGCGACGTCATCCAGAACCACCTGCTGCAGCTGCTCGCGCTGACCGCGATGGAGGAGCCGATTTCGTTCAACGCCGATGACCTCCGCGCCGAGAAGGAAAAGGTCCTGGCCGCGGTCCGGCTGCCCGAGGATCTCTCCACGCACTCTGCGCGCGGGCAGTTCACCGGCGGCTGGCAGGGCGGCGAAAAGGTTGTCGGCTACCTGCAGGAAGAAGGCATCCCGGCTGACTCCAAAACGGAAACCTTCGCCGCGATCCGGGTGGACATCAACACCCGCCGCTGGTCCGGGGTGCCGTTCTACCTGCGCGCCGGCAAGCGGCTGGGCCGGCGGGTCACCGAGATCGCCGTCGTGTTCAAACGCGCCCCCAACCTCCTCTTCACCGACCACGGCGAGGACGACTTCGGCCAGAACGCCGTCGTGATCCGGGTCCAGCCCGACGAGGGCGCCACCATCCGGTTCGGCTCCAAGGTCCCCGGCACGCAGATGGAAGTCCGCGACGTCACGATGGACTTCGGCTACGGCCACTCCTTCACCGAGTCCAGCCCGGAAGCGTACGAACGCCTCATCCTCGATGTGCTCCTCGGCGAACCGCCGCTGTTTCCCCGGCACGCGGAAGTCGAGCTGTCCTGGAAGATCCTCGACCCGTTCGAGGAATACTGGGCGTCCCTGGACGAACAGCCCGAACCCTACGCCCCCGGAAGCTGGGGACCGGCCGCCGCCGACGAGCTGCTGGCCAGCGACGGACGAACCTGGAGAAGGCCATGATCGTAAACCTGCCCGACACCACCACCTCCAAGATCTCCAAGAAAATCATGGCGCTGCGCGAGCAGGGCGGCGTGATTGCCCTGGGCCGGGTGCTGACCCTCGTGGTGGTCACCAAGTCCGGGCTGGAAGAGGAAGCCATCGAAGCGGCCAACGAGGCCAGCCGCGAACACCCGTGCCGGATCATCGTCCTCGCCGACGCCGGCGCGTCGGCGCCGACCCGGCTCGACGCGCAGATCCGGGTGGGCGGCGACGCCGGCGCTTCCGAGGTCATCCTGCTCCGCGGCTACGGTGAACTTGCCGAGGAAAGCGAATCGCTCGTCGCCGCCCTGCTGCTGCCGGACGCGCCGATTGTAGCCTGGTGGCCGCACGGCGCACCGAAAAACGCCTGCGAGACGTCGATCGGCCGGATCGCGCACCGCAGGATCACGGACTCGGCCAACGAGAGCGATCCGCAGCGCGCGCTGGACAACATCCGCCGCACCTACAAGGCCGGTGACACGGACCTGGCCTGGACCCGGCTGACCAACTGGCGGATCCAGCTCGCCGCGGCCCTGGACCAGGTGGACGGCGGACCGGTGACGGCGGTCGCGGTCGAAGGCGCGTCCGACTCACCCTCCACGATCCTGCTGGCGGCCTGGCTCACCCTGGCCCTCGACGCACCCGTCACGATCGTCGCGGACCCCGCCGGCACCGGGATCCGGCGCGTGCGGCTGTCCCGCACCGGCGGCGACGTGCAGCTCTTCCGGCCCGGCCTTACCGTGGCGGAACTGAGCCAGCCCGGGCAGCCGGTACAGCGGATCTCACTGCCACGCCGGAGCCTGAAGGACTGCCTCGCCGAAGAACTCCGCCGCCTCGACCCCGACGAAGTGTTCGGTGAAGTGATTACTATGGGACTGCCACGTACCAATCTAAGGAGTGTCCGTCCCAGTGAGCGCTGACCCGAGAGTAAGCATCCATCCCGACTCGACCGTCCTGATGGCCGCCATCGCGGCCCGCCTGATCACCAAACTCGTGGACATCCAGGACAAATACGGCGAGGCGACGGTGGTGCTGACCGGAGGGTCGATGGGCATTGGCTCGCTCAAGGCGGTGGCGGAGTCGCCGGCCTGTCCCGCCGTCGACTGGTCCAAGGTCAACTTCTGGTGGGGCGACGAACGCTTCGTCGCGGCCGACGACCCGGAGCGCAACGCAGTGCAGGCCCACGAAGCACTGCTGGGGCACATCAACGCGGACCCGGCCCGGATCCACGTCCCCGGCGCCACCGGGGAGTTCGGCTCTCCGGAGGAGGCGGCCGCGGACTACGCCCGCCGGCTCGGTGAGGCGGCGGCCGCGGAACACTCGGCCGATATGTCCGATGACCGGCCCGAACGTCCGGCCGCGCTCCCCCGCTTCGACATTGTCCTGCTCGGGGTGGGGCCGGACGCGCACGTCGCGTCGCTGTTCCCGGAGCAGGCCGGCATCCGGGAAAAGGAACTCTCCGTGGTCGGGGTCCGCAACTCCCCCAAACCGCCGCCGGAGCGGATTTCGCTGACACTGCCGGCGATCAACACGGCGTCGGAGATCTGGATGGTCGTCGCCGGCGAGGACAAGGCCGGTGCCGTGGGGCTGGCCCTCGCCGGCGCCAACCCGGTGCAGGTCCCGGCGGCCGGTCCACAGGGCCGGAATGAAACGCTGTGGCTGATCGACGAAAACGCGGCAGCCCGGGTACCGGCACAGCTCGTCCGGAAGGGCTAGCTCCGGGACCACCCGCCGGCTATTCCTCCGGGAGGGCCCGGCTGGCGCGCAGTCTCTCCAGCGCTCCGGCCAGCACGTCTTCGGCGTCCTGGCTGGAGCGCCGCTCTTTAACGTACTCCAGGTGGCTTTTGTAGCCCTCGACCTGGACATCCTCCAGCGCGAACTGGGCCTCATCCCGGGTGGCTGTTCCACCGCAGCGGCGGCAGTCCCAGACGCCGGGGATCTGGTCGTCGGGCAACTGGGCGAAGACCAACGGTGTGTCGTGGCCCTTGGCGCAGCGGTAGCTGACGCGGATGCGCGGGGTACGGGCGGCGGCGCCGTCGAGCGGCTCATGGCGCGGCGCGGCGCCTTCGGTGGCTCCTACACGGATGCCCCGGAATCCGGAGGCGGAATGCAGCATCGGGAACTCCTGGCTACTGAAGTGGACGGATTGGCAGACAGCCAGCCACAGTGTAGTTCGAGAGTTCCCGATGCGGGCAGGGCCACAAGGACCCCCTTTATGAAGTTTTTTTGGGACTGCGTCCTAGGAGTCTCCGCCGCCGCTGAAGCGCATGATCAGGCCCAGGCCGATGATGACGGCGCCCCATGTGACGCCGAGGATGATGGTGAAGCGGTTCAGGTTCCGCTCGGCCACGCCTGAGGAACTCAGACCGGAACTCATGCCGCCGCCGAACATGTCGGACAAACCGCCACCGCGACCCTTGTGGAGCAGGATGAGCAAGGTCAGCAGGAGGCTGGTGATACCCAGGAGGACCTGCAGAATGACATGAAGAACGTCCACGACGGCCTTTCAGAAGATTTGGATTGCGGGGGCCACTACTCTGTCCGGACTAATCCGTCAGCAGGTGACTCTCGAACCTCACAATATTAGCAAACTCGGCGGCGTCCAGGCTGGCACCACCCACCAGCAATCCGTCCACGTCGCGTTCCTTCAGGATCGAGGCGGCGTTGTTGGCCTTGACCGAGCCGCCGTAGAGGAGCCGGGTCTTGCCGGCGACGTCGGCGCCGAACAGCGTGGCGAGCTCGGCGCGGAGGGCGGCGCACATCTCCTGGGCGTCGTCGGGCCCGGCAACTTCGCCGGTTCCGATGGCCCAGACCGGCTCGTAGGCGACGACAAGCTGGCCGGCCTGCTCCGGGGTGAGGCCCTCGACGCCGGCGCGCAGCTGGGTGAGCGTGTGCTCGACATGCGTCCCGGCCTGCCGAATTTCCAGGCCTTCGCCGACGCAGAGCACCGGGGTGATGCCGTGCCGGAAAGCGGCCTTGGTCTTGGCGTTCAGGACCTCGTCGGTCTCGTGGTGGATGGTGCGGCGTTCGCTGTGGCCGACCAGGACGTAGGCGCAGCCAAGCTTGCCGAGGAAGTGACCGGAGATGTCGCCGGTGTACGCGCCGGAGTCGAACGGGGACAGATCCTGGCCGCCGTAGACGACTTTGAGTTCATCGCCCTGGACCAGGGTCTGGACGCCGCGGAGATCGGTGAAGGGAGGGAACACAGCGACCTCCACCCGGCTGTAGTCATGCTTGGCGTCGGACAGAGTCCAGGCGAGCTTCTGCAGCAGCGTGATGCCCTGGACATGGTCCATGTTCATCTTCCAGTTGCCCGCGATGAAGGGCGTGCGGTCGAATTTGCCGTTCGTTGACGTGGTCACGTGGTCTCCAGATTGTTCATAGCAGGGGAACAGCCGGCAGGGTGCCCCATCCTGGGAGGGGCACCCTGCCGGCTGGCGGGTCTAGCGGTCCAGAACGCTCAGGCCGGGGAGTTCCTTGCCTTCAAGGTACTCGAGGCTGGCGCCGCCGCCGGTGGAAATGTGCCCGAACTGGTCGTCGGCGAAGCCGAGGGTGCGGACCGCGGCGGCAGAGTCGCCGCCGCCAACCACCGTGAACGCGTCCGTCTCGGTCAGCGCCTGGGCGATGGCCCGGGTGCCGGCGGCGAACGCCGGGAACTCGAACACACCCATGGGGCCGTTCCAGAACACCGTTTTGGCGCCCTTGATCCGTCCCGCGAAGGCAGCGGCCGATTCCGGTCCGATGTCCAGCCCAATGCCCTGGGCGCCGAAGCTGCTCTCTTCAATGGCCTCGGCCCGCACCGTTTCATGGTCGGCGGCGGCGGCGAACTTGCTGGCCACCACGACGTCGGTGGGCACCACGAATTCGGTGCCGGCAGCCGCGGCGCGCTTGAGGTACTCCTGCACGACCGGGATCTGGTCCTGTTCCAGCAGGCTGCCGGCCACCTTGTGGCCTGCGGCGGCGAGGAACGTGAACAACATGCCACCCCCGACGAGGATGGTGTCGGCCTTGCCGATGAGGTTGTCGATCACGGCGAGCTTGTCCGAGACCTTGGAACCGCCCAGCACCACAACATAGGGACGCTGCGTGTCGGCGGTGAGCTTGCGCAGCACCTCGACCTCGGTGCGCACCAGGTCGCCCTGGTACGACGGCAGCCGGGTGGCGACGTCGTACACACTGGCGTGCCTGCGGTGCACGGCGCCGAAGGCATCGTCCACGAAGGCGCCATTGGACCCGGTGAGGGCCACCAGCTCGTCCGCGAAGGCGCCGCGTTCGGCGCCGTCCTTGGCGGTCTCGCGGGCGTCGAAGCGCACGTTCTCAAGGATGAGGGCTTCGCCGTCCTGCAGCGCGGCGGCGGACGCCTTGGCGGCGTCCCCGACGGTGTCGTCCGCGAGGGAGACCTTGAACGGGGCGAGTTCGGCCAGCCGCGCCGCGGCGGGCTTGAGCGAATACTTTTCGTCCGGGGCGCCCTTGGGGCGGCCAAGGTGTGCTGTGACCAGCACGCGGGCACCGGCGTCCGTGAGCTTCGCCAGCACTGGCAGGGAGGCCTTGATGCGGCCGTCGTCAGTGACTGAAGAGCCGTCGAGCGGCACGTTCAGGTCACTTCTGACCAGAACGTACCGCCCGCGGACACCATCAGCGATCAGTTCGTCGAGGGTGTGGAATGTCATGAGTCTTACCCTAGCCCAGCTTGGCTGCGACGAGCTCCGTGAGGTCCACGAGGCGGTTCGAGTAGCCCCATTCGTTGTCATACCAGGAAACAACCTTGACCTGGTTCCCGATCACCTTGGTCAGGCCGGAGTCGAAGATGGAGGACGCCGGGTCGCCGACGATGTCTGAGGAGACAATCGGTTCGTCGGTGTAGGTCAGCAGGCCCTTGAGCTCGTCCGACTCGGAGGCAGCCTTCAGCGCGGCGTTGACTTCCGCGACGGTGGTCTCCCGGGAGACGACGACGGTCAGGTCGGTCGCGGAGCCGGTGGGCACCGGGACGCGGATGGCGTAGCCGTCGAGCTTGCCCTTGAGTTCCGGCAGCACCAGGCCGATTGCCTTGGCCGCACCGGTGGAGGTGGGGACCATGTTGATGGCGGCGGCGCGGGCGCGGCGGAGGTCCTTGTGCGGGCCGTCCTGCAGGTTCTGGTCGGCCGTGTAGGCGTGGATCGTGGTCATCAGGCCGCGCTCGATGCCGAAGGCGTCGTTGACAACCTTGGCCAGCGGGCCGAGGCAGTTGGTGGTACAGGAGGCGTTGGAGATGATGTGGTGCGCGGCCGGGTCGTAGAGCTTGTCGTTGACGCCCATCACGATCGTGATGTCCTCGTCCGAGGCGGGGGCGGAGATCAGGACTTTCTTGGCGCCGGCGTCGATGTGCTTCTGCGCGTCGGCGGCCTTGGTGAAGAAACCGGTGGATTCGATCACGATGTCGACGCCGAGCTCGCCCCAGGGAAGTTTGGCCGGATCGCGCTCGGCGAGGACCTTGACGGTCTTGCCGTCAACGATGATGTTGCCGTCCTTGACTTCGATGCTCTCCTGCAGGCGCCCGCCCACGGAGTCGTACTTGAAGAGGTGGGCCAGTGCTTCCGGGCTGGTGAGGTCGTTGACGGCAACGATCTCGAGGTCTGCCCCCTGGGCAAGTGCGGCGCGGAAGTAGTTGCGGCCAATACGGCCGAAGCCGTTGATACCAATACGGGTGGTCACGTTTTCAGTCTCCTTGGTGCTTTTGCAAGCACGATTAGTTGAGAAGGCGTTCAAGCCAACTAACAGATCCCGCACGCCATTGGGCAGAGATGATTACAGATCGGAGGGCGACCAGCCACATTGCTGAAGGCTAACCGCCTTCCGTGACCTATCTTACGTTTAACTTGGTCTGCCCCCGCAAGTGCAAGGGCAGACCGTCCACGTTTTGGGCCGAACGGCCCGAATTGTGAGCTTTGTTACAGGCGCGTGAACGGCGGCCCTCCCGGGCCGCCGCGGCGCCGTAACGGTGTTAGAACGTGATGAGGCCGGTGGCGTTCTTGCGGGCGGCGTCGAAGCGCTTGGCGACGTCGGCCCAGTTGACGATGTTCCAGAAGGCCTTGACGTAGTCGGCCTTGACGTTGACGTAGTCAAGGTAGAAGGCGTGCTCCCACATGTCGAGCATCAGCAGCGGGGTGGTGCCGAGCGCGACGTTGCCCTGCTGGTCGTAGAGCTGCTCGATGACCAGGTTGCCGCCGATCGGCTCGTAGGCCAGGAAGCCCCAGCCGGAGCCCTGCAGGCCAAGGGCCGCGGCGGTGAACTGCGCGCGGAACGCGTCGAAGGAGCCAAACGCGTCGTCGATGGCGGCCGCGAGCTCACCTTCGGGCTTGTCGCCGCCGTCCGGGGAGAGGTTCTTCCAGAACACGGAGTGGTTGATGTGGCCGCCGGTGTGGAACGCAAGGTCCTTGGACAGGCGGTTGATGTTGGCGAAGTCGCCCTTTTCGCGTGCCTCGGCCAGCTGGGCGAGGGCGTTGTTGGCGCCGGCCACGTAGGTGGCGTGGTGCTTGCTGTGGTGCAGCTCCATGATCCGCGCGGAGATGTGGGGCTCCAGGGCGGCGTAGTCATAGTCCAGTTCGGGCAGTACGTATTCGGTCACAAAATCCTCCAATGTCGTGGACTGGTTGTCCGTTTTGTAACTCTCGGATTGTGCATCCGGATGTTTTGGCACCCGGAAGTCTCTGGATCGGGATCCAGTGGGCATAGCCTCCGGTCCCCCTGAGGTATTCCCGCTGGCCCCGATCCGATTCTGCTGGTGTTTCCCGGCAGAGGCTACTCGTCCAGCATTTCCGGCGTCACATTGGCTTCTGTGCCGGGGATGCCCAGGTCCTGGGCGCGTTTGTCCGCCATCGCCAGCAGGCGGCGGATCCGGCCGGCGATGGCGTCCTTGGTCATCACGGGGTCAGCCAGCCGGCCGAGTTCGTCCAGACTGGCCTGTTTGTGGGCAACCCGCAGCTCGCCGGCGTACTTCAGGTGGTCCGGGACGTCGTCGCCGAGGATTTCCAGGGCCCGGTCCACCCGGGCGCCGGCGGCGACGGCGGCCTGCGCCGAACGCCGCAGGTTGGCGTCGTCGAAGTTGGCCAGCCGGTTGGCGGTGGCGCGGACTTCCTTGCGCATCCGCCGCTCCTCCCAGACCATCAGCGCATCATGGGCGCCCATCCGGGTCAGCAGCGCCGCGATCGTGTCGCCGTCGCGGATCACCACCCGGTCCACTCCCCTGACCTCGCGGGCCTTGGCCTGGATGCCAAGCCTGCGGGCGGCGCCAACCAGCGCGAGGGCGGATTCGGGCCCGGGGCAGGTGACCTCCATGGCGGAGGACCGGCCGGGCTCGGTGAGGGAACCGTGGGCCAGGAAGGCGCCACGCCAGACGGCCTCGGCGTCGGCGGCGGACCCGTTCACGACCACGGAAGGCAGGCCGCGGACCGGGCGTCCGCGGGCGTCCAGCAGCCCGGTCTGTCGGGCGAGGGCTTCGCCGTCGCGCACCACCCGGACGACGTAGCGGCTGCCGCGGCGCAGGCCGCCGCCGGACACAACGATGATTTCGCTTTGGTGCCCGTAGACCTCGGCGATGGCGGCACGCAGCCGACGCGCGGTCGAGGCGAGGTCGACTTCGGCCTCGATCACGATCCGGCCGGAGATGATGTGGAGCCCCCCGGCGAAGCGGAGCATGGAGGACACCTCAGCCTTGCGGACCGAGGACTTCTTGATGTCCAGCCGGGAAAGTTCTTCCTTGACTGATGCTGTCAGTGCCATGGCACTTTCCTACCTGTTCCCGAAAATGTCGTGGTACGCCGTGGCCAGACGCAGCGGGTCGTGGATCGGCCGGCGGCTCGACGCCCCCACTTTACCCAACACCACCTCCGCGCCCAGCATCCCGGCCGCCCGTTCGAAGTCGGCGCGGTCGGCGACGGCGGCCGGATCGGCCAGGACGACGTCGATGCTGAAGTCCGGCGCGTACTCGCGGAGCACCCGCAGGTGGTCCGCGGCGGACATGCCGAGGGTTTCCTTGGTGTCCGTGGCGAGGTTCATGGTGAGGCAGCGGCGGGCGGCCGTGTTGCAGAGCGCCTCACGCATTTCCGGCAGCAGCAGGTGCGGCAGGACGGAGGTGTACCAGGAACCGGGGCCGAGAATGACCCAGTCGGCCAGTTCGATCGCGGTGAGCGCCTCGGTGCAGGCGGGAGCGTTCTCCGGCAGGAGCCGGACCTTTTCCAGTGAGCCGGCGACGGCGCATTTTGCCTGTCCGGTCAGGGTCTGCAGCGCCGTGCTGCCGTCCGGGGCGGTGACCCGGACCTGGCCCTCAATGGTCAGCGGGACGCTGGACATCGGCAGCACCTCCCCGCGGGCACCCAGCAGCGCGCCGGCCCATTTGAGGCCGGCCACGGTGTCGCCCAGGAGTTCCCAGAGCGTCACGATCAGCAGGTTGCCCATGGCGTGCTCGTCCAGGGAGCCGCCGCGGCCCTTGCCGGGGGCGAAGCGGTGCTGCATCACATCGCGCCAGGTGCGGCCCCAGTCGGTGTCGTCGCAGAGCGCGGAGAGCGCCATCCGGAGGTCGCCGGGCGGCAGGACGCCGTACTCCTCGCGCAGCCGCCCGGAGGAGCCGCCGTCGTCCGCGACGGTGACGATGGCCGTCAGTTCAGAGGTGAGCAGGCGCAGCGCCGACAGCGAGGCGGCGAGGCCGTGGCCGCCGCCGAGCGCGACGACGGACGGTACCTTGTCCTGCTGGCTGGCGAAGGCCGCGCTGGCCGGCGGGACGAGTGGCAGCGGTCCGGTGAGCAGTGCCATTACTCGCGGCCCAGGTCCCGGTGCGTGGTGGTCACGGTGACGCGGGGGTACTGCGCGAGCCGGCGTGACAGTTCCACGGCGACGGCGACGGAGCGGTGCTTGCCGCCGGTGCAGCCGACGGCGATGGTGGCGTAGTGCTTGTTCTCGCGCCGGTAGCCGTCCAGGACCGGTTCGAGGGCCAGCACGTAGCGTTCCACGAAGTTGCTGACGCCCTGCCCCTGCAGCACATAGTCGCTGACGTCCTGGTCCAGCCCGGTGTGCGGGCGCAGCGCCGGGACCCAGTGCGGGTTGGGGATGAAGCGGGCGTCGGCGACGAAGTTGGCGTCGACCGGGAGCCCGTATTTGAAGCCGAAGCTCATCACGTTGAGCCGGAGCGCGACGGGGCCGGTCTCGCTGAACAGCTCGGTGATCGCGGTGGCGAGGCCATGGACGTTCAGCGTGGAGGTGTCCAGGACAATGTCGGCGGAGGTGCGGAGTTCCTGCAGCAGTTCGCGTTCCGCGGCGATGCCGTCGAGGATCCTGCCGCCGGCCTGCAGCGGGTGCGGGCGCCGGCCCTGCTCGAAACGCCGGACCAGGACGTCGTCGGTGGCGTCGAGGAACAGGACCCGGAACCCGACTCCGCTGGCTTCGAGGTTGCGCAGGGAAGCGCGGATGTCCGCGAACAGTTCTTTGCTGCGGACGTCCATCACGACGGCGAGCTTGGAGATGGAACCCGGGGCGTGCGACACGATTTCGGCGAGGGTGCCGAGCATCTGCGGGGGAAGGTTTTCCACCACGTACCAGCCGTGGTCCTCCAGGGCGTCCGCGGCGGTGCTCCGGCCGGCTCCCGACATACCCGTCACCACGAGCAGTTCGGCCTCGACGGGTTTGACCGGCGTCATGCCGTCCGACTCCGTTCCGGATCCTGCCGTCGACTCTGCCATCAGTGAAGCCCCGTTCTGCTGTGCTGTTGTTCCCTACCGCTGACGGGTAAGGGCCGGTGGTGCGGCTCAATCGCCGCGCGTGCCGTTTCCCAAGTCCTTACCCTAGCTAAGATTGCCGGTGCTAGCTAAGTCTCCAGGATTTCGCCCGTGGTCATGTTGATGGCGGGCGCGGTGGTGGCCCCCTCGCCGTCGTCGGTGAAGTGCCGGACGATCGCCGCGGCCAGGGACGGGCCGATGCCCTTGGCATCGGTGAGTTCCTCGACGCTGGCCGTCCTGATGCTCTTGACGGAGCCGAACTGGGCGAGCAGGGCCTTGCGCTTGGAGTCGCCGAGGCCGGGCACGCCGTCGAGCGCTGAGACGGTCATGGCCTTGCCGCGCTTCTGCCGGTGGAAGGAGATCGCGAAGCGGTGCGCCTCGTCGCGGACGCGCTGCAGCAGGTACAGCCCGGCCGAGGCGCGGGGCAGGATCACCGGGAAGTCGCTGTCCGGCAGCCAGACCTCCTCAAGCCGTTTCGCGAGCCCGACGACGTAGACATCGTCGATGCCCAGTTCGGCCAGGGCACGGGCGGCCGCGTTGACCTGGGGCTTGCCGCCGTCGACGACGACGAGGTTGGGCGGGTAAGCGAACTTGGTCCGGGGCGCCGGGGTGGTGGTATCAGCGACGGCTACCGGGGAAGCGGACGGCGCGACGGCGGCGTCGGCCACGGCGTTGAGCAGGGCCTGATGCCCGGGCTGGCGGGCGGCGTCGGCCAGGACGGACTTCTCCTGCAGGTAGTTCCGGAAACGCCGGGTCAGCACGTCGTGCATTGCAGCGGTGTCATCCGTCGCGGCGGCGCCGGTGACGGAGAACTTCCGGTACTCGGACTTCTTCGGCAGTCCGTCCTCGACCACCACCATGGATCCGACGACGTTGGTGCCCTGGACATGCGAGATGTCGTAGCATTCGATCCGCATCAGCGCGATGGGCAGCTCCAGGGCCTCCTGCAATTCCTGCAGCGCCTGGGACCGGAGGGTCAGATCGCCGGCGCGCCGGGATTTGTGCAGCTTGAGGGCATGTTCGGCGTTTTCCCGGACGGTGGACAGCAGCGCGGCCTTGTCCCCGCGCTGCGGCACGCGGATATCCACCCGGGCGCCGCGCAGGCCGCCGAGCCAGAGCGCCAGTTCCGCGGCGTTGCTGGGCTCCGTCGGGACGAGGACCTCGCGGGGCAGCCTGCCCTGCAGGCCGGCCTCCTCGCCGTAGACCTGCTGGAGCAGGTGCTCGACGAGGTCCGGGGTTGTGGAGTCCTCGACCTTTTCGACGACCCAGCCGCGCTGGCCGCGGATCCGGCCGCCGCGGACGTGGAAGACCTGCACGGCAGCCTCGAGCTCGTCCTCGTGCAGGGCGAAGACGTCGGCGTCGGTGCCCTCGGCCAGGACCACGGCGTTGCGTTCAAAGACCTTTTTGAGCGCGACGATGTCGTCACGGATCCGGGCCGCCCGTTCGTAGTCCAGTTCCGCCACGGCGGCTGCCATGTCCTTTTCCAGCCGGGTGACGAACGGCTTGGCTTCGCCGCCCATGAAGGTGCAGAAGTCCTCGGCCAGGGCGCGGTGGTCCTCGGCCGAGATGCGGCCGACGCAGGGTGCCGCGCACTTGTCGATGTAGCCGAGCAGGCAGGGCCGGCCACTGGCTTCGGCCCGTTTCAGGACGCCGGCGCTGCAGCTGCGGACCGGGAACACGCGCAGCAGGGTGTCCATGGTGTCCCGGATCGCTCCGGCGGTGTAGGGCCCGAAGTAGCGGGTGCCCTTGCGCCGCTCGCCGCGCAGGACCTGGACGCGCGGGTACTTCTCCCCCATCGACACAGCCAGGTACGGGTAGCTCTTGTCATCCCGGAACATCACGTTGAACCGGGGCTTGAATTCCTTGATCCAGGTGTATTCGAGCTGCAGCGATTCGAGTTCGCTGCCGACGACGGTCCACTCCACACTGCTGGCCGTGTGGACCATCGCATAGGTTTTGGGCAGCAGCCCGGCCGGGTTGGCGAAATACGAGTTCAGCCGTGCACGGAGGTTCTTGGCCTTGCCGACATAGATGACCCGGCCGTGCGGGTCGCGGAAGCGGTACACGCCCGGATTGGTCGGAATCTCACCCGTCTGGGGTCGGTAACTCGCTGGATCTGCCACAGTTCAAGTCTACTGAGCCTGCGGCAGTGCCCGGGACGGCAGGGGCCGGTGGGGCGCGGGCCGGGACGGCGGCGGCTGTCGTGCGGAGGTGTTGTTGCGCAGGCTTCGCCCGGCGGCCGTGCGACGTGCTCCAAAGAAACGCCGGTAAGGCTGGATTTGTTCGCTGGACTTACTGGGGATGCTTTGCCGGCACTGAGTGAGGCATCCGCAGACTGCGCGGTCGAGTTATCCACATAGCCTGTTTCCGGTCGGCTGGCCGTCGCGGTCCCTCGATATTCTGGAGGTATGGAGAGTGCGGACTGGATTGCGGAGGGTCAGGAGGCACTGGCGGCTGTCGCGGCGTTGACCGCTGCGCTGGATTCCGTCACCCCGGTGAGCGCCGGACGGGCTGGCCCGTCCGGCACTGATCCCGAGGGTCGGGATGCCGGCCCGTGGTGGGAGGATCCGTTGCGGGTTCTGGCGGATGATTGCCTGGATGGACTGGCCGATATGGTCCGGTGGGAGGCGCGGGCCGCTGCGCGGAAGGTCCAGCTGGCGGCAACCTATCGGCGGGCCACCGAAGCCATGGCGGCCCCGGCGGATACCCAGCTCCATGGGAGGCGCCTTGAACTCGCGCTGACAGCGGAGATCGCGTGTGTCCTGACCGTGAGCGAGGCGACCGCGGGGGCGTTCCTGGGCGAATGCGCGGCCCTGACCAAAGACTTGCCCCTGACGATGGCGGCGCTGAGTGCGGGGACGATTTCCTGGGCGCACGCGAGGGTCATGGTGGACGAAACCACGAACCTGGACGCGGCCGGGGCGGCGGCGCTGGAAGCGCACTTCCTGGACCCCGACGCGCCGAACCCGGCCCGGGGCTGTCCGGCCGGGGAGCTCGTCCCGGGCCGGTTGCGGGCCAAGGCCCGGACCTGGCGGGAACGCCACCACGCGGACAGCATCGAGGCCCGCCACGCCAAGGGTGTGGCCGACCGGCGGGTCGAGTTCCGCCCGGACTGCGACGGGATGGCCTGGTTCTCCGCCTACTTGCCGGCCGATACTGCGGCGGGGATCTGGGACCGGAGCACCGCCGCGGCCCGCGCCCTGCAGGGCCCGGCCGAGGCGCGCACCCTGACCCAGCTCCGCGCCGACATCGCCGCGACCTGGCTCCTCACCACCGGCCCCGGTTCCACCGGCGCTGATGGGGAGGGTGGGGGTGTGCCGTCGCCGCGGGCGCAGGTCCTGATCACCGTCCCGGTGATGTCCCTGCTGGGCGCTACCGAGGAACCGGCGATGCTGGACGGGTACGGGCCGATCCCGCCCTCG
>NZ_JBWZCG010000022.1:0-80884 GCF_059383415.1 Pseudarthrobacter sp. RHLT1-30-1
GGTTGTGGGGGAAGGATCCTCTGGGGGGTTCAGGGAGGAAAGAAAGGGGGTGGAGTGGTTGGCGAAAAACCCTCCCCCCGCTATTGTCCGTGCTGGCCGGGCCTGCCTAGATGAGCCCCTGGGCGAGCATCGCGTCGGCCACCTTGACGAAGCCGCCGATGTTTGCGCCGAGCACGTAGTTGCCCGGGTCGCCGTATTCGTCCGCGGTGGCGGCGCAGCGGTCGTGGATCCCGATCATGATCTCGGTGAGCCGCTCCTCGGTATGCGCGAAGGTCCAGGAGTCGCGGCTCGCGTTCTGCTGCATTTCCAGCGCGGAGGTGGCCACGCCGCCCGCGTTGGCGGCCTTGCCCGGCCCGAACAGGATGCGGGCTTCCTGGAAGACCGCGACGGCGTCGGGGGTCGAGGGCATGTTGGCGCCCTCCCCCACGGCCAGCAGTCCGTTGCGGACCAGCCGGGCGGCGGCGACGCCGTCGAGCTCGTTCTGCGTGGCACACGGCAGCGCGACGGTCGCGTCGATGTCCCAGACCGAGCCGCCCTCCACGTACGAGACGTTGGAGCGCCGGGCCTCGTAGTCCTTGAGCCGTCCGCGCTCGACCTCCTTGATCTGGCGCAGCAGCTCGACGTCGATCCCGGCTTCGTCCACGACGTAGCCGGAGGAATCGGAGCAGGCAACGACCGTGGCGCCGAGTGACTGGGCCTTGGCAATCGCGTTGATGGCGACGTTGCCCGAGCCGGAGACCACCACGCGCTGGCCGTCGAAGGTCCGGCCGCGGGTCTTGAGCATTTCCTCGGTAAAGATCACGGTGCCGTAGCCGGTGGCCTCGGGCCGCACCAGCGAGCCGCCCCAGCTGATGCCCTTACCGGTGAGGACACCGGATTCGTAGCGGTTGGTGATCCGCTTGTACTGCCCGAAGAGGTAGCCGATTTCGCGGCCGCCGACGCCGATGTCCCCGGCCGGGACATCGGTGTACTCGCCGATGTGGCGGTACAGCTCGGTCATAAAGGACTGGCAGAAGCGCATGATCTCGGCGTCCGAACGCCCGCGGGGGTCGAAGTCGGAGCCGCCCTTGCCGCCGCCGATTGGCATGCCGGTGAGGGCATTCTTGAAGATCTGTTCGAAGCCGAGGAACTTCACGATTCCCAGGTTCACCGACGGGTGGAACCGCAGGCCGCCCTTGAACGGGCCCAGGGCCGAGCTGAACTCGACGCGGAAGCCGCGGTTGATCTGGAACGTACCGGAGTCATCGGCCCACGGGACCCGGAAGATGATCTGCCGCTCGGGCTCGCAAAGCCGCTCGAGCACGGCGCCTTCGAGGAACTCCGGGTGGCGGTCGTGCACCGGCCCGAGGCTTTCGAAGACCTCGGTGACTGCCTGGTGGAATTCCCCTTCACCGGGATTCCGTGCCAGCACCGTGTCCCGGATGGCTTCAAGCCGTGCGTCCATTCCAACTCCCTAACCTTGGCGCCCCTCGCGGGGCGCAACAAACAAGCCTATCCATGGTTGCACCGGGCGGTGAGGATTTTCTATTTCGGGCCCCAGCGGCCACCGCGTGTGACAAAAACGGGGTGGTGAGAAACACAGCGCTGCGGGTCCGTTGGCGGCCGCGCTGCCTGCGTTGAACGGTTGGCGGCGGACTGTTTGCGGCCGGCTTTTGGCGGCCGGTTACTTCCGGCGGCCGAACTTCGGCAGGCTGGCCAGAAGGTCAGCGGCCCTGGTGGCGGCGCGGCCGACGGTGCGGCCGATCTGCTGGGGCCTGCTGTCCTCGCCTGCCGTGCCGACCGGCAGGACGACGGCGGGACTGAGCGGGCTGCCGGCGGGCCGTCCGGCGAGTGCCGCGGCTGCTGCACCGGGCGGCGTTGCTGCGGCGGGCGCTGCTGCGGCGGGTGCCGGGGTGGCTGAAGAGGCTTCGGGGACGGAGAGGACGGCGGCCAGGGTGTCCGGGACGGGCTGGGTGTCCGGGACCTGCTGGATCCGGGGCTTCGCGGTCCGCGCCGCGGACGCTTCCGGCGCGGCGGTTCCGCCGACGTCGAACGTCTCCAGCCAGCTGACGATCCCGGCCAGCGGCTTCGGATTCAGTGTGTAGTAGCGCTTCTGGCCCTGGGCGCGCATGCTCACCAGGTCCGCTTCGCGGAGTACCTTCAGGTGCTTGGAAATGGTGGGCTGGCTGGCGGCGAGCTCCTGGACCAGCTCCCCCACTGCTTTGTCCCCCTTGCGGAGGGAGACCAGAATGTCACGCCGGGTTGCCTCAGCAATGACGGCAAATACGTCGTCTGTCACCATGCCCTCCACACTAGCGACATATACGCCGGATGGCATCCACCAATTGCCTGCCCCGCTGCTAGCGCCCGGGCATTGCCCCGGACCGGGCGCGGTGCTACAACGGACGCACCGCCTTCCCGGCAGGTGGGGCCGCAGCCTACCGACGCAGAGGAGTGGACCGCCATGGGTGATTTCTTCCGGAAACAGCTATTCAATATCATCGCCGCCGTGTTCCTGGCCCTGTTCGTGATCGTTTGGGGCAACGTGCTGTTCAAGGTCTGGGTGTTCATCCCGGAGGTGCCGGGTACCGCGCCCGACCTGAACGGCGCGGTCGTCTGCGCCGCCGGTGTGCTCTCCACCTCGCTGAGTTCACTCACCGCCTCCGCCCTCGGCTTCACCATTGCCGAGATGCGCCGGGAGGAACAGGGCGGCGGGCAGGCCGTGGCCGGCACGTTCGACGCCGGCGGGATCACCACGAAGCTGTCGGGCCGGGTCATCGCCGCGCTGCTGGTGTACCTCGTGATCGGGCTGCTGGTGCTCGCCGTGTGGCTCGTCAAAGGCACCGCCTCCACCGACCTGATCGGGGCGTTCTCACTCTCGCTGCTGGGCTGGATCATCGGCGCCGCCGGGGTCGTGTTCCAGACCGAGAACCCCGCCGCGCAACCCGCCGAAGCCGGTCAGCAGTCAAACCAGGCGAACCCGGCGTCCAGCGCTCAGTCGAACCAGGGGTCCAGCGCTCAGTCGAACCAGGGGTCCAGCCCGTAGAGCGGGAAGACTTCCTTGCGGGTGGCCATCACGGTCCGGTCAACGTCGTCGTTCGGGTCGAAGCCGACTTCCCAGGAGCGCCACCAGAGGTCTACGTCGTCGCCCATCATGTGCGGTGCATCGACGCCGTACTTGGCCCCGTACTTTTCCTTTACATAGCTGCGCCAGTCCTCCGGCACCGGGGTGCGGAGGGGAACGGGGCGGCCGGCCGCAATGGCGATCAGGTGGCTCCAGGACCGCGGCACGACGGTGATGACGTTGTAGCCGCCGCCGCCGGTGGAGATCCAGCGGTTGTCGCAGTAGCGGGCCGCAAGGTTGCTGATGGCGGTGGCGGCCTCCCGCTGGCCGTCGACGCTGATGTTCAGGTGCGTGAGCGGGTCCAGCCGGTGCGAGTCACAGCCGTGCTGGCTCACGATGACCTCGGGCTTGAAGGCGCCGACGAGCTGCGGCACGACGGCGTGGAACGCGCGCAGCCAGCCACCGTCGCCGGTGCCGGCCGGCAGGGCCACGTTTACGGCGCTGCCCTCCGCGTTGGGCCCGCCGATCTCATTGGCGTAGCCGGTGCCCGGGAACAGGGTCAGTCCCGTCTCGTGGAGGGAGATCGTGAGCACGCGGGGATCGTTCCAGAAGATGCTCTGGGTTCCGTCGCCGTGGTGGGCGTCGATGTCGATGTAGACCACGCGCTGCAGGCCGCCGTCGAGCAGCCGCTGGATGGCGAGGGCGGCGTCGTTGTAGATGCAGAAGCCGCTCGCGCGTTCGCGGGCCGCGTGATGCATGCCGCCGCCGAAGTTCACCGCCCGGACGGCGCTGCCGTCCAGGATCGCGGCCGCGGCCAGCAGCGAGCCGCCGGCCAGCCGGGCGCTGGCCTCGTGCATGCCGGCGAAGGCCGGGTCATCCTCGGTGCCGAGTCCGCGCTCGAGGTCAGGGGACTCCGGATCCGCGCTGACGCGCCGCACGGCCGCGACGAACTCCGGGCTGTGGACGGTGCTGAGCTCCGCGTCACTGGCGACTTCCGGGGCCGCGACGGTAACGTGCTCCAGATCCAGCAGGCCGAGGCTTCCGGCCAGCCGGGCCGTGAGTTCCATCCGCTCCGGGGCCATCGGGTGGCTGTGGCCGAAGTTGTACGCGGTCATGGCAGGATCCCACACCACCGTCGTCGGCAGTGCGGTCTTTGCGAGCCCCGGCAGGTATGTCATCAATCACAGGCTACCCGAGCGTGGGGCTCCGTTCCCCCGTCATTGCGCGGGGTTTAGTGGTTTACTACTGAAGGAAGAAGTTTCAAGCGAGGATAAGCGACACATGACGCAGAGCCAGTCGAGGTCCCAGAGCCCGGCCAACTGGCACCCCGGCGCTCCGGAGCGGGAAGGCCTGTGGATTTTCACACGCCTCCGCGACTTCATCGACAACATCGCCAACACGACGCCGGCCCGGCTCGCGCTGTCCGCGTTCGGCATGGTGATCCTGGTCTTCACCTTCTTGCTGTCCCTGCCGGTCTCCTCTGCCACCGGTGATTTCACGCCGCTGCACCAGGCAATGTTCACCGCGGTGTCCGCCGTCTGCGTGACCGGCCTGACCGTGGTGTCAACAGCGGTGCACTGGTCCTTCTTCGGCCAGCTCATCATCCTGATCGGCATTTTCGTCGGCGGCCTGGGCACCCTGACGCTGGCCTCGCTGCTGGCCCTCATGGTCAGCAAGAAGCTGGGTGTCCGCGGCAAACTGATCGCCCAGGAGGCCATGAACGCCGGCCGCCTCGGCGAGGTGGGCACCCTGCTGCGGATCGTCATCGTCACCTCGGTTGTGATCGAGGCCGCGCTGGCGGTTGTCCTGATCCCGCGGTTCCTGACGCTGGGCGAAAGCTTCGGCCAGTCAGTCTGGCACGGGGTGTTCTACTCGATTTCGGCGTTCAACAACGCCGGCTTCACCCCGCACTCGGACGGGATTGTGCCCTATGAGACGGACTTGTGGATCCTGGTCCCGCTGATGGTCGGCGTCTTCCTCGGCAGCCTGGGTTTCCCGGTGGTGATGGTGCTGCAGCAGAACGGGCTGAACTGGAAGAAATGGAACCTGCACACCAAGCTGACCATCCAGGTCTCCCTGATCCTGCTGGTCGGCGGCACGCTGCTGTGGGGGCTGATGGAATGGGAGAACCTGAGGACCATCGGCGGCATGAACGTGGCGGACAAGGTCATCCATTCGATGTTTGCGTCGGTGATGACCCGTTCCGGCGGCTTCAACCTGGTGGACCAGAACCAGATGGATTCCACCACGATGCTCCTGACCGACGCCCTGATGTTCGCCGGCGGCGGCTCGGCGTCGACCGCGGGCGGCATCAAGGTGACCACCATCGCGGTGATGTTCCTGGCGATCCTGGCCGAGGCCCGCGGCGACTCCGATGTAAAGGTGTACGGCCGGACCATCCCGGAGGGAACCATGCGGGTGGCCATCTCGGTCATCGTCGCCGGCGCCACACTGGTCGCCGTGTCGGCGATGCTGCTGCTTCACATCAGCGGCGCGTCCCTGGACCGGGTGCTCTTTGAGACCATTTCGGCCTTCGCCACGGTGGGCCTCAGCACGAACCTCAGCGCCGAGCTCCCGCCGTCGGGCGTCTACGTCCTCACCGTCCTGATGTTCGCCGGTCGCGTCGGGACCGTCACCCTTGCCGCCGCCCTGGCCCTGCGCCAGCGCAGCCAGCTGTACCACTACCCGGAAGAGAGACCGATCATTGGCTAGTTCCTCAAACGCCGTCAACCGCCCCGCCCACAACGCACCCGTGCTGGTGATCGGGCTGGGCCGCTTCGGCGCTTCCACCGCTGAACAGCTGGTCAAGCAGGGCCGCGAGGTGCTGGCCATCGAACGCGACCGCAGCCTGGTGCAGAAGTGGTCGGGCGTCCTGACGCACGTCGTCGAGGCCGACGCCACCAACATCGACGCCCTCCGCCAGCTCGGCGCGCAGGAGTTCAGCTCCGCCGTCGTGGGGGTGGGCACCTCGATCGAATCCTCGGTGCTGATCACCGTGAACCTGGTGGACCTCGGCATCGAGCACCTCTGGGTCAAGGCGATCACGCCCTCGCACGGCAAGATCCTGACCCGGATCGGCGCCAACCACGTGATCTACCCGGAGGCCGACGCCGGTGTCCGGGCCGCGCACCTGGTCTCCGGCCGGATGCTGGACTTCATCGAGTTCGACGACGACTTCGCGATCGTGAAGATGTACCCGCCGCGCGAAACCGTGGGCTTCACGCTGGACGAATCCAAGGTCCGGTCCAAGTACGGCGTCACGATTGTAGGCGTGAAGTCCCCGGGCGAGGACTTCACCTACGCCCGCCCGGAGACGAAGGTTTCCGCACGGGACATGCTCATTGTTTCCGGGCACGTAGACCTGCTGGAGCGGTTCGCCGCCCGGCCGTAACGGCCGGTGCGGGGGCTCCGGGCGTCAGGCCAGCGGCGTCCGGGCGTCAGGCCAGCTGCTGGGTGATCTCCGCGGCCCGGGCGGAGGCGGCGCGGGCGCCCTCGGCAATGATCGCGGGCAGGCCGCCGGCGTCGAAGCTGGCGATCGCGCGTTCGGTCGTGCCGTTGGGGCTGCTGACTCCCTTGCGCAGCGCCTCCGCATCCGCGCCCGGCTCAGCGAGCATATAGCCGGCTCCGGCCACGGTTTCACGGGCGATCATCAGCGAGAGGTCGCGGTCCAGTCCCAGCTCGACGCCGGCGTTCGCCATCGCTTCGGCCAGATAGAACACGTACGCCGGACCCGAGCCGCTGATCGCCGACAGCGCGTCCACCTGCTCTTCGGGGATTTCGACAACGGTGCCCGCGGCGGCCAGCAGATCCTTGGCCCGCTGAAGCTGCTCCGGGGTGCAGTGCGTGCCCGGCGACACGGACACGACGCCGCGGCCCAGCCGCGCCGGGGTGTTGGGCATGCTCCGGATCACCGGCTGGCCGGCCGGCAGTGCCGCTTCGAGCTGCTCGAGGGACACGGCGGCCGCGACGCTGATGACGATGGTGTCCGGAGCCAGCGAACCACCGATTTCCCGGGCGAGCTCAGCGGTGCCAATGGGCTTCACACCCAGGATCACGACGCCTGCGCCGGTGGCCGCCTGCTTGTTGTTCTCCGGCTCTTCCTCGCCGGCAATGGCGGTGATGCCCTGATGCCGTTTGGCGAGTTCGTCGGCCCGTTCGGCGCGGCGGACCGTGGCGACAATGTCCGCCGGGTCAGCGCCGCCGGCGATCAGGCCGGTCATGATGGCCTCGTTCATTGACCCACAGCCCAGGAATGCGATTCGGTTGCTCATGCCCCCATCATTGCAGTCCGGCCCGATTCACAGCCAGCTCACATCCCGGGGTCAGGGTCTTAACAAACTCCCCGCGTAACTTAGTAGTTACCCCATTGAGGGTGCGAGTGATGCGGCAGGCATGCGGATGTCTGCCCGGCACCGGTGGTCTGCAGCGGGTTTTCCCCCATTTTCCCGCAGCAGACGGCCGGTGCCTTTCGACGTTAAGCGGTATCTCCGGTTCCGGGAGCCGCCACGTCAAGGAGGCGGGCTTCCAGAAATCTCCGGTCGGCCGCGTTTCGGGCCAGGTTCAGGGCGGAGGCGTATGCTCCCGCGGCCTCATCGGCGCGGCCCAGCCGGACGAGGAAATCCGCGCGGACGGCGTGGAACAGGTGGTAGCCCTCCAGCTCGAGCGCGTCGGCGAGGCGCAGCGCGACTTCCGGACCTTCGAGCTCGGCCACTGCCACGGTCCGGTTGAGCGCCACGACCGGCCCCGGCGCGACCTCAAGGAGCTGATCGTAGAGCCG
The DNA here is from genome assembly GCF_059383415.1 of Pseudarthrobacter sp. RHLT1-30-1. Lineage (NCBI taxonomy): Bacteria > Bacillati > Actinomycetota > Actinomycetes > Micrococcales > Micrococcaceae > Pseudarthrobacter > Pseudarthrobacter sp. RHLT1-30-1. The sequence continues at coordinate 7,821 of NZ_JBWZCG010000022.1, forward strand.
GAGGATCTGCCGCCAGTCCGTTGCCGCGGCCTCGGGAGCGACGCTGTGGACAACGCTGATCGAGGCCTGCAACTGGTAGGGCCCGGGCTGGTTCCGCCGCAAACATTGTCGGACCAGTGCCTGGCCCTCCGCGATCAGGGTTCGGTCCCACCGGGTCCGGTCCTGATCCGCCAGCAGCACCAGACCTCCCTCGGCTTCCCGCGCGGTGCGCCGCGATTCGGTCAGCAGCATCAGGGCCAGCAGGCCCGTCACCTCGGGTTCGTCCGGCATCAGCGCCGCCAGCAGGCGGCCCAGCCTGATCGCCTCCCGGCAAAGGTCCTCCCGGATCAGCGGCCCGCCGAAACTGGAACTGTAGCCCTCGTTGAAGATGAGATACACCACCGCGAGCACCGCCGGCAGCCGCGCGGGACGTTCCGCGCCCTGCGGCACCCGGTAAGGAATCCGGGCATCCCTGATCTTCACTTTGGCCCGGACCAGGCGCTGCGCCATGGTGGATTCCGGGACCAGGAAAGCATGGGCGATTTCCGCCGTCGTGAGTCCGCCTAGCAGCCGGAGCGTCAGGGCCACCTGCGCGTTGGTGGCCAGGGCCGGGTGGCAGCAGGTGAAAATTAGCCGCAGCCGGTCATCGTCCACGGTGCCCTCCCTTGAGAGTTCGGCGACCACGTGCTCCTCGGGCGTCCGCGGGTCCGCGGAACGGGCCGCGTGCAGCTGCGCCGCGCCGCGCTGTTTGTCCTCGCGTCCGGCTTCCCGGCGCAGACGGTCGACCGCACGGTTCCGCGCCGTGGTGATGATCCACGCCGCCGGGCTGCGCAGGACGCCGCCGGACGGCCAGTGCTGGACCGCGAGGGTGAAAGCATCCTGGACGGCGTCCTCGGCGGCGTCGATGTCCCCCAGCACGCGGGTCAGCACGGCAACGGCACGCCCGTATTCCTCCCGGAAGACACGGGCAATGTCCGGCACCGGTGTCCCAGTGGGTTCCGGCACCGGTCCGGTGGACGCTGCTTCACCCGCCATTCTGGGTGCCTAGTGCTGGATCGGGCGGACTTCGATGGGTAGCGTCGTCGCGCGGGCGAGCTTGCCGGCCCAGCCGAGTGCGGCGTCGAGGTCCTCCGCCTCGATGACGGTGAACCCGCCGAGGTGCTCCTTGGCTTCGGCGAAGGGACCGTCCGTGATGAGCAGCTCAGTGCCCTGCGGCCGGACGACAGTGGCTGTTTCGGTGGGATGGAGACCGGCGCCAAAAACCCAGGCGCCGGCGTCCTGCATTTCACGGTTAAGGGCGTCGACGTCCCGCATGATGGGCTCAAGAAAGTCCGCGGCCGGGGCGGGGCCGACGGGCTGGTAAACGTTGAGCAGGTACTGTGCCATGGTGCTGTCCTCCTTGACGAAGCGGCCGGCTTTCTGCCGGCCTCTCACCTATTAGACGAACGGCCTGCGTCCGGATCGACATCCGACAGCGCGACATCCGGTCTGCCTGACTCGGGCCTGCGCGAAATCCGGCCTGCCTGACTTGGGCCTGCGCCACGTCAAAATCCGCGGAGTCACCGGACGTCGGACGGCCGTGCCATTGCATCCTCGGGCGCCTTGGCGTCGAGTGACGGCCGCTGGACGGGGCGGTCGTTCCGGGTCACGTGTGGTGCTGGCTGCAGCGGACCCTCGAAGACCAGCTGATCCAGCCGGCGGAGGATCAGGCCTTCGCGAAGGGCCCAAGGGCAGATTTCCAGGCTCGAAAACTCGAACATTTCGAGAGCGGCTTCGGCCACCAGCGCCCCTGCCAACAGCTGGGGGGCACGGGCCTCGGAGACTCCGGGAAGGTTCAGCCGGTCCTTGACCTCCATGGCAGAAATACGCTGCGCCCAGAGACCAAGGTCCGTGGCGAACAGCTCACGCTTGACGTAGGGGCCTGCGGCGCTGGGCGCGGCGCCGGCGATGCGCGCCAGCGAACGGAAGGTCTTGGAGGTGCCCGCCACGTGGTTCGCCCTGCCAAGCTTCGCGAAGTCGCGTACGACCGGTTTGAGCGTGGCCCTGATGTAGCGGCGAAGGTCCTTGACGCTCTTGGCCGAGGGCGGGTCGTCCTGGAGCCAGTCCCGGGTCAGCCGGCTCGCACCCAGCGGGACGGAGGTCGCGAGTTCGGGGAGTTCGTCTTCACCGTAGGCCATTTCAAAGGACCCGCCGCCGATATCCAGGTTCAGCATGGGTCCGGCGCCCCAGCCATACCAGCGGCGGACGGCGAAGAACGTCATCGAGGATTCCTCGCTGCCGGTCAGCTCCTGCAAAGTTACGGTGGTCTCGTGCTTGACGCGGGCCAGTACGGCAGCCCCATTGGTAGCCTCGCGGATCGCGGACGTACAGAACGCCAGCAGGTCTTCGGCCTTGTGCTTGGCCGCGAATTCCCACGCCTCGAGGACGAACTCGATCAGCTCATGCTGCCCGGCGTCATTGATGCTGCCGTCGCTCTCAAGGAACTGCACCAGGGACAGCGGGCGCTTGTGTGAGGCGAAAGGCACCGGGCGCGCACCCGCGTGGGCATCCACCAGCAGGAGATGGACAGTGTTTGATCCGATATCGAGGACGCCAAGACGCATAGGGCCATTATCCCCCCGGGGACCAAACCCGCCTTACGCACCGGTCGCCTGACACGATCGTCACGGCCGGCGGGCCGGCTGGCCGGCGGGGCGGCGGGCCGGCCGGCCGGAGGTACCGGGATCAGGGTCGGGTCTCAGGTCCCAGGCCCCGGGCCTGGGTTACCAGGGTCCGGGCCTGGGCCTGTGTTACCCGTGCTGAGTTTAGGGTCAGCCTTAGGGCTGGGCGTCCTCGTCCTCGTTCTCGTTCTCGTCGGTGGGCTTGAAGTCGCGGCGGATGTTCGCCACGCCCTCCGGATCGATCTCGAAGCCAAAGGCTGCACCGGGGTTGATGACCATGCCGAGGTCGTCGCCGAGGTTGCCGAGGATCGCGGCGCCCTGAGTGCCGAGCACGTTGGGCGCTGCGGCCAGGTACTGCTCCGTGGCACGGTTCGGGTGGGAGAACACGGCCAGGACCGGCTTGCCGGAGGAGTTCGCCAGCACCAGCGGCTCAACCTGGGAATCGGCACCTTCGAGGACATCGGCGCTCACGATGTACACCTCGTTGTTGAGGAAGGCGAGGATAACGTCAACGGGGTTGGCGTCCGGGTCTTCCCCGCGGGCAAGCTTCTCTTCAAGGTCGTTCAGCGGCTGGAGGTCCAAGTGCTCGGGCTGTTCAGTCATGTTCCTACTCGATCACGTTGGGCCCGGGTCCGCAAACGCGAAATCGCGGGAAACCTGCGAATCCGCCCCGGAACTTACGGCGAACCCAGCAGTGCTCCCGCGATTTCGGCGCGGCTGAGCCCCCTCGTGACCGCGAACCAGCACGTATCCGGCGACTTCGGCGCGGCTGAGCCACCTCGTGACCGCGAACCAGCACGTTTCCGGCGACTCCGGCGCGGCTGAGCCACCTCGTGACCGCGAACCCGCACGTATCCCGCGATTTCGGCGCGGCTGAGCCACCTCGAGCCGCCCACCCCGGCGCGGCTGAGCTACTTCTTGGCGGTGGCCTTGCGGGCCGGGGCCTTGCGCGCCGTCGTCGTGCGCTTGACCGGGCCCTTGGCGCGCTTCTCCGCGAGGAGTTCGACGGCCTGTTCCCGGGTGAGCTCCTCCAGCGCGGTGGAGCGCGGGACGGTGATGTTGGTGACGCCGTCGGTGATGTACGGGCCGAAGCGGCCCTCCTTCACCACGATGTTCTTCTCCGACACCGGATCCGGGCCGAACTCCGCCAGCGGCGGGACGGCGGCGCGGGCGCCGCGCTGCTTCGGCTGGGAGTAGATCTCCAGCGCCTGCTCCAGCGTGATCGTGAAGATTTCCTCCTCCGAACCGATGGACCGGGAATCCGTGCCCTTTTTCAGGTACGGGCCGAAGCGGCCGTTCTGCACGGTGATCGGGTTGTTTTCGGCGTCCTGGCCGAGCACCCGGGGCAGGCTCATAAGCTGCAGGGCCTCGTCCAGGGTGATGGTGTCCACGCTCATCGAGGCGAACAGTGACCCGGTGCGGGGCTTGGCCTTCACAGGCTTCTTCGCCGGTTTGGGCTTGCCGTTTTTGTAGTACTCCACCGGCTGGTTGGCAAGCTGCTCCTCGGTCATCTCCGGAATGACCTCGGTAACATAGGCGCCGTAGCGGCCGTTCTTGGCCACCACGGTGTGCCCGGTGTGCGGGTCCGCGCCAAGAACGCGCTCTTCGGGGGCAGCGGTTTCCATCAGCTCGACGGCCTTGGCGGCGGTGAGCTCGTCCGGCGCCAGGTCCTCCGGGACGTTGGCGCGCGCGGCCTCAACCACTTCGCCGGTCTTCGGATCGACCGTCGCGACGGAGCTTTCCAGGTACGGGCCGAACTTCCCGACCCGCAGCGTGATCTCATCCGTGATCGGGATGGAGTTGATTTCCCGGGCGTCGATCTCGCCGAGGTTGTTGACAATGCTCAGCAGGCCGGGCTCGGAATCCTCACCGAAGTAGAAGTGCTTGAGCCAGGCCGGCCCCTGGGCCTGGCCGTTGGCGATCTTGTCGAGGTCGGTCTCCATGTCGGCCGTGAACTCGTAGTCCACGTAGTCGTGGAAGTGCTGCTCCAACAGGCGGATCACGGAGAACGCGATCCAGCTCGGGACCAGCGCGGAGCCCTGCTTCCGGACGTAGCCGCGGTCCTGGATCGTGGAGATGGTGGAGGCGTAGGTGGACGGGCGGCCGATGCCCTTCTTTTCCAGCTCGGCGGTCAGCGATGCTTCGGTGAAGCGCGGCGGCGGGGACGTCTCGTGCCCGACGGCGGCGATCTCCGACGCGGTCAGCGCGTCGTCCTTGGCCACGTTGGGCAGCCGGCGGGCTTCGTCGGACTCGTCGTCGCCGCGGCTTTCGTCCTTGCCTTCTTCGTAGGCGGCGAGGAAGCCGGGGAAGGTGATGACCGTGCCGGAGGCCGAGAACTCGGCGTCGCGTCCGTCCGCTGCGACCGCACCGAGGCGGATCGTTGCGGTGGAGCCCTTGGCATCGGCCATCTGCGAGGCGACGGTGCGCTTCCAGATCAGCTCGTAGAGGCGGAACTCGTCGCCGGACAGCAGCTTGGCCACCTGGGCGGGGGTACGGAAGGAGTCGCCGGCGGGACGGATGGCCTCGTGGGCCTCCTGCGCGTTGGCGGCCTTCCCGCTGTAGACGCGCGGGGACGCCGGGATGTATTCCGGACCGTACAGCTCGGAGGCCTGGCGCCGAGCCGCCGTGAGGGCCTCGTTGCTCAGCGCGGAGGAGTCGGTACGCATGTAGGTGATGTAGCCGTTTTCGTACAGCCGCTGGGCCACCTGCATGGTGCTCTTGGAGGAGAAGCGCAGCTTGCGGCCGGCCTCCTGCTGGAGCGTCGAGGTGGTGAACGGGGCGGCCGGGCGGCGGGTGTACGGCTTGGTGTCGACGGAGCGGACGCGGAAATCGGCGTCCTGCAGCCCGGCGGCAAGGGAGGTGGCGCGTTCCTCATTGAGGTGCACGGCGTTGCGGGAGGTGAGCTCGCCACTGTCGTTGAAGTCCCGGCCGCTGGCGACCTTGGCGCCGTCGACCATCGCGAGTTTGGCCTTGAAGGAGCCGGAACCTGCGCCGAACTGGCCGGTCAGGTCCCAGTAGGAGGCCGCTTTGAAGGCCATCCGCTCACGCTCGCGGTCCACGACCATGCGGGTCACCACGGACTGCACGCGGCCGGCGGAGAGGCCGCGGGCCACCTTGCGCCACAGCACCGGGGAGATCTCGTAGCCGTAGAGGCGGTCCAGCACTCGGCGGGTTTCCTGCGCGTCCACCAGGTCCTGGTCGACGTCACGCAGGTTGTCCATAGCGCGGTGAATGGCTTCCTTGGTGATTTCACCGAAGGTCATCCGGTAGACCGGCACCTTGGGCTTGAGCACTTCGAGAAGGTGCCACGCGATGGCCTCGCCCTCGCGGTCCCCATCGGTTGCGAGATAGAGAGCGTCAGCGTCTTTGAGTTGCGCCTTGAGTTCGGCGACCTTTTTCTTCTTGTCCGGGGACACCACGTAGTACGGCTTGAAGTCGTTATCAATGTCGACGGCGAACTTGCCCACCGAGGTCTTCTTCAGTTCCGCCGGCAGTTCCGAGGGCTGCGGGAGGTCCCGGATGTGACCAATGGAGGCCTCAACAATGAAGCCCTCGCCGAGGTACTTGGCGATGGTCTTGCTCTTGGCGGGAGACTCCACAATCACGAGTTTCTTACCGGTTTTGGCCTTACTTGGCACGGTGCTCCTACAGAAAAAGGTTGCTCGGGCAGATGCGCCCATACCCGCCTAGTTCACCATATTTTGCGGATTACCGCGCATTCAGCCTGAAAAGACGGGGTCCCGGACGCGACTTCCGGGCGTAAAGAACCGTCTGCGCCGCACGCTCTCGCCCGGCGCCGGCGCGCGGCCCGGAGCTTGTCAGACGGGGCCGGGACCTGGGGCGGCCGGGGACCGCCCGGGCGTCGCCGGGGACTGTCCGGAGCCCGCCGGGGACCGCCCGGGCGTCGCCGGGGACTGTCCGGAGCCCGCCGGGGACTGCCCGGGCGTCGCCGGGGACTGTCCGCGGTCATCCGGAATCATCGACCACATGGTCGCCATCCGCTCCGCACCCTCGGGGACGTGGTCCGGATCCTCCAGTTCGTAGTCCCGCAATAGTTCAAAGAGCCTGCTATTCAGCTCCGTACGCTGCTCCGGCGTCAAATAGAGCAGGTTGCTGGCCAGCACGACGGACGAGGAGGGCCCGTCCACGGTTTCGCCGCGCTGGCGCAGCTCGTCCCGGGTCTTGGCGTAGGCACTGACACGCCGGCGGTAGGCATCAAGTTCGAGATCCAGCACGGCGAACTCCGGACTTGCCACGCCGCCGCCGGAGTTGATCGTGAAGTCCGTTCCCGCCGCTTTCCAGCGGCGCTCCCTGGCGTCGCCCGCGGTGGCCGCCGGGACCACAATGCCCCATTTCTGCAGGGCGCGCAGGTGGTAGCTCATGGCGCTCGGCGTGAGGCCGGTCTGTGCGGCGAGTTCGGTGGCCGTCCGGCTGACCTGGGTCGAATACAGTTCGGAAATGACTTCCAGCCGGGCGGCGTGGGCCAGCGCCCGGATCGCCTTCGGGTCGGTGATTTCCACTTTCTTTTCCGCGCGCTGCCGACGCCTGGCCGCCGGAGGCACCGGTGGCTCCGCCGCTGGGGTTCCTGTACTCACCCTTCAAGTCTACCGAGCACCGCCAAACTATGAAAGGAATGCTTGACACCTAATTCCCGGCGCGATAGTTTGCTCTCATGAAACAGGTATTTCATGACGCTCCGGGCGGATCCGTGGCCGCGCTGCCGCTCTGGCGCAACCACGATTTCCTGCTCGCCAGCGGCTCCCGCTTCGTTGCCACGGCAGGCATGGGCGCCGTCATCATCAGCGTTATGTTGCACCTGCAGAATCTTGCCGCCGCCGGCCAGACCCCAGTTGCAGGGCCCTGGCTCGTGGCGGCCTATCTGCTCTGCTCGGCACTCCCCCTGGTGCTGCTGGCCCCGTGGGCCGGCCGGCTGGCGGACACAAGGGATTCGCGGACGCTCGCGACGGCGTCGTCCGTGGTCAGTGCCGTGGCCGTCGGCGGCATGGGCCTGGGAATGCAGTATCTGGAAAACTACCTGCCGGTGCTGTTTGCCATGACCTTCCTGCTCGACACAGCGCAGGCCGTGGCCGGACCGACCTGGCAGGCCCTGCTGCCCAGGATTGTGGGCGAGGAGCGGACCCCGCGCGCGCTGGGCACGATGCAGGCAACGATTATGATCGCCGGCATGGTGGGACCGGCGGCGGGAGGGCTACTCAGCGGCTGGGGCGGATCCGGCCTGGTTTTTGCCGTGGCCAGCGGCTGCTACCTCGCGATGGCCGCGGGCGCCATGCTGATCCGGACCCGGCGCGGGACGGCGGCCGAACGGGCCGGCATGGAACGGCCCGCCCTGCTTGACGGACTCCGCCACCTCCGGCGGGACGGCCTGGTCTGGGCGCTGGTCATCGGCGCGCTGTTCTTCATCACCGTCGGCGAGGCGACGAACGTCCTTGAGGTTTTCCTGGCCCGCGACGAGCTCGGCGCCACCGAAATGCAGTACGGGCTGCTCGCCGCGTCGTTTGGTCTGGGGATGGCTTCCGGTGCGGCGCTGGCCAGCCGGATCACGACCCCGCAGGCCCGGCTGCGCGTGCTGCTGGTCTCGATGGCCCTGACATCGGCTTTTCTGGGAATCATGGCGCAGGTGCCGAACATGGAACTGCTGTTCGTGGCCTATACCGCAATGGGAGCCTCCTGCGGGGCGCTGAACGCCTGCTTCGGGGCGATAGTAATCCTGCGGATCCCGGAAAGCGGCCGGGGCCAGGCGATGGCGATCATCGGCGGCCTGACCCGGGCGGTGACCATCGGTGCCCTGGCGCTGGGCGGGCTGCTCGGCGCCCTGCTCCCCATCCGGGTCAGCTTCCTGGTGGCGGGAGCGGCCGGGGTGCTGGCAGCCCTGGCCGTCGCCGCGCACGTCCTGCCGCGCTACGGCACCAAGGGCGCAGCCGGCCCGGTTGTCCCCGCGGCCGGCCCGGCGGTGTCAGCCTCCCCTTCCGCGCCAGCCCGCCCGTCAGCGGGCGGCGCAGTGTCAGGCGGGCAGCAGGAAGCCGTCGCGGACCAGGTTTCCCACTTCGGTGAGGAGCCCGCCCCGGAAGGCCTCGCCGTCCCAGTCCTCGCCCCCGCCCAGCAGCGCCTCAAGGGCACCGATGATCTGCCGGACGGAGAGGTCGCCGTCACACGCTGAGACAAACCCGGCCAGTTCGGTGCTCAGCAGGTTGGTGCGGCGGAGGCCCGCACCCTGGCGCAGCAGGATCACGCCGGGGTGTTCGGCGCCGGGGCGCTGGTGCCGCTCCTCGGTGACGTCGTCGGCCACGAGCAGGTGCGCTGCTGCCAGGTCATGGGCGGCCAGCCAGTCGGCGCGCTCCAGGGCGGCGCCGAGGTGCGGGCCGACGGGCTGCTCGATCGGATAGGTGATCTCCTCGAAACGCCGCAGCACTGGCGGTGAGCCTTCCGCGGGACGGCGCAGCCAGATCATCCCGAAGCCGATGGCCTCGACCTGGCGGGAGGCAAAATCGTCCAGGTATGCGGCGTACGAGTCCTGGTAGAGCCGCCGGTCGCGGGCCTCGGAGGCGTCCTGAAGCCACGTTTCGGCGTACTGTTCCGGGCTGACCTGCTCGCGCTGCAGGAACCAGACGTCCGCGTCGGCGCTGGCCCAGCTGCGCGGCCGCTCATCCCAGGCCGCGCCCGCCGGGATCTCCCAGTTGCCCAGCAGCTGGGCAGTTCCGGCAGGGGCAAGAACCGAGGGAAGGGCCCGGACCAGGTCGGCGACAATGTCATCGCCCGGCAGGCCACCGTCACGGTAGGTGAACTGGTCCGAGGCGCCCTCGCCCGGGCTGCGCGGCGTGATCACGAACGGCGGGTTGGAGACCACCAGCTCGAATTCCTCGCCCGCCACAGGCTCGAGCAGGGAGCCCCGGCGGAGACTCACGCGGGCTTCCAGATCCGAGGGGTCCAGGTGCAGCTGGCCGGCGTTGAGCAGCAGGTTGAAACGGGTGAAGGCCAGGGCCCGGTCGGAGATGTCGGTGGCGGTCACGTGCTCGGCGTGGTGCAGGAGGTGGAAGGTCTGGATGCCGCAGCCGGTGCCCAGGTCCAGGGCCCGGGCCACGTGGCGGCGGGCGGTAACCTGCACCAGGGTGGTGGATGCCTGCCCGATCCCGAGCACGTGGTCGTGGCGCAGCACACCGGGCCGCTGGTGGGCGGCGAGATCGCTGGCCACCCAGAGCTCCGCGCCGCCGCTGACATCACTTTCCCCCTGGGCGCCGTCCCCCTGGGTGTTGTCCCCCTGGGCGCTGTCCCCCTGGGCGCCGTCCCCGGGTATCCCCTCCCAGCCGTACGGCCGCAGATCCACTTTGGCCTGAACCAGACCGTCGGCGGACGGCTCAACCAGGCCCAGCTCCAGCAGACCGGCCGTGCGGATGCCGGGCAGGGCCGCGTCGAGTGTTGCGGCGGACTGCGGTTCGGCCAGCAGCCAGAACCGGACGACGGCGGCGAGCGCCGCCGTCGTCGTTTCACCCTTGCAGGCAGCCTCGGTGACGATCAGCGCGGGAACGAGTTGATCGCGGCCCAGTGCACTGTGCGCGGCAGCGCCGAGCAGTTCGGCCACGCCGTCCACGGTGTAGCCGATGCCGCGCAGGTCTGCGGCCAGGGATTCGAGCAGGCCGGGGAGGTCGCTGCGCGGGGCGTCGGGGGTGTTGCCGGCCGTGAAATGCGTTGAGGGAGTCACCGGACAAGTTTAGTCCCGGCCCGGCGGCCCGGGAGCTCGGCTGCCGGGCCGGGTGCCAGCGGTCCTAGAGGTGCCTGCCGGCGTAGAGCCGCAGGGCGTCACGGACGAACGTCGCGCCGGCTGCGCCCCCGTAGTTTGCGGCGAAGCGCGGATCGGCAACGTACATCTCGCCGAGTCCGGTGACATAGCCCTTCAGCTCACTCTTCCCGCCGGCTTTCCCGTCCGCGCCGCCGGCGGCGGCCGCCGAAGCGGGTGTGCCGGGAATCGCTGTGAGCCACTCGATGTGCCGCCGGGCAAGCTCCTGCGCTTCGGCGCTGTCCGCCGCGATGCCCGACGCCGCTGCGGCGATCCAGTCGCTGCCCAGCTGGCGCGAACGCTCCTTCCAGTCGTCCTTCTCGGCCGGGCTCATCAGGCGCCACCAGGCATCGCTTTTCGCGTACGCTTCTTTGCCCCAGCGCTCCTCAACCTCGTCCTTGTATTGGGTGTGGTCGAAGCCGTCGAACATCTTCTCCGCCATGATTTCTCCTCCTGCTTTCAGTGCTTCAAGCGTCTGCCGGACCGAGGCGATCTGCCGCGCCAGCCGGTCCTGTTCCTGCCGCAGCCACTCCAGGTGCCGGCCCAGTGCCCGTTCGGCATCGGGCTCGTGGTCGAGCACCTCGGCGATGGCCGGCAGCCCCAGCCCGAGGTCCCGAAGGAGCAGGATGCGCTGCAGCCTGACGAGGCAGGCCTGGTCGTAGAACCGGTACCCGTTCCCGCCGGTCCGGCTGGGTTTGAGCAGGTCGATGCTGTCATAGTGACGCAATGTCCGGCTCGTGGTCCCGGCGGTCCGGGCGATCTGCTGCACCGACCATTCCACGCTGCTGCCCCTTTCGGCTCCGGCCGCGGCCCCGTCCGGGCCCGTTAAGCCGATGCTAGGGCTTGACGCTACGTCAAGGTCAAGGCCCGGCATGCGGGCAGGCGGGGAATCAGCGGCCCCGGGCAACGGCGGTAAGTTGGAGGCATGCTCCTTCTCCACAGGTCCCGGCGTGCCCGGACCATCCGCCCGTGTGCCCGGCCGATCGGACGCGCCGGGTCTTTCCTGCGTGCCTGGACCACTCGCGCCGCACTCTGTGCCGCCGTGGTACTGGCCGCAGCGGCGTGCTCCCCGGCCGGTTCGATCGAATCGGCGGATGTGCCGGCGTGGAAGGCCACGGCGCTTCCCCCGGCCGACGGGATCGTGCTGGAGGACGCCGGGAAAATCCTCAACCGGGATCCGATCACCAAGACCGCCCCCGCAATAGACCCGGGCACCTATCTCCTGACGATCAGCTGCGAGGGCGGCGGCAAGGCCTTCTTCGAAGCCTCCCTCGACGGCGCCCGGCTGAGCGAAACCGGGGCGGCGTGCAACGGCAGCCGCGAGACAGCACGCATCAAGGTCCCCGCCGCCGGTGCGCTCCGGATCAGTGCCTCGAGCGTTGATGCCCCGCTCATTTATGCCTACCAGCTGGTGCCCGCCTCCTAGCCTGCCGGACACCGGCACGGCCGGGGCGCGGTGACTGCGGCGCAACGGCAGCGGCAGTAGGATCGGAGCATGTCAGCTGCCGGGGGGATGCGCGGGACGGTCCGGGCTGCCCTGCTGCTGGCGGTGGCGGCCGCGGGACTGGCCGGCTGCGAATACGCCGACGACGCCGGGATCTCACCGGCCGCCTCCGGCCCTGCGTCCCAGTCGGACCCGGCACGGGCACCATTGCCGACCCGGGATCCGGAACTGGAGGCCGTCGAAACCCGCCATCTGTCCGAGCTCGAAGCCGTCCTCGGGACACCAGACGGGCTGCTGTTCGGCGGATCGGGCGGGATTGGTGGGACCAGCAGCGGAGGGTTCTCGACGTCGGGAACTGTCACCAGGACCGGACAGTACAAGGTGACCGCAGCCTGCGTCGGGGCCGCGGATGCGCACCTGTCAGTCATCCAGGGCGCGCGGCAGGGCGGGACGCTGCTGGAGCTTAGCCTCGACTGCGGCGGCGCGGCGGAGGCGCTGGTTGACCTGGAACCCGGCCGGGTGTCGGCCCACGTTGTCAGGTACGGCGGCGGCGTCCCGGGGCCGGGGACCGGGGCCGTTGCCGGCGTCCGGATCAGCTTCAGCGGCCCCGAGCGGTAAGGCCGTAGCTGGCACTTCCCGGGGCGGCCGCAGGACCTCTGGCGCCCGGGAATGGCGCGGGGTTAAAGTATGCACATGCTCACTGTTCCGGCAACGAGCGTGCCGTTGAACATGCCTCGGACCCGCACGGCATCCGCCGTGTGTTTCTTGCTTGCGCTGGCGTTGGGAACGGCCGTGGCCGGGTGCGCTTACGAGTATGACGATGGTTTTGCCAGCGAGACGGAGTCCCCGGCCCCGACATTTACCGATGCGGCCCTGCCGCGGGATCCCCAGTTCAACCAGCCCGTCACCGGGGCAGAGCTGGAAGCCTGGGTGGCCCTGGCGCTGCCCGACGCCGAGGGACAGGTGTTTCACAGCAACTTCGGCACCCTGGGCGCCGGCGAGGAACGGGAAGAGGCCACCACGAACCTGCCCGAGGGCAGCTACGCGATTACCCTTGCCTGCCGGAGCCCTCGGCGGGTGTCGTTCAGCGTGGACCATAACGACAGTGAACTGGTGGACCTGGACCTGCGGTGCGGGACTTCACGGGTCAACGTGGTCTTCTTGCCCGCCGGCGCCGTGCTGCACATCAATGTGGGCGCATATGCGGGCGCATATGCGGGCGCCAATTTCGCATACCGGGTGAGCCGGCTCTGAGCTTTCACGCCCGTGACGAGTGTGCCTGCCGGCAGTGCGCGGGGAATCAACGCCGGGGCACCGGTGCCGGGTCGGGCAAGAGGCCTCAGGCCGCGCAGCCCTCCGGGCAGCGGAGCGTTTCGGGGCTGGCGGCGCACTCCGCGCAGTACAGCGTGAGGGTGCGGCAGGACGCATTCGAGCAGTTCTCAAACTTGCTCGTGGGCGCCGAGCAGCGGACGCACTCGCCAATGGTTCTCGCTTCGCCGCTGAATTCCAGGTGCATGCGCTTGTCGAACACGTAGAGGGAGCCCTCCCAGAGGCCCTGATCCTTGAACGTTTCGCCGTAGCGGACGATTCCGCCGTCGAGCTGGTAGACCTCCTTGAAGCCGCGGTTCACCATGAGGCTGGACAGCACTTCGCAGCGGATACCGCCGGTGCAGTAGGTGACGACCGGTTTGTCCTTAAGGGCGTCGTACTTGCCGGAGTCAAGCTCCTTGATGAAGTCGTGGGTGGTGGCCACGTCCGGGACGACGGCGTCCTTGAATTTGCCGATCTGGGCCTCGAAGCCGTTGCGTCCGTCGAAGAAGACGACCTCCTCGCCGGCCTGCTTGCGCGCTTCCACCAGCCGGTGGAGTTCCTCGGGATTGAGGTGCGTGCCGCCGCCGACGACGCCGTTGGCATCGACCCTGAGTTCCCCCGGGGCGCCGAAGGACACAATCTCGTCGCGGACTTTGACGCTGAGCCGGGGGAAGTCCGCGGCGCCGCCGTCGGACCACTTCACGTCGATGCCGTGGAAGCCCTGATATTCGCGGGTCGTCTTCACGTACTGCTTGACGGCGTTCAGCTCGCCGCCGACGGTCGCGTTGATGCCGTCCTTCGAGATGATGATGCGGCCCGTCAGGCCAAGTTTCTCGCAAAGGGCACGCTGCCAAAGCCGGATCGCGTCCGGGTCCGGGAGAGGGGTAAAGCCGTAAAAGAGCACAATTCTGTTCAAAGCCACGTTTTAAGGGTACTGGGTGGATCTGGAGCCCAGGGCAATCCAGGCCGCGGGGAGAGTAATGTGCGGGCCGCTGCGCGGGCCGGCATGCGGGCCTTCCCGGCTTCACGGGTTCCGGGTTCCCGCCGGCCGGGCCGGTCACCATTGGGCACCCAAGAATGTTCCCGGACCCGGCCCCCTGTTGCTTGTGGCAGGGCTGGAATACGCTCGTCTCATGAGTCTTGAGGCCATGGTTGCAGACACCACGCATCTGCTGGAAATCTGGGTCACCGGCTGGGCTGGCTGCCGGGGTTATCAGACGCGTCGGGAGGGCCGGTTCCCTGCGGCTTTCAGGGCCGACACCACCCACGAATGGGAGTACTTCGCCCATGACCCCTCCGAGGCTGAGTTCGCCGCGCTGGCCGCTGTCACCGCCGAAATCCCCGCCCGGGTCCTGACGGTCCTCACCAATGACGTCCAGCGGTACTCCTTCCTCGCCCAGCAGCACGGGCTCAACGTCACGTCCGCCTCGCAAACCATGATGATCGTCGACATGGAGACCCAGGACTCCGAGGACCCCTGGCTTCCGGATGATGATCTCCGCTGGACACAGTCCCAATCGGACGGCGTCCACCATGCCGTCGTCTACGCCGGCGACGAAGTGGCGGCCAGCGGGCGCGTTTTTGTGGTCGACCACACCGCAATCTTCGACAAGATCATCACCGAGCCCGGCTACCTGCGCCGGGGGTTGGGCAGTTTCATCATGCGGGCCCTCGCCGCCCAGGCGTTCGAACACGACGTCGAAAACGGGCTGCTGCTCGCGTCCCTGGACGGGCAGAAGCTGTACTCGCACCTCGGCTGGGCCACGGTCTGCCATGTCATGATGCTCTCCACCTCGGACGAGGGCTCGGACCTGTCCGTAGGCTGAGGTCCTGGCCGCGCTCCTGTCGTCGGGGGATCCCGTGCGCCCGGCCGATTTGAGGCCGGGTGAAAGAATGTATGAGTGAACCCCCATGATTCCCTGATTCCGTTGCTGGGCCGCGGCCCGGACCCGGAACAGCTGCGTCATGTGCGCACCATCGCCGCCCGCCAGGCGGTGCATGCCCCGTGGCCGGACTGGGCCCACCCTGATCTGGTGAACGCGTACGGTTCGCTGGGCATCCACGAGCCCTACCGCCACCAGATCGACGCCGCCGAACTCGCCCACGCCGGCGGGAACGTGGTGATCGCCACCGGCACCGCCTCCGGGAAATCGCTGGCCTACCAGCTCCCGGCGCTGGACGCCATCCACCGCTCCGAACTTCGCGTCCTCGCGGATCCCGGCAAGATCCACGACGACGGCGCCGTCACCCTCTATCTGTCGCCGACCAAGGCCCTGGCTGCCGACCAGCTGGCCGCCATCCGGGCGCTGAAGCTCCCCACCGTCCGGGCCGAGACCTACGACGGCGACACCGACCCCGCGTCCCGCCGGTGGATCCGGGACCACGCGAACTTCATCCTGGCCAACCCGGACATGCTGCACTTCGGGATCCTGCCCAACCACGCCTGGTGGGCGCGGTTCTTCCGCCGGCTGCGGTACGTGATCGTCGACGAGGCCCACAGCTACCGTGGCGTCTTCGGATCCCACGTGGCCAACCTGATGCGTCGGTTGCGCCGCATCTGCGCCTACTACAGCCCGGATGGGTCCGGGCCGGTGTTCATCGCCGCCTCGGCCACGGCGTCCGAGCCCGGAACCTCCTTCGGCCGGCTCATCGGCGCTCCGGTGCGTGCGGTCTCCGAGGACTCCTCGCCCCACGGGTCAACCACCGTCGCGTTCTGGGAGCCTGCCCTGACCGAGCTCCGCGGCGAGAACGGCGCCACGCAGCGGCGCACGGCCGTGGCGGAAACCGCGGATCTGCTGGCCAACCTGGTGTCCTCGCGGGTCCGGACGATTGCCTTCATCAAGTCCCGGCGCGGCGCCGAAACCATCGCCTCCATCACCAAGCGTCTCCTCGACGAGGTCGATCCCAGCCTGCCGCAGCGGGTCGCAGCCTACCGCTCGGGCTACCTGCCGGAGGAGCGCCGGGCCCTGGAAAAGTCGCTACGCTCCGGCGAGCTGCTCGGCGTCGCCAGCACCTCTGCCCTGGAACTGGGAATCGATATCTCCGGCCTCGACGCCGTGCTGGTCGCCGGCTGGCCGGGAACCCGGGCTTCCTTGTTCCAACAGATCGGGCGGGCCGGGCGGGCCGGGCAGGACGCCATCGCGGCCTTCGTCGCGAGCGATGACCCGCTGGACACCTACCTGGTGAACCACCCCGAGGCCATCTTCGACGTCTCGGTGGAGGCCACCGTCTTCGATCCCGCCAACCCCTATGTGCTGGGTCCGCACCTGTGTGCCGCCGCCGCCGAACTGCCGCTCGGGTACGCCGAGCTGGACCTGTTCGGTGCCACGTCCGAGAAACTGCTGGACCAGCTCGTTGCCCAGGGATATCTGCGCCGGCGACCCGCGGGGTGGTTCTGGACCCACCCGCAAAGCGCCGCGGCGATGGTGAACCTGAGGGCCGACGGCGGCGGCCCGGTGAGCATCGTGGACGCCGACACCGGATCCCTGCTCGGGACCATGGATTCCCCGCAAACGCATTACCAGGCCCACACAGGAGCGATCTACGTCCACCAGGGCGAGAGCTACGTGGTGGAGGACCTGAACGAGGACGATCACTGCGTGGTGGTGCGCCGGGCGAACCCGGACTACTACACCACGGCCCGTGACGTGACCCAGATCGAGGTGCTCGAAACGCAGCGCACCACCCAGTGGGGTGATGTGGCCGTGCACTTCGGGGATGTCAAAGTCACCACCCAGGTGGTCTCCTTTCAGCGCAAGGCACTGATCTCGAATGAGATCCTCGGCGAGGAGCCGCTGGAGCTCGGTGCCCGCGACCTGTTCACCAAGGCGGTGTGGTTTGTCATGGACAACCGCTCGCTGACCGGCGCGGGGCTGATCGAGGCCCAGTTCCCGGGTGCACTGCACGCCGCAGAACACGCGGCAATCGGACTGCTGCCCTTGGTTGCCTCCAGCGACCGCTGGGACATCGGCGGCGTGTCCACCGCGATTCATGCCGACACCGGGGTGCCCACCATTTTCGTGTACGACGGCCACCCCGGCGGGGCCGGCTTCGCCGAGCGCGGCTACGACAAGGCCCGGGTCTGGCTCGCCGCCACCCGCGACGCGATTATGGCCTGCGAATGCGAGTCGGGCTGCCCTTCCTGCGTGCAGTCGCCCAAGTGCGGCAACAAGAACAACCCCCTCGACAAGGACGCCGCCGTGACGCTTCTCAACGTGCTGCTGAAGGACGCGGCGGACCAGATGAACGCCGGGCAGCCGCACCACGCCGCCACACCGCTGCAGGCCTAGCCGCCTCTTCGACCGCCCGCTCACGGCGGCGGCCCCGCCCGGGCCAGCCCGGTGGCCGCACCCACGGGGGTGCTGACCTCCAGCTCGGTGCGGACCTGGACCGTGCTGCCGGCACCCTCAGTGCAGCTAAGGACCCTCGCCTTGTTCCGGCGCGCGACGTCCGCCGCGACGGCACACGGCTCGCCCGCAGTGATGCCCCGGGCAGCGTCCGCGGCGGCAAGCGCCGCCAGGTCTGCTGCTGCGGCGGCGCGGGTTGCCATCGCGGCCGACTGGGCCAGCAGCGCTATCATTACCGCAGCCAGAACGACCAGCAGCCCCAGCCCCAGCGCCAACACGGTTCCCGCACCGCGCTCGGGGTGCCCGTCTGGAGCCGTCACACCCGTCGGTGGCCGGCTCACGCCGCAAGGCTTTGCAGCAGGTGGAGACTTGCCCCGACGCCCCTGGCCGCCGAGGGTTCAGTCGTTTCGCCCCGGGCCCAGGCGCGGGCCGAGAGAGTCCAGGGCAGCAGTGACCCGACAGCGCCGGGGACTCTGCCGGAGACCGTCACGGTGAGCCATTCGCCGTCGGACGCCACGGCCGAAGCCACCGAGTCACCCGCGAGCCGGCGGACGATCAGGTCCACGGCACCGGCGTCCTCGCCCCGGGCCAGGGCGCGGGCGCCGGCACGTGCGGCCTCCTCCAGCCGAAGCTGGGTGACTCCAGCGGCTGAGCCGGCCAGCAGCAGCCCGAGCAGGAGCAGAACGGCCGGCAGCGCCACCGCGAATTCAGCCGTGACCGCCCCGTGGCTTGTTGAGTCCCGCCGGCGCGGCCGCCACCGGCCGGATGCCGGGCGGAGGAGCGCCACCCGCCGCGCCGCTCCTGCGGCCGGCCCGCGGCGGCTCACGGCAGGGCGAGCGCGGTGCGGATGAGGTTCAATAAGAAACCCCGGACCTCGTCACTGCGCATGATGAACACGAGGATGCCGGCGAAGCCCACCGCGGCGAGGGTGGCAATGGCGTACTCAGCGGTCGCCATCCCTGCCTCAGAGCCAACCAGCTTTCGCCGCTTTCGTTCCCGGAACGGGTCACCGGCAGAGGCCCCCGGGTAGATCTCGCGGATCTCAGCGCCCTCCGTCCCGGGGTAACCGTTCCGGGCGTTGCCTGGGCCGAGGGGCGAAACGTGGTGAGTTGACATGACTTTCCTTCCTCTGGTTTCCGGCGGGACGCCGGCTGTTCTTCGACTCTTCCGGCCAGCAGGGCATCAGGTAAGGCGCTCTGAGAGCCAAGTGGAAAACCGCTCCATAACCCGGGCTGTGGAGGAATGCTCCCCACCATCCATCCGCCATCCCGCCGGGCTCAGCCCGGCAGCATCGCCAGCAGCACCGGAACGACACCGAGGCAGATGAAGGCCGGCAACGAACACAGGCCCAGCGGCACGACGAGCTTTACGCCTAGGGCCGCGGCCTGCTTCTCCGCGGACCGGAACCGCTCGCGGCGCATTCGGGATGCCTGGGCGTAAAGGATTGCTGAGGACGGGGCGCCGGTGAGCGCGGCAAATCCCAACGCCTCGCGCACGGCGAGAAGTCCCGGCGACCGGATGTCGGAACTGCGCCAGGCGGTGTCCCAGTCGGCGCCGATGGCGAGCGCCGCGACGACCGGCCGCAGCGGGGCACGGACTTCCGGGGCTGCCAGCGCTGCGACGAGCGCAAGGGCCCGGCCGAGTCCGGCTCCCGCGTCGAGCATCGCGCCGATGAGTTCCAGGATCATGGCCGGGTCGCCGAGCCCGGGTCCCCCGCCCTCCCCGGCGTTCTCTACGGCCTGCTTGTCTGGGGTGTCCGGGCGTCCGTCGTCCGCGGCAGGCTGCGTCTGGCGCCGGAGTCTCCGCCGGGCCATGCCGCGGTCTGAAAACGCGGTCAGTGACGCGACCGCCAGCAGCGCAAGCACCGTCAGACCGCCGGCGTCCGCTGTCATGGCTGAAGTCCCGCAGCCGCCCGGACGAGCCGAGCCGACCAGATCCGGCCTGCCGCGGTCAGGGCCAGGCCCGCCGCGAGCGCCGCCACGCCAAGGGGAGTTCCCAGCAGGACCTTGACTGGATCCACCCCCAGCAGCACGCCCAAACCCAGGCCCAGGAACGGAAGCCACGTCAGCAGCCGAACGGTCGCCCGGGGCCCTGCGAGTGCCGTCTGGCGGGCGGCCTCGGCGTCGTCTTCGGCCTCAAGTTGGGCGGCGAACCGGGTCAGCACGTCAGCCAGCGGGCAGCCGCTGGCTTCGGCAACGTCAAAGCATGCGGCGAGCTGATACCAGACGCGCCGCTCACGCAGGTCCCCGCTAGGACTGGGGTCCCGGACCGGGCGGGCGGGTGCTGCGGCCGACGTGCTCGCGCCAGCGGAGCGGATTGCCGCCCCGACGGGTGAACCGCGCATCGCTGCGGCGCGGGCTGCGGCCAGACGCCGCACGGATCCCGGCGCCAGCATCGGGCTCCTGCCGGAGGATCCTTCCCCGGTCCGGGACCCGGCCCGCCCGGGCGGGAGATCGGTGAAGGACCCGGGCAAGGACCCGGGCGGGTCTCCCACGTGCAGGAGCCAGAGCTCATCCCACAGCCGTGCGGGAGTACGGCCGCCCCTCAACAGTGCCGCCATCTGCTGGACCAGGAGGGTCATCGAGACCGTCGGCGCCTTCCGGGGCCGCCATCCGGCCCCCCGGAATGAACCCGGACCCGGCGGGAAACCGCCGGCCGGAACACCCCGGACCGCTGCCAGCGCCGCACGGATCCGGAACCGCGGCGCTCCCGGGGGCGCGAGTGCTAGGAACATGGCGAGGGCCAGAACGCCAGTGAGCATGGCGGTCACCCAGGTCCCAACCAATCAGGGTGCTCCAACCCTCCCGGCGCCTCCGTGCCCGGGTCCAATCCAAGACGGACCGCCAGCCCGGGCCACGCCGGCCCCCGGCGTACATCCCCGGCGCAGATCTCCAGCGCGGAACCGACCGCCAGGCCCGCCGGGCCAGCTTCCAGCACACCGATGCAGGCCACAGTCCGGCCGCCGTTGATCCTTTCCACATGCACCACCGTGTCGAGGGCGCTGGCCGCCTGCAGCCGGACCGCGTCCTGCCCCATCCCGGCCAGCGCCCCCAACGCCGTCAACCTGGCGGGCACGTCGGCGGCCGTATTGGCGTGGATGGTTCCGCCGCCTCCGCTGTGACCGGTATTCATCGCCGCCAGCAGTTCACGCACCTCGGCTCCCCGGCACTCCCCGACGACCAGCCGGTCCGGCCGCATCCTCAGCGATTGCCGCACGAGCTCGCCCAGGTCCACAACGCCGCCGCCTTCGAGGTTTCCGTGCCGGGCCTCCAGCGACACGACGTGCGGGTGAACCGGGTTCAGCTCCGCTGCGTCCTCAATCAGGACCAGCCGCTCGCCCGGCGAACATAGGCCCAGGAGTGTGGCGAGCAGGGTTGTCTTTCCCGACCCCGTTGCCCCGCTGATCAGGAAACTCAGACGGTGCTCCACCATCCGTTCGAGCACGGTCTGCACGAAGGATCCGAACATCCCGTTACGCCCGAGCTCGTCCATCGAGAAGACCCGTTCCCGCCGGATCCTGATGCTCAGCAGCGTCCCCGTGGTGGAGATCGGCGGCAGGACAGCATGCACGCGGAAACCGCCGTCGAGCCTGATATCGACGCAGGGTGAGCCGTCGTCCAGGCGCCGGCCGCCGGCCGCCACCAGCCGGGCCGCCAGCGCCCGGACCTGCGGTTCACCGGAGAAGGTCACGGGTGCCCGCTCGAGCCCGCCGCCGCGGTCCAGCCAGACGGAGCCAGGGCCGTTGACGAAGATGTCGGTCACGGCCGGGTCCCGGACCAGCACCTGCAACGGACCGAGGCCGTTCAGTTCCGCACTGATCCCCTCGACCGCGGCCAGCGCGCCGGCGGTCCCCAACAGGCGTCCGCTCGCTTGCACGGCGGCTGCCACGCGCGACGGCGTCACCGGCCCGGCGTCGGACATCACGGATTCGCGGACGGATTCCAGCAGCCGGGCGTCAACGGCGGCGCGGACCGGCGGACGGTACCGCGGGGCGCCCGGGCTTGCTCCGCCGTCCGGGGGGCCCGACGCGGAATGGGAGCTCATCCGGCGGCTCCCGCTCCGAAGTCCAGCACCATTCCGGCGAACCGCCGGACGTTGCGCTGCCGTGCGGTGTCCAGCAGGCGCCCGAGCTCGGTTGCCGACGCGGCACCCCGGACATCCGGCATGACCCCGGCCAGCGGCAGCCCGACGGACTCGGCAATCAGCCCGGCGTCCAGTACGGCCCCCGGTTTTCCCCGCACCACCAGCACGGTCTCCACCGCGGGAAGGTCCTGCAGGAGCCTCGCCGTTGCCACAGCCGCGCGCAGCAGTGCGGGCGCGATGACGACTATCCGGTCGCAGTCCCAGGCGAAGGTCCGCAGCGCGTCCCGTCCCCGCCCGATGTCCACGAGGACGAGCTCGTAGCCGCGGCGGGCGGCGTCCAGGACTCCGGCGACGACTGCCTGGTCCACTCCGTTGTGGCGCTCCCGGTTGCCGGGCCAGGAAAGGAAGGGAAACCCGCCGGCAACGGGCAGGGAATCGGCAAGCTGGCGGGGATCAATCGTGCCGCTGGCGTCGGCCAGATCCGGCCAGCGGAGACCGGGGGTTTCCTCGGCAGCGAGCGCCAGCTCCAGACCCCCGCCCCACGGGTCGCCGTCGACGAGCAGGACCCGCATTCCCTCCCGGGCGGCAGCATGGGCGAGCCAGACCGCGGCCGTACTGGCCCCCGCACCGCCGCAGCCGCCGACAATGCCGAGGACTGTTCCGCCGGACTCCGGGGTGCGGGCACGGGTGAGGTACTCGGCGAGCCAGGATGCGGCATCCGGCAATACCGCGACCCGCTCGGCTTCGACGGCGGCCGCGAGGAGCCACAGACCGTCACCGTCGCTGTGATGACCCACAAGGACGGCTGGCGAACGTCCCCGCGGCGGCGAATCGGGGATGTCGCTGCCGAGCAGCACCACCGCGGCCGTGTCCCACAACGCCGCCGCCTCCCTGATGCTCCGCACCGTCCGCAGTTGACCGCCGGACGCCGCCACCACGCGTTCCACTTCCCCGCGCAGCACCTCGGACCCCGTCACCAGCAGCGTCTGCACCGAGTCCTCGGGCAGCCACCGCGCAACTCCCGGCGCGGCGCCGTCGCCGGTGCCCGACTCGCCTGATGCCCCGGGAAACGGCAGGGCGGGAACCCGTGGTTCAGCGCCGGCCCACGGAGCGTTGCCGGCGAGGGGGTCAGCGCCAGCGGTCGGAAGTTGGTGCCTGCTCATGCGGCCACTCTTCCGGGCCGCGGCACGGGCCGTAACCCGCGCCGGCCGCTATGTGGACAAACGATGGACAAGCATAGGGACATGCACGGGGGACATGCGGCAGCAGCCAGTGCGCCA
This sequence comes from Pseudarthrobacter sp. RHLT1-30-1, assembly GCF_059383415.1. Classification (NCBI taxonomy): domain Bacteria; kingdom Bacillati; phylum Actinomycetota; class Actinomycetes; order Micrococcales; family Micrococcaceae; genus Pseudarthrobacter; species Pseudarthrobacter sp. RHLT1-30-1. The sequence continues at coordinate 30,716 of NZ_JBWZCG010000022.1, forward strand.
GCAGCCGGCCGGCACCCTGGACGGGCCCGGTGAACAGGAACCCCACCGGCAGGGCAGAATTGATCCCATGTATCTGCTGCTCGCCGCCCACGCCGACGGCGCAGCCCTCCAGGAACTCACGGCGGACGGCGCCCCGCACCCGGACGCGCCGGCGGCCCGGATCGTCAGCGCCGGTGAGCTGACCGGCGTCGTGCGTGGCCTCGAACGGAGGCGGCCGCGCTGGATCTGGCACCGCACCCAGGACTGGTACCCCGCGCTGCTGGCCGCCGGCGTCGAGCTGGAACGCTGCTACGACCTCACCCTGTGCGGCGCGATCCTGGCGCACTCGGAGTTCACCGCCCACACCGCGTACGCGCAGAACGCGGAGAAACTGACCCAGGACGAGGACCTGCCGCCGCGCGCGCTGCAGCCGCCGCCCCCGCCCGCTGACCAGGGCGCCCTGTTTGACGATCCGGGCCTGCACCCATCACCCCGCCACAGCCCCGAGGACCTCCGCACGGAATACGCGGCACAGCAGCAGGCGATCAGCCAGGCGCCGGGGCCTGGCGTCGAACACTCCGGCGGGAACCACAGGCAGCGCCTCCAGCTGCTGCTCGCAGCCGAGTCGGCCGGTGCCATGATCGCGGCGGAAATGCAGCACACCGGTGTGCCGTGGCGCGAGGAACTGCATATGCAGATATTGGCGGACTACCTCGGCCCCCGCCCTCCCCTTGGCCAGCGTCCGGCCAAGCTGGAAGCGCTCACTGCCGAGCTGCGGCAGCTGCTGAAATCGCCCTCGCTGAACCCGGATTCGCCCCAGGAGCTCATGCGCGCCCTGCACCGGAACGGCATCGAAGTGAAGACCACGCGGCAGTGGGAACTCAAGGAATCCAGCCACCCGGCGATCGAGCCACTGCTGGCGTTCAAGAAGCTCTCCCGCCTGCACGCCGCCAACGGCTGGGTGTGGCTGGATGCGTGGGTCAAGGATGGCAGGTTCCAGCCGGAGTATGTGGTGGGCGGAGTGGTCTCCGGCCGGTGGGCGTCCCGCGGCGGCGGTGCGCTGCAGATTCCGCGTCAGATCCGCGGCGCCGTGCACGCCGATCCAGGACACAAGCTGGTCGTCGCCGACGCCTCGCAGCTCGAGCCGCGGGTGCTGGTGGCGCTGGCGCAGGACTCCAAAATGGCTGAAGCCGCGAGGGACAAGGACCTGTATGCCGGCATCGCCGCGCAGGGTTTCGGCGGTGACCGCGCCAAGGCGAAGGTGGCGCTGCTTGGAGCCATCTACGGGGCCACGACCGGCGAATCCGGGCGCCTGATGCCCCAGCTGGCCCGGACCTATCCCCGGGCTGTCGGCTTCGTGGAAAACGCGGCCCGCGAGGGCGAGGCCGGCAGGACCGTCACGTCACGGCTGGGCCGCAGCAGCCCGCCGCCGTCGGACCGGTGGCTGCTAAGCCAGCAGTCGACCAGCGCCGAGGAACAGCGCCGGGCCGATTCGATCGCCCGCTCGCGCGGCAGGTTCACCCGGAACTTCGTGGTGCAGGGTTCCGCGGCGGACTGGGCGGCCTGCTGGCTGGCAGAATTACGACGCCGGCTCCGTGCCCTGCGCGCGGACGGAACCCCCGCCGGGGAACTGGTCTTCTTCCTGCACGACGAAGTCATGGTCCACTGCCCCGAAGCCGCCGTCGACGCCTGCGTCCGCGCCATCGAGGACGCCGCGAACGCCGCCAAGCAACTGCTGTTTGGCAGGATCCCGGTGGAATTCCCGGTGAGCGTCGCCGTCGTGGATTCGTACGACAACGCCAAATAATCCGCCCGTGTCGCCCGCCGTAACGTACCCGTCGGTAGCGTTGTGCGCCGGTGTGACGGCGGTTACCCTCGAAGGGCCGGTCGGTGATCCGACAACGGACCGGCATGCAATGACGCATATTCCTTGGGGAGGCAACACTTTGGCTGGAATTTTTGAGATCGCCGAGGCCGGCGAGAAGAAGTACTTCTTCAAGCTGACGGCATCCGACGGAACGGTGGTCGCCGTTTCACCGCTGTTCAACACCATCAAGGGCGCCGCCGCGGGCATCAGGGCCGTGCGGGAGAACGCCGCGACCGGGCTGGTCGTCGACAAATCCGGGCGACGCAGCAAGCCTGTGGCCCCGAAGGCCGCCACACGGCCCGGGACGCTGCATGCTGCGACGATGGCTCCCAGTTAGGACCATGGCCTAGGTTAGGGCCACTCAGGCGGGGCGGGGGTCACGGCAGGGCCGGGACCTCCTGCTCAGCTGTGAAGCCTGCTCCAGGTGTCGACACTGAGCAGGCGCGTGCGGTCCCACGGGACCGCCCAGCCCAGCTGGTCGAAAAGCTGGTTGAGGATCATCCCGGTGAAGCCCCAGACCACCACGTCATTGACGGTAAACGCCGGACTTTCGAAGGTCTGCCCGGCCCGGGTCACGGTGGCCATCACCCGGTTGTCCGGGTCGAGCAGATCCCGGACCGGAACGCGGAAAACCTGGGCCGACTCGCCGTAGTCCACCACGCGCACGGGTGACTGGGACGCCCACCAGCCCAGCACCGGCGTCACGAGGAAATTGCCCCGGGGAAGGGCCAGCTCCGGCATCACACCGAGGACCTCGACGCCGGCCGGATCCAGCCCGGTTTCCTCTTCTGCTTCACGCAGCGCGGCATCGATGACTGATTCTCCCGGGTCGATGCCGCCGCCGGGGAATGCGACCTGACCCGGGTGGTCATCCAGGGTATGGGCGCGCTGCAGCAGCAGCACATCCAGTTCTGCCGGCGCCAGGAGTTTGACCGAGGTCGCCGGGACATCATCGAGGGAGCCGAACAGCATCAGCACGGCCGCCCGGCGGATCCGCCCGGCCGCTTCGACGGGGATTTCCCGCCACCGCGCGTCGGGGGGCGGCGCCGTTCCGGCCTCCACCGCGGCCACCAGGTCGATGAGATCCTGGCGGGCCGTCACAGCGGCCTCCGCTGGGATTCCATCCGGATTTCCGCGGCACGGTGTGTTTCGGCGAGAAGCCTCGACAGCAGCTCGTCCTGTCCCGGGGCGAGTTCGTACTTGAGCAGCTTCTTCGCCTTCTCCGGGTCGGTCTCCCCCATCCCGTAGCTCGGGCACCAGTTCGCCACGGCACAGGCGCCGCAGGCGGGCTTGCGGGCATGGCACACCCGCCGGCCGTGGAACACCACCCGGTGCGAGAGCATGGTCCAGTCTTTCGGCTCGAACAGTTCACCGACGTCGGCTTCGATCTTGACCGGATCGTCGGAATCCGTCCAGCCGAAGCGCTTCGCGAGCCGGGCAAAGTGTGTATCGACCGTGATTCCGGGGACGCCAAACGCGTTGCCGAGCACCACATTCGCGGTTTTCCGCCCGACGCCGGGAAGCGTCACCAGATCGGCCAGCCGGCCCGGTACTTCGCCGTCATACTCGTCGACGAGCCGGTTGCACAGCGCCATCACGTTCCGTGTCTTGGCCCGGAAGAACCCGGTGGGTTTGAGGATCACTTCCACTTCGGCCGGGTCCGCCTCGGCCATGCTCCGCGCGTCCGGATAGCGTGCGAACAGCAGGGGTGTGATCTGGTTGACGGTGACGTCAGTGGTCTGCGCGGACAGCACCGTGGCCACCAGGAGCTCAAACGGGCTGCGGAAATCGAGCTCCGCGTGTGCATAAGGATACTGCTCCGCCAGCGCCTTGTTGATCCGCCGGGCACGCCGTTTCAGGCCCAGCAGCGACTCCCCAGCGGTCCGCGCGCGGACACCCTTGGGACCGGCCCTCTTGCCGGGTGCGGCGCCGCCGGGTGCCGCTGTGCTGTCCTCGATGGCCACGGGGACTGGCTAACCGCGTTCGATGTTGCTGAGGTCGCGCAGCAGGCCCACACGGCCGTCGGTGTGCTGGACGAGGAACTCGTGGCCCCGGTCCTCAAGGGCGAGCACCCAGCCGCCGGGCTCAATCACGAACGCCGGCGCCCCGCTGTGCTCGTCCACTGCGGTGCGGGGCTGGGCGACGGCGAACCAGAATGCCTCGTGGACGGGCTGGACGTCGTCGTCTTCCTCGGGGCGGCTTGCGGGATCAACCGTGGCGCCGATCGGCTCCTGCTCGCGCACCTGCGGATTCACCGTGGTCGGGGCGTGGCCAGAAGCCGCGGGAACGTCGGCCGCCCGGGTGTCCTCCGCGGCCGCGGCGGCCCGGGCCTGTGCGTCCGGAACCTGCCCGGCGGGCGCATTCGCTGCGGAATTCCCGGTGGACCCTGCCGCGGCAGGGTTCACGACGGCGGCGGCCTGGGTCTGCCCGACGCCGGAGGGAGCTGGCGGCGCGGACGCCACGGGCACGATCCCGCCGACCTGGGTTTCCGGGGAACCCACGACCGGAACGGGCGCGGCGGTACGTGCCGGTGCCGCCGAGACTGCTGCCGGCGTCGACGCTTCGGGGCGGACTGCTGACGCGCCCGACGCGCCCGACACGCCTGCCGGGACGGAGGCGTCGGACTTTCCGCCCGAGGTCATCCGCTTCGCCCAGCCGGCAACGGGGTTGGCGGCTTCAGACTTCGGCGCATGCTCGTCTCTGGCGTCCTTCGGCGCCTTCGGCGCGCGCGGCTTGCGGACGGGGACCGCAGACTCGCGGGCCACCACGTGGGCCGGGACCTCGGCGCGGTCCAGAAAATCACCGGCGAAAGACGGGATCAGGCGGCCCAGCACCGTGGCCGAGAAAAGCCCCAGCGCGCCGACCAGGGCCAGCAGCATGCTGGGGACGTAGGCGCCCGCAACGGCGAGGAAGAAGAACGCGACGGCGAACGACGCGACCACGGAGCCGAACTGGTCAACCGACAGGGAGCCAATCCGGATCTTCGTCCCGGGGCTGAGCCGCCGCGCCGCGAACAGGGCAGTCACGATCACCGGCAGCAGGATCCCGAGGCCTAGGAAGAACAGGCTGCCGAGGTTCCACAGGTTGTAGCGGACGGCAAACATCGGGATCAGTGACGCAACGAACAGAATGAGCGTCGAGCCGAAAACCGTCAGATCGCGGATGGTGAACGGTCCGAGGACCGCTTCGTTCTTCTTGCCGGCCGGCTTGCTGGCTGCCTTGTCGACCGTAAAACGGGGGGCTTCCCCGTAGCCGGCAGGCTGGTCCCCGCTGCCGTTGCCCTGGCTTTGGGCGGGCGTCTTGAGTTGCCCGTTTGCTTGCTCGTTCATTCGGTTCTCCTTAGCATGGCGGCACTCTGGACAGGACCGTCTAACAGCAGGCCGAGCAGGACCGTGGGCGGTCCCGTCGCCTCCATCGGATGTCACAACTTCATCTCAGCCTAGTCAAGTGGCAGGCCGATCACTAGCTGACAAGCCGGGGGAAGGGGCACGAACTGGCGTCCCGGTTTTGCTGGGCGGGGCACCCCCGCCGCCACTCGGCGCTTAACAAACACCGCTCACGGTTCGGCATGTGACGCGGCACACGTCCGGCGCGGCGCAGGCGTTAGTGTGTATTTCGGAACAGCTTTTCGCGGTACGTCCGTGACCAGCCGATGCCCGACGACGCGCAAGCGGCCCGGCGCTGCGGCGGAACGGATGCTCCCCACAGCACGGATCGATGAATGATGAGGTTCACCATGTCCCAGCAGACACCCGGCTCCACGACGACGCAGGCTCCCCAGCGCGATGCCTTCGAAAACCTGTCGCAGGAGAACCGTAAGTTCGCCCCTTCACCCGAGTTTGCGGCCAACGCCGTGGTCACCGCCGCGGACTACGCCGAGGCCGACGCCGACCGGCCCGCCTTCTGGGCGAAGCAGGCCCGTGAGCTACTGAGCTGGAGCAAGGACTTCAGCCAGGCCCTGGACTGGTCCAACCCGCCGTTCGCGAAGTGGTTCGTCGGCGGCGAGGTCAACGCGGCCTACAACGCGCTGGACCGCCATGTCGAGGCCGGCCACGGCGACCGCGTCGCGATCTACTTCGAGGGCGAACCCGGGGACACCCGCACGTACACCTACGCCCAGCTCACCGACGAGGTCAAGAAGGCGGCCAACGCGTTCGAGTCGCTCGGCGTCGCCAAGGGCGACCGGGTGGCCGTGTACCTGCCGATGATTCCCGAGGCTGTCATCACGCTGCTGGCCTGCGCCCGGATCGGCGCCATCCATTCGGTGGTCTTCGGCGGCTTCTCCGCCGAGGCGCTCCGTTCCCGGATCGACGACGCCGAGGCCAAGCTCGTGGTCACCGCGGACGGCACCTACCGCCGCGGCAAGCCCAGCTCGCTCAAGCACGCCGTCGACGAGGCCCTGGCCCATGAGGGAGACGGTTCCGGGCACACGGTTGAGAACGTTGTGGTGGTCAAGCGCAACGGCCAGGACGTCGACTGGCACGACGGCCGGGACCACTGGTGGGCGGACACCGTCGGGACCGCATCCGGCGAGCACACCGCCGTCGGGCATGACTCCGAGCACCCGCTCTTCATCCTTTACACCTCCGGGACCACGGGAAAGCCCAAGGGAATCCTGCACACCACCGGCGGCTACCTCACCCAGACCGCCTACACCCACAAGGCCGTCTTTGACCTCAAGCCGGAAACCGACGTCTACTGGTGCACGGCCGACGTCGGCTGGATCACCGGGCATTCCTACGTCGCCTACGCACCGCTCCTGAACGGCGCCACCCAGGTGATGTACGAGGGCACCCCGGACTCCCCGCACCAGGGCCGCTGGTGGGAGATCGTCGAGAAGTACAAGGTCTCCATCCTCTACACCGCCCCCACCGCGATCCGGACGTTCATGAAGTGGGGCAAGGAGATCCCCGCGAAATCGGACCTCTCCTCGATCCGGGTCCTGGGCTCCGTCGGCGAACCCATCAACCCCGAAGCGTGGATGTGGTACCGCGAGGTCATCGGCGGCAACGCCGGCAAGAACGGCGAGCGGAAGGAAACCCCGGCCCCGATCGTGGACACCTGGTGGCAGACCGAAACCGGCGCGCAGATGATCGCCCCGCTGCCCGGCGTCACGGCCACCAAGCCCGGCTCGGCCCAGGTCCCGCTGCCCGGCATCGCGGTGGATGTGGTGGACGAGGCCGGCGAGTCGGTGCCCAACGGCTCCGGCGGCTACCTCGTGATCCGCGAACCGTGGCCGGCCATGCTGCGCGGCATCTGGGGCGACCCGGAGCGGTTCAAGGAAACGTACTGGTCCCGCTTCGAGACCATGTACTTCGCCGGGGACGGCGCGAAGAAGGACGAGGACGGCGACATCTGGCTGCTCGGCCGGGTCGATGACGTGATGAACATTTCCGGCCACCGCCTCTCCACCGCGGAGATCGAATCCGCGCTGGTGTCCCACCCCGCGGTGGCCGAGGCCGCCGTCGTAGGCGCAGCGGACGAGACCACCGGCCAGGCCGTCGTCGCCTTCGTGATCCTGCGCGGGGATGCCGTGGACACCGGGGACGCGATCGTACAGGAACTCCGGAACCACGTCAGCAAGGAGATCGGGCCGATCGCCAAGCCCAAGACCATCCTCGTTGTCCCTGAACTGCCCAAGACCCGCTCCGGCAAGATCATGCGGCGGCTGCTCAAGGATGTCGCGGAAGGACGGGAAGTCGGCGACGCCACGACCCTGGCCGACAACACCGTGATGGCCCAGATCGCGCAGTCGCTCCGGAAGTGAGCACGCCCCGGTGACCTTGTCCGTATCGCGCCGGGTCGCGGCGTCCGTCGAGGACGTCTGGGATCTGCTCACCGATACTGGGAAGTGGCCGGCCTGGGGGCCGTCGATCACCGGCGTCGAGCCGGTCCCGGCCGGGAGTGCGGCCGGGACCGCAGGCGGAGGGATCCGGCTCGGCAGCCGCGGCAGGGTCCGCACCGTCCTGGGTGCGGCCCTGCCCTGCACCGTGACGGCGTTCGAGCCGGCACGGTTCTGGTCCTGGTCCGTGGCGGGGATCCCTGCCACGGGCCACCGGGTCGTTCCGCAGCCCGGCGGCTGCCTCGTCACCACCGTGCCGTGGTGGGCGCCGGCCTACCTTCCGGTGTGCGCCCTGGCGCTGCGCCGGATAGAACGGCTTGCAACACGTTAAGGACTCATTCCGTGGCCAGCTCCCGGATATAAAGCAACGCGGGGTCACCTATCGCCCATGTCGGCCCCGGGGATGGGCCCGGTCTGACCCCGCGTTGTTCACCCGGAGCAGGCCCCGACCAGGACGACCTCGAAGCTCGTGGCGTGCGGCGTCGAGAATTTCGCGTTGACGAGGGCGAGGGTATCGCCGAACAGCGCCGCCGTCGTCGGGACGTCGAAGTTCGGGCTGGTGATGACGTCATGAACCTTCCCCTTGCCCAGCGACCCGTTCAGTTCAATCCGGCTGACCTGGTTCGAGAAGTTCTGCACGGCCCAGAGGGTGTCGTTCCGGACCACGATGCCGTCGACGTTCGTCACCTTGACCGGGGCGCCGGAGGAGTCCGTGACGCCGATCTGCTGGTTGGATCCGTTGTCCGGGTCCACCGCGTACAGGGCGCCGCGGGCGCTGTGGGCCACGATCAGCGTGTCGCCGTCGTCGGCGGCGGCGATGCCGTTGAGGTTGAACCCGTCGTCCACGGTGCCGGCCGGTGCCTTCAGCGCCAGGGTCCGGACGTGGCCCAGTTTCCCGTTATGGCCGATCGGGATCCGGTAGAGCTCCCCGGCGCGGGAGTTGGTGAACCATGCGCCGTCGCCGGTCAGCGCGACGTCGTTGATGAAGCTGGCGCCGGCGGGGGCGAGTTCGTAGACTTTCACGGTTTCTTTGGTCGCCAGGTCATACACGTAGGCCTGGCCGGTGGCGCCGCCGGCGACGAACAAAAGGTCGTTGTCCCGGTCAACTTTCAGGCCGACGGCTGCCCGGCCCTCCGGCGCTGTGATGAACAGTTTTGCGGTGCCTTTGTCGACGTCGCCGCGGTAGATGTTGCCATTGAGCAGGTCGCCGGCGAAGAACGTACTGCCCTCCCCCGCGGCGATGCCTTCAGCGCCGGTGGCGCCGGGAAGTGTGATGACCGGTGACCGGTCATCCCGGTCCGCGCCGGATGCGGCGGCCGGCGGCGCCGGCACGAGAAACGCGGCCAGGGCGATGATGCCCACGGCAAGCCGGCGGAATGATTTTTCTGCAGAAATATTGCGCATGATGTGCTCCGTGATCGGGCTTTCCGCGCACGAGCTGACCGGTACGGGAGCTCCGCACGGTGGTCCTTTCAGTTTAGGTAGGACAGCAGCTGCGTTCCAGTGGCCGCCGGCCACTCCGGGCTGTCATCTGCCCGCCGCTTCGCTGACGATTCGCGCCGCCGTTTCTGCGCCGGGGCCGCGGCCCTCGACGCAACGCGATACATTGGCAGGCATGAGCGAAACCACCCCCGACGGCGCCGGCCGCGGCACCATCCTGGTCCTCAACGGACCCAACCTGAACCTGCTCGGCACCCGCGAACCCGACAAGTACGGCACCGCCACCCTCGCCGACGTCGAACGTCTGGCCAAGGACACCGGCGCGGCGCACGGACTCGACGTCGAGTGCTTCCAGTCCAACCATGAGGGGGCGCTCGTGGACGCCATCCATGCCGCCCGCGGGAAGGCGCTCGGCATCGTGATCAACGCCGGCGCGTACACACATACCTCGGTCGCCATCCGGGACGCCATCTCCGCGGTGCAGCTGCCCGCCGTCGAGGTCCACATCACGAACGTCCATGCCCGCGAGGAGTTCCGGCACCACTCCTATCTCTCCGACATCAGCAAGGCCGTGATCGCCGGCGCAGGGATCCTGGGCTACCAGTTCGCCGTCGAGTACCTCGCCGGGCTGCAGGCCGGCAAGGACTGAACATGTCCCCCGGTGAGCGCGGCGCCGTGCCCGGCAGCGCTGAGCCCGTGCCCGGCAGCGCCCCCGCCGCCGGGGGGTCGGCCACGGCCGAGTGGTACCGGCACTTCGGCACCGTCGACGCGCCGGGCAATTCCGCCTGTTACGCGGAGTGGTCCGTGCGCATCGCGGATGACCCGGAGCTGATCCGCCGGATCGACCAGTGGCCGTACAACAAACGCCAGCCGCTGCTGATGCTCGCGGCCGCCCGGTTCCTCGGCGCGCGGATCAGCCCCTACCCGGACTTCCGGGCGTTCCTGGACGCCCGCTGGGACGAGGTCACGCGGATCGTGCTCAGCCGGGCCACCCAGACCAATGAGGCCGGGCGGTGCGCCTCCCTACTGCCGTCCCTGGCGCAGATCGCCGCCGCCGGCGGGCGCCCGCTGGCACTCCTCGAGGTCGGGGCGTCGGCCGGTCTCGCCCTGTTTCCGGACCGCTACGGCTTTGAGTACGACGCCGGCGGCGAGGTCACGCGGCTGCTCCCGGCCGGCGCCGCACCGGGCAGCTACCCGGTCCTGGGCTGCACCGTCACCGGCCCGGTCCCGCTCCCGCTGCCGGCGGAACTTCCGCCGGTGGTCTGGCGTGCCGGGATCGACCTTAACCCGCTGGACGTCCGGAACGCCGACGACGTCGCCTGGCTCGAAGCGCTGGTCTGGCCGGAGCAGGACTTCCGCCGCGAACGGCTGCGCCAGGCGGTCGCCATCGCCCGGGCCGACCCGCCGCTCCTGGTGGCCGGGGACCTCAACGACCGGCTCCCCGCCCTCGCCGCGCAGGCCCCGGCGGATGCCACCCTGGTGGTCTTCCACAGCGCGGTCATGGCCTACCTCGATGCGGAGGCCAGGGAGCGTTTCCGGGGTACCATGGCCCGGCTCGCCGCCGAACGAGGCTGCCACTGGCTCTCGAACGAAGGGCACACGGTGATCATCCAGGCCGATGGCTCCAGCGTGGTTCCCGAAATGGAAGAATCCCGGCTCCGCGGCCGGTTCCTGCTGCTGCACAACGGCCGGCCCGCCGCGATCGCCGGACCGCACGGCCAGAGCCTGGAATGGCTCTAGCGGCCGATCCCCGGAAGCCGGGGCGTTTCGGCCGGTTCCGCCGGCCCGGTTATTTCTGGATGCACTGTCCCGGGGAGACGGCACGGCCGAGGCCCGGCGCCTTGGCGGCGACCGGCCCCAAATCCGTCATCGTGATGGCATAACCCAGCGACGATTCCTCCGTGGCCTTGGCGAAGATCACGCCCGCGACCTGCCCGTCGGGGGTCAGCAGCGGTCCGCCGGAGTTGCCCGGCTGGACGTCCCCGGCAATCCGGTACACGTCCTCCGGCGCGGGATTGCCGCCGTAGATGTCCGGCACCAGCACCGTCGCAATGTCCTGCACGGTGGCGGGTTTGGACTGGAACGGGCCGCCGTGGGGGTAACCGGCAAACGCTGCCGGGCTTCCGGCGGGCAGGTCGGCGCTGAGCGGCAGCGGGGCCGCGCCCAGGCCGTCCACGGCCACGACGGCGAGGTCATGCTGGCTGTCGAAGTACACCACGCGCCCGGGCAGGGCGCCGCCACCGGGGATTTCCACGACCGGTTCGGGCACGCCGGCGACCACGTGGGCGTTCGTGACCACCCTGCCGGGAGACACCACGAAACCCGATCCGGTCTGGTTCTGACCGCACTGGTAGGCGGTGCCCGCAATCTTCAGGACCGAAGCCGCGGCGTTGTTCAGGGCCGGGGTGTTGGTGCTTGCGTCCGGAACGGCCACCGGCTGGCCCTGGCCGATTCCCTCGAACAGGGTCGGGATGCCCTCGCCGATCACAGTGGACCGCAGCTGGGCCATCGACGCCTTTACCGGCACGGGAGTCACGCCGTCGATGAAGCGGATGACCTTCGACTCGGCCAGCGGCTGGGAGACGAAGGGAACGCCGAGCGCACCGAGGCTGAAGGCCAGCATCGACATGACCAGGGCGGAGACCACCACATTGACGCCGCCGCCGGCCACGCGGTCGATCGACCGGAGCGGCCTGATCCGCACGACGTTGCGGACCCGGCGGCCGATCGCCGTGCCCAGCCCGTGCCCCAGCACCATCAGCAGCACGGCGGCGGCAATGATCGCCGTGAGGCGCCAGCCGCTGTCCGGCACCAGGCCGCTGACAATGGGGACGGACAGGAACGCCGCCACGGCGCCCGCGGCGAAGCCCGCGATGCCGCCGACGGTGACCAGGAAGCCGTTGCGCAGGCCATGGATCAGGTAGGAAAGCAGCGTCAGGATCAGGACGAGGTCCAGGATGGTCAAGCCGAACACCAAAGCTCCTTGATAGGCAGGTAAGCCCCAATTCTACCGGCGCCGGCTGACAGTTTGCCGGGCGCGCCGGGCGGCCCCGCGGTGGGTGCTCCTGCCGCCCCGGGCATGACGTTTGCCGCGTTTCGGTGCCAAGTACGTCACAGAAGCTCCAAAATTCTGAAACAATGGCTGAAGCGCCCCAGCCGACACAGTTTAGTCAGGAGTTTTCATGGATATCGAGGTATTGCGCCGCGCACCCCTTTTCGCCACGCTCGACGACGAGGCGTTCCGTCTGTTGACGGACGAACTCACCGAGGTGGACCTCTCACGCGGAGCCTCGGTATTCCGGGAAGGCGACCAGGGCGACCAGCTCTACTTCATCGTCTCCGGCAAGGTCAAGCTCGGGCGCACGTCCCCGGACGGCCGCGAATCACTGCTGGCCATCCTCGGCCCGGGTGAACTGTTCGGCGAAATGGCGCTGTTCGATCCGAGCCCCCGCACTGCCACGGCAACGGCCGTCTCGGAAACGCGCCTGGCCGGACTCAAGAACGAGAGCCTCAATGCGCTGCTGCGCACCCGTCCGGAGGTTTCGGCCCAGCTGCTGCAGGCCCTGGCCCGCCGGCTGCGCCGCACCAACGATTCCCTCTCCGACTTGGTCTTCTCCGACGTTCCGGGCCGGGTCGCGAAGGCGCTGCTCGACCTGGCGGACCGCTTCGGCCGTCCCGCCACCGACGGCGTCCTGGTCGCCCACGAGCTGACCCAGGAAGAACTGGCCCAGCTGGTCGGGGCTTCCCGCGAAACCGTCAACAAGGCCCTCGCCGAATTCGTGCAGCGCGGCTGGCTGCGCCTGGAGGCCCGCGCCGTCGTCATCCTCGACATGCAGCGCCTCCGCCAGCGCTCCCGCTAACCCTGTTTGGCAGCACACCGAAGGCCGGCCCGTGAAAACGGTGCCGGCCTTCGGTGGTTAAGCCCTACCCCTATCCCCCTCCCGCGGGACATGCCCAGTCCCCGCGTCCAGGAGTGGACACAATGCCATCATGTCCATCCGCCCGGGCCACCGGTGGACATGTCCAGTGGTACGGCGGGATGAGCCAGAGGACATGCCCTGTCCTGGTCAGAGCTCCCGCGGGACATGCCCAGTCCCCGCGTCCAGGAGTGGACCCAATGCCATCATGTCCATCCGCCCGGACCACCGGAGGACATGTCCAGCCGGGGGCGGGGTGGAGGCGGGTCAGCGTTCGCGCTGGGGTTCTCCGGCGACGGTCTTGGCCGCCTCGACCTCGAGCATGAGCTGCCCGTCTTCCTCGACGAGCTTCGGCTGGTAGACGTGGAATTTGCGCTTGTAGCTCAAGTACGCGATGCAGCCGTTGGCCGCCGCCATCTTTTCGAGCATGATCTCCGAGCCGGGCACCAGGAGCTCGCCGAGCGTGCGCCCGACCGTGTTCTCCTGGCCCACCTCGTCGCCGAGTGCGGTGGTGGTCCGTTCGTCGATGACCCTGCGGGCGCAGACCCAGCGGCCCCAGACGCCCTTGGTGGCCAGCAGCGACGGCTGCTGGTTCACGGGCACCGTTGCGGCGAAATAGCGGGTGTTGAAGCGGCGGTGCGCGAAGTCCGGGCTGAGCCAGTTGACCAGGGGTTTGAGCAGGTCCGTCCGCACCGAGAGCCCGCGCTTGGCGAGCACCTCGGTGAAGGACTTCTCCTGCTCCGCGACGGCAACCCGGGCCCGCATCCAGTCCGCGGAAGTGGTCGCCTCCACCGTGGTGGACAGGTCGGGCCCGGCCAGCAGAATGCCGGTTTCCTCGAACAGTTCACGGATGGCGCCGACCACGTGGCGGCGCGCCAGCCCGACGTCGGCGGTCCCCATCTGCTCGGCCCAATGCTGCGCCGAGGGGCCCAGCCAGCCGACGGCGTCGTCGTCGGACGCCTCCAGCGATCCGCCGGGAAAGGCGAGAACACCCAGCGGTGACGTGCCGGGCCGGTAGCCCAGCCACGTCTCCAGCCCCGTCGGCGAATCGCGCAGCAGCACCACCGAGGAAGCGAAGCGGGGCTTGCGGGGCGTCCGCTCACCGTGTTCAATCCAGCTGCGGGCCGCCCCCTCAAGATCCGGGGGAAGATCAAACAGGCGTCGGGCTAACTGAGGCAAGGGAGTTGACCGGCCTTTAGGCGAATTCGGCGATCAGTTCGACTTCAACCGGGGAGTCGAGCGGGAGGACGGCCACGCCGACGGCGGACCGTGCGTGCTGGCCGGCGTCGCCGAGGACCTTGCCGAGCAGGTCGGACGCGCCGTTGATCACACCGGGCTGGCCGGTGAAGGACGGGTCGGAGGACACGAAGCCGACCACCTTAACGATCCTCGTGATCCGGTCCAGGTCACCGATGACACTCTTCACCGCGGCCAGGGCGTTGACGGCGCATACCGCGGCGTACTGCTTGGCAGCCTCCGGCGAGACGGTGGCCTCATCCGAGGCGCCCTCGGTGCCGGAGGACACCTTTCCGGTCGCCTCAAGCTTGCCGTTGATGAAGGGCAGCTGGCCGGAGGTGTACACGTGGTTGCCGGAGACCACGGCGGGCACGTAGGCGGCGACCGGGGCGGCGACCTCCGGCAGGCTCAGGCCGAGCTCGGCGAGGCGCTGCTCGACGGCGGACGACGCGCCGGTGCCGGCGGCGCTCTGGGCCGGCGCCACGGACTCTGCGGAGGCGCCGGGAGCGGCGGATGCGGGGGTGCTCATGGCTACTGCTTCTCCCGCTTCAGGTAGGCAACGAGGCCGTTGCCGTCCGGGCCTGTGACAACCTGCACGAGCTCCCAGCCGTCGTCACCCCACTGGTCCAAAATCTGCTTTGTGGCGTGGATAATGAGCGGAATCGTGGCGTACTCCCATTTGGTCATGAGCTAAAGCCTAGTCCTTGCCGGTAAAGTGGAAAACATGGCGACTGGTAAGAACCCTTTATTTGACACGGCCACCACCCTCGGAAAGATCCTTCTTTTCCTGGGCGTGAGCGCCATTTGTGGCGTCCTGGTGGCGGGGCTGCTGGTCCCTGCGGCCGCTGTCACCGGCGGCTCCGCGAGCGGATCGATCAAGTTCTTCGAGACCCTCCCGGCCGAACTGCAGGTGGACCCGCCGAGCCAGTCGACGTCGATCCTGGCCTCCGACGGCAGCGTGATCGCCAACCTCTACGCCGAGAACCGCACCCGGGTGTCCCTGGACCAGATGTCGCCGTATGTCAAGGACGCGGTGATCGCCATTGAGGACAGCCGCTTCTATGTGCACGGCGGGGTGGACACCACCGGCATCATGCGAGCCCTGGTCAGCACCGCCCGCGGCAACCGGCAGGGTGCCTCGACCATCACCCAGCAGTACGTGAACAACGTCATCAACTCCACACTCGAGGCCGAGGGCAAGGGTGACCAGGTTCTCCTGAACGGTGTGAACAAGGGCGTGGGCGACAAGCTGCGTGAGATGAAGCTCGCCATCGCGCTCGAGAAGAAGTTCACCAAGGAGCAGATCCTTGAGGGCTACCTCAACATCGTGTTCTTCAACCGGGACGCCTACGGCATCGAGGCCGCGTCCAAGTTCTTCTTCAGCACCACCGCGAAGGACCTGACCCTGCCGCAGGCAGCGCTGCTGGCCGGCCTGGTCAACAGCCCGTCCTACTTCGACCCGATCAACAACCCGGAAAACGCCAAGGTCCGCCGAGACCTCGTGCTGCAGTCCATGCTGACGCAGGACAAGATCAAGCAGCCCGCCTACGACGCCGCGGTGGCCACCCCGGTGGAAACGAAGGTCACCCAGCCGCGCCAGGGTTGCGCCTACTCGACCACGGCCCCGTACTTCTGTGACTACGTGCTGCACCTGCTGCTGAACAACCCGGCCTACGGCGCCGACGCGAAGGAACGTGAGCGGGCGGTGTTCCGCGGCGGCCTAACCATCAAGACCACGCTGGATCCGAACGCCCAGGCGGTGGCACAGGCCCAGGTGGAGGCCTCCGCCGGGGAAAACCCGGACAAGTGGGGCGCCTCGCTGGTCTCCGTGCAACCGGGCTCGGGCAAGATCGTATCGATGGCCCAGAACACCCAGTTCCTTGAGGCCGAAGGAAAGTTCAACAACGTCATCAACTTCAACGTCGATACGCGGGACGCCCAGGGCAACGACCTCGGCGGCCTGGGCGGCTTCCAGCCCGGCTCCACGATGAAGCCCTTCACCTTCGCCGCGTGGCTCAACGAAGGCAAGTCGATGAACACGGTCCTCAACGGTTCCGTGCGCAAATACCCGTTGAACTACCGGTGGAAGAACACCTGCCCCACCCCGGTCGACGGCGCCTACAACACGGCGGAAAAGCGGCTCGGCGCGGCCGATGACCTGCAGAACGCCGAAGACGGCTACTACAAGAACATGAGCGTCGTCGACGGCCTCGCGAACTCGATCAACACCATGACGTTCGCCACGGCGGCGGGTGTGGACCTTTGCGGCATCCAGAAAATCGTCGACGCCGCCGGAATCCACGCGGGCCAGACCAACGAGCCCGTCCCGATGACGCGGCTGTCCAACCTGATCGGCGCGACCCAGACCTCGCCGCTGACCATGGCCAGCGCGTTCGCCACCTTCGCGAACGACGGCAAGTACTGCGAGCCGATGGCCATCGAGTCGGTGACCGATGCCAGCGGAAAGCAGCTGCCGGCGCAGGCCACCAGCTGCCGCGATGCGATCAAACCGGAAGTTGCCCGAGGTGTCAGCTTCGCGCTGCAGGAAGTCCTCAACCGTGGCTCCGGCTCCCTGATCAGGCCGCGGATCTCCACCAAGACCAGCTTCCCGATCGCCGCCAAGACCGGCACCAACGACCCCAACAACTCCACCTGGGTGGTCGGCTACACCAGCGGACTGGCGACGGCATCCTGGTTCGGCGACGCGCTGGGCGGCCAGGACCGGCCGGGACGCAACCTGACCTTCAACGGCAAGTCCTACAAGGCGATCGACGGCTACATGATCGCGGGCCCGCAGTTCTCGAACTTCATGACCCAGGTGGCCCCGGCCTACGGCACCAACCCGTTCACGGCCCCGCCGTCGAATCTGGTGACCGGCCCGACTCCCACCACGGCACCGAGGCCCTCGACGCAGTCGACACCGTCGGCACCGGATCCGTCCGCCCCGGCCCCGGAGCCGGTGCCCACGGACACCAAGCCCGGCAACGGCGACAAGCCCTAACCGATGGCCACCAACAACACACTGGCAAGCCGCGTCCGAAGCATCGGGCGCGGCTTTGCCGTCACCGCCGCCGCCGGTGCCCTGACGGGTGCCGCCGCCACCGGCTACGGGCTGTGGGAGAAGAACCAGTTCGTCCTGCGCGAGGAGACCCTGCCGATCCTCCCGGCCGGATTCGGCCCGATCCGGGTTCTGCACCTGAGCGATATCCACTTCGTGCCCGGACAGCACCGCAAGGCCGCGTGGCTGTCCTCGCTCGCGGAACTGGAACCGGATCTGGTGGTCAACACCGGCGACAACCTCAGCCACGCCAAGGCGGTGGAACCGGCGCTGGAGGCGCTGCGCCCGCTGATGAAGTTTCCCGGCGTCTTTGTCCCCGGTTCGAACGACTATTTCGCCCCGCGGCTGAAAAACCCGGCTGCCTACTTCCTGGGACCGTCCGCCAAGCCCCAGGATCCCATCAAACTGGACTGGCCGCGGCTCCGTGCCGGCTTCGGCATGGGCGGCTGGGTGGACCTGACCAACCGCTGCCAGTCGCTGATCGTCAGGAGCCTGCGCGTCGATTTCTCCGGCGTCGACGATCCGCACCTGGGCCTCGAGCAGTACGCCGGCTGGCCCCGGGGCACCAAGGGCCAGGACAGCGCTCCGCACCTGCGGGTCGCCGTCATCCACGCCCCGTACCAGCGCGTCCTGGACCACTTCACCGCGGACCAGGCCGACCTGCTCCTCGCCGGCCACACCCACGGCGGCCAGATCTGCGTCCCGGGATTCGGTGCGCTCGTGGCCAACTGCGATCTGCCGACCTGGCGAGCCAAGGGCCTGCACGACTGGGAAAGCAACGGACGCACGACGCCGGTCAACGTCTCCGGCGGCATCGGCACCTCACGCTTCGCCCCGGTCCGGATCGCCTGCAAACCCGAGGCCGTGCTGCTCACGCTCACACCGCGCCCCTGAGCCCACCCGGCTTCTCCCGGCCCCGCCACCGTGCCCCGGCCCAGCCACCCGGTCACCGGGCACCGCTAGGCCCCGCCAGGCCCCGCCACCGCCGGGCCCCGCCACCGCCAGGCCCCGCCACCGCCAGGCCCCGCGGGGCATGCCCTCCCCGGGGCTCCGCGGGTGGACATAGTGGCCTTATGTCCACTCCCCGAGGCCGACGCTGGGCATGTCCTCCCCCGGCCTGCCCCGGCCTGCCCCGGCCTGCCCATGCCACCGCGGGACATGCCCTCCCCGGGGCTCCGCGGGTGGACATAGTGGCCTTATGTCCACTCCCCGAGGCCGACGCTGGGCATGTCCCGCGGCCAGCATTGGGCATGTCCTCCCGGGCGGCCGCGGGGCATGTCCCGCGGGGCGATGATGGCCTAGGGTAGTTGCTACAGATAACTACATCCGGTTGCGTTTACCCCTACGCAGCTGAGTTCTTAAGAAGCGGGCATGGCCAAGCAGACCTCATTTTTCTCCTCCATCAGCCGTCTTTATCCCCACGTCAGGCCGATCATTCCGCGGCTCGTTATGGGTCTGCTCTGCGCCCTGACGGCCAGCGTGGTGGCCCTGACAATCCCCCAGGTGCTGCGGGTGCTGGTCAACGAGTCGCTCCAGCCCGGCGGCAGCGCGGACGCGGTCTGGATCGCGTCCCTGGTGGTCCTGGGCCTGGGTGTCGCCGAGGCCGGCCTGGTCGCGCTGCGCCGGCAGTTCGTGATCAATCCCGCCACCACCGTCGAGACCCGGATGCGGGTGTCCCTCTATGACCATCTGCAGGACCTGACTGTCTCCTTCCACGACCGGTGGGGCTCCGGCCAGCTGCTTTCCCGCGCCATGACGGACCTGAACTTCCTGCGCCGCTGGATGGCTTTCGGCGCCATCATGCTCGTGGTCACCACCCTGACCGTGGTGATCGGCGTCGTGGTGATGTTCACGATGAGCTGGCAGCTGGCGCTGATCTTCCTCGCCGCCGCCGTGCCGATCATGGTGTACGGCTTCCGCTTCCGCACCCGCTTCAGCAAGGTGGCCCGCCGCAGCCAGGACCAGGCCGGGGACCTCGCCACCACGGTCGAGGAATCGGTCCACGGGATCCGGGTGCTCAAGGCGTTCGGCCGCAGCCGCGAGGCGCTGGAGAACTTCAACGAACAGGCCGAGGAGCTCCGCCAGACGGAAATCGTCAAGGCCAAGCACGTGGCCACGTTCAGCATGGTCGTGACGCTCCTGCCCGAGCTCGCCCTCGGAGCCGGCCTCGTCGTCGGCGTCCTGCTGGTTTCAACCGGCGAGCTGAGCATCGGCGCGCTGGTGGCGTTCTTTGCCACCGCTGCGGTGGTTGCCACGCCGGTCGAGTTTTCCGGCACGCTGCTGGCCATGGCCCTCAACGCCAAGTCCGTGCTGGACCGGCACTTCGAGGTGATGGACTCGGTGAACACGATCACCAGCCCGGCACAGCCGCGCCGCCCGGCCGAGCTGAAGGGCACGCTTAGCTTCAACGAGGTCACCTTCGCCTATGAGGATGCCCCGGACAAGCCCATCCTGAAGGGCATCAGCCTGGCGCTCGAACCCGGCGAAACGATGGCCCTGGTCGGAACCACCGGCAGCGGCAAGAGCGCGCTGCTCCAGCTGGTTCCCCGGCTCTTCGATGTCACCGACGGCGCCGTCACCATTGACGGGGTGGACCTGCGCGAGTTCAGTGTCGAGGAGCTCCGCACGGTCGTCGGCGTTGCGTTTGAAGACACCACCCTGTTCTCCAACTCGGTCCGCGACAACGTGATGCTGGGCGCCCCGGCCGGCCTGCCGGACGGGCAACGCGAGCGGGCGCTGGAGGAAGCGCTCGACGTCGCCCAGGCCCACTTCGCGTACTCGCTGCCGGCGGGCCTGGACACGCTGATCGGCGAGGAAGGACTCAGCCTTTCCGGTGGCCAGCGGCAGCGCATCGCCCTGGCCCGGGCCATCGCCGCCCGGCCCAGGGTCCTGGTCCTGGACGATCCGCTCTCCGCCCTGGACGTCCACACCGAGGAACTTGTCGAGACCAGGCTGCGGCAGGTGCTCTCCGGCACCACCACGCTGATCGTGGCCCACCGCCCGTCCACCGTGGCAATGGCGGACCGGGTGGCGCTGCTGGAGGACGGCCGGATCACCGCGGTCGGCACCCACACCGAACTGCTCGCCGAGAACCGCCACTACCGCCACGTGATCGCCAGCCTCGATCCGGAGCCGCGGGACCTCGACTCCGACCTGCTGGATTCCGATCTGTCAGGCCTTGGCGCCGAGGAGATTTCCCGATGAGCAGCACAACGTTCGGCACCGCGAACGAGGACAACGCGCACCTGTCCCGGACCGAGAGCAAGGCCGTGCGGCGCCGCTCCCTTGCCCTGCTCGGCTCGCTCATCCGCCCGGTGCGCCGGCGCTTCTGGCTGACCATTGCCGCCGTCGTGCTGTCCCAGGCGGCGCGGGTCGCCGGGCCGGCGCTGATCGCCTTCGGCATCGACCGGGCACTGCCTGCCCTGCGGGCCGGTGACAACGTCCCGCTGCTGCTCACCGGCGCCGCCTACCTGGCGGCCGCCGTCGCGACGGCGGGCCTCACGGCCCTGTACGTGACCTCGACGGCGCGGCTGAGCCAGGCGATGCTGCTGGACCTGCGCGTCCGGGTGTTCCGGCACACCCAGCGGCTCAGCCTGGAATTCCACGAAAAGTACACCTCGGGGCGCATCATCGCCCGGCAGACCTCGGATCTGGAGGCGCTGCGGGAGCTCCTGGACTCCGGAATCAGCTCGCTGGCCTCGGGGCTGCTGTTTATGGTGCTGACCGCCGCGACGGTGGTCGCCCTGGACTGGCGCAGCGGGCTGCTGGTCCTGGCCGCCGGCGTGCCGATGTACTTCCTGACGCGGTGGTACCAGAAACGCTCCCAGATCGCGTTCCGCGAATCCCGCGTCGCCTCCTCAGGGATGATCGTGCACTTCGTGGAAACCATGACCGGCATCCGCGCGGTCAAGGCCTTCCGCAAGGAACGCGACAACGCCGCACGCTACGCCACCCTCGCGGAGGACTACCGCAGGGTCACGGTCCGCTCCATCAACCTCAACGGCATCTTCCAGCCCGGCCTGGTGCTGATCGGCAACGTCTGCGTCGCCGTCGTCCTGCTCTTCGGCGGCTTCCGGGTGCTCAGCGGCGATCTCGCCGTCGGCGTGCTGCTGGCCCTGATTCTGTCCACCAAACGGTTCTTCCAGCCGGTGGACCAGATGGCCATGTTCTACAACTCCTTCCAGAGCGCCCAGGCGGCGCTGGAGAAGGTCTCCGGGCTGCTGGAGGAGGTTCCCACCGTCCGGCCGCCCACGAACCCGGTGGCACTGCACGACGCCCGCGGAACGATCGACTTCAAGCAGGTCGAATTCCGCTACGGCGACGGCCCGGTGGTCATCCCCACCCTGGACCTGCACATCCCCGCCGGCCAGACCGTGGCGCTGGTGGGCCAGACCGGTGCCGGCAAGTCCACCTTCGCCAAGCTGATCGCCCGCTTCTACGACGTCACCGCAGGCTCGCTGACGCTCGACGGCGTGGACCTGCGGGAGCTCGCGACGGCGGACCTGCGCCGGAACGTCGTGATGGTCACCCAGGAGGCCTTCCTGTTCAGCGGCTCCGTGGCGGACAACATCGCGCTGGGCCGGCCGGAGGCGTCCCGCGACGAAATTGAGGCCGCCGCGCGGGCCGTGGGCGCGCACGGGTTCATCCAGGCGCTCCCCGAAGGCTACGACACGGATGTCAACAAGCGCGGCGGCCGGGTTTCCGCCGGGCAGCGCCAGCTGATCAGCTTCGCCCGGGCGTTCCTGGCCCGACCCGCCGTGCTGATCCTGGACGAGGCGACGTCCTCACTGGACATCCCCTCCGAACGGCTCGTCCAGACCGGCCTCGCGGGGCTGCTCAAGGGCAGCGGGCGCGACGCCGGACGGACCGCCCTGATCATCGCGCACCGCCTGTCCACGGTGGAGGCCGTCGACCGGGTCCTTGTGATCCACGACGGGCGCGTCGTCGAGGACGGCAGCCCGGCAGCGCTGATCGGCGGCGGGGGCCGGTTCGCCCAGCTGCACGGAGCCTGGAAGGATTCGCTGGTCTGAGACCCCGATTTCGCATCCGGGCCCCCCATCGGATAGTCTTGTGAAGTTGCTTTTGAAGTAACGGATCGGGATGTGGCGCAGCTTGGTAGCGCGCGTCGTTCGGGACGACGAGGTCGCAGGTTCAAATCCTGTCATCCCGACCAATCAAGAAGAGGGCCTTCCAGCTGGAAGGCCCTCTTCTTTGTGTGCCCGCCATGTGACCGACTTGTGACCGACTTGTGGCCTCCGACCCCATCAGCCGGCGCCGCCGTCGAAAACCCCATCGGCTGCTCCACAACTGCCGTTTTGACCCCTCAAAAGGGCCGAGATGGAGCAGCCGCTAAGGGCTTCAGGGCAAAAAACAGCTCCGGGACACCCTTGCAGGTGTCCCGGAGCCATGTAGAGCTACTGCTTACATCGGGTCGGGCCAGTTGCCGATGTTGGTGGAGAAGGTCATCGGGTCCGGCCAGTTGCCAATAGCCGAGAGGCTTCCCTGGGGGGAGCTCATCGGATCGGGCCAGTTCCCGATCGCCAGGATGGATCCCATGGGATCCGGCCAGTTGCCGATAGCGTTGATGGACAGGACTGCGGGAGCCGCTGCGGAAAGAGCCAGCGCCCCGGCCAGGGCGACAGAAGCTGCAATCTTCTTGATCATGTGGGTTCCTCAATACGAGTCTGAAACGAGTCGGACACAATACAAAGCCAGCAAGAGCCCTTGTTGACATATATTGTAAAATGGCTTGTACAGAGACTGTCAAGCATTTAGTACAAAGACTGTCCGGAATTAGGAGGTATCCGTGGGGAACGGATTCGGGGAAAAACTCCGAGCAGAACGGCTGGAGCGCGGCCTGACGCAGGCCGAACTGGGCCGCGATCTGTACTCGCCCAGCTACATCTCCCTGCTGGAGACTGGGCGCCGTGAACCAACGGCGGACGTGATCGAGGAGCTGGCCCGGCGGCTTGAACTCGCCCCCAAGGCCTTGGAAGCCTGGAGCCAGCCGGTGTCCGTCAGCGACGCCGAATACGTGCTCGCGGGACTGTATGCCCGCCAGGCCTGGGACCTGCGGGATTACAACCTCGCCGCGTCACACGCTGCGACGGCTGCGCAGATCGCGCTGGAGGCCAAGAACACCAGCGCCTGGTGGAACATGAGCTACATGCAGGCGGAATGCCTGATGAAACAGGGTGAGCTGAAGGAATGCCAGGACCTGGTGCAGCGGCTGCTGGACCACCCGATGGCCGCCGAGTCAGCGGGCCTGGGCGTGCGGGCCCGGCAGATGCTCGCGGCGGTATGCCACGGCCGGGGGCAGCTGGCAGTCGCCGTCGAACACGCGCAGGAAGCGGTCCGGCTCTGCGCCGAACTGCCGAAGGGATCCACCCTGATCATTGGCGCGCTGCGCGCCCTGATCGGCGCGCTGGCCGAAAGCGGCCGCCTCGATGAGGCATGGCAGTACTGCCAGGACATGAACGAGCAGATGGACGACCATTCCATGACCCAGCTCGCCGGCGAGGTCGCCTGGGTGATCGGCAACGTGGCGTTCATGCGCCACGACTACCAGGAGGGCATCAAGTACCACGAGCGTGCGGCGCAAATGCTCTCCCCCGCGAACGACATCGACCTCTGGGCCCGGTTCAACAAGGCCTCGGCCGCCGTCCGCCTGTCCTCCGGGATCGTCGAGCCCGAAACGCTGACCTCGATCGAACGGGCCGAACTGGCGCTCTCCATCGTGGGGGGCAACAAAACGGACCACCTCGAGGTCGCGTTCATCCGGGCCCGCTGGCTCTACTTCACCGGCGATATTGTCGCTGCCGTCCAGAAACTGCGCGAAATCCACGCCGACAAGGACGCCCTGGCCAAGCACGTCGCCGGCGAAGTCTCGCTGCTGCTCGGCAAGGCGCTCAAAGCCGCCGGCGAATCCGACGAGGCTCTCGTCTACCTCGAGGAAGCGCAGCGGGAATTCAGCGCAGCCGGCGCCTCGGACCGGGTCCAGCAGTCAATGGACGCCGTGCTGGAAATCCGGCTGGCGCAGCGCCGGGCGCAGGCCGCAGCTTCCGCCGGAACCTAGCGGCCCCCGCCCGTGGTCATTACAGCTCGGCGAAGGTGCGCCCGGTGAGCTTCTCGTACGCCTCCACGTAGCGGCCGCGGGTGCGGACGACGACGTCGGCGGGCAGCGCCGGCGGCGGGGCGTCCGAGGACCTGTCCCAGCCGGATTCGGCCGAGGTCAGCCAGTCGCGGACGTACTGCTTGTCATAGGACGGCTGGGCCTTGCCCGGCTCGTAAGTGGCGGCATCCCAGAACCGTGAGGAGTCCGGGGTGAGCACCTCGTCGCCGAGGGTGATGACGCCGGTGGCGGCGTCGAAGCCGAACTCCACCTTGGTGTCGGCGAGGATGATGCCGCGGCCGCGGGCGATCGTCTCGGCCTTGGTGTAGATCTCCAGCGTGAGCTCGCGGAGCCGGGCGGCGATGTCCGCGCCGACGAGTTCGACGACGGCGTCGTAGGTGATGTTCTCGTCATGCTCACCCACCTCAGCCTTCGCGGAGGGGGTGAAGATGGCCTCGTCGAGCCGTGACCCGTCCACGAGTCCGTCCGGCAGCGGGATGCTGCACACCGTGCCGGACTGCCGGTACTCGAGCAGCCCCGAGCCTGTGAGGTAGCCGCGGGCGATGCATTCGACCGGGAACATGTCCAGCTTCTTGCAGATCATCGCCCGGCCCTCGACGGCGGCGGGCACGCCGGCGTCGACCGTGGAGGCCAGCACGTGGTGCTCCACACCGAGCTGTTCGAACCACCAGAGGCTCAGCTGGGTCAGGATGCGGCCCTTGTCCGGGATCTCGCTGGCGAGGACGTGGTCGTAGGCGCTGATCCGGTCGCTGGCGACGACGAGGACGCACTCCTGGCCGATCCGCTCCGTGATGGATGCGTCGGACGGGACGTACAGGTCGCGGACTTTGCCGGAGTAGATGTGCTTCCAGCCGGGCAGGTCCAGCGTCGCGGTGTCCAGGCCGGTCTTCGGCGCGGAGGCGGGCGCTGTGGTCTCTGTGGGTTCCGGGGCGGAGGATTCGGGGGTGCTCATGCTCAGGCCTTCGCTTTCGTGGCGCCGGGGCTGCCGGGCGTCTTGACCTTGATCTCGCCGCGGGCCGCCTTGCCTCCGATGTCGGTGCGGAACTGGCTGCCGTCCAGCTGGACCAGCTCAACGCCGTCGTAAGCCCGTTCCCTGGCCTCGACGAGGTCGGTGCCCAGCGCCACCACGGCCAGGACCCGGCCGCCGGCCGAGACAACCTTGCCTTCGTCGTCGAGCTTGGTGCCGGCGTGGATCACGTGGACGCCCTCGATCGACTCGACTTTTTTGAGCCCGCGGATCCGGTCGCCGGTGCGCGGGGTGTCCGGGTAGTTTTCGGCGGCGACGACGACGGCGACCGCCGTGTCCTTGGACCAGCGCAGCGGCTGGACCTTGTCCAGTTCGCCCTTGGCGGCCGCCATCAGCAGCCCGCCGAGGGGGGTCTTGAGGCGGGCGAGCACGGCTTGGGTTTCCGGGTCGCCGAAGCGGACGTTGAATTCGATCACGCGGGTGCCGCGGGAGGTCAGCGCGAGGCCGACGAAGAGCACGCCGACGAACGGGGTGCCGCGGTGCGCCATCTGGTTGACCGTGGGCTGGGCGACGCGGTCGATGACTTCCTGGACGAGGCCTTCGGGCGCCCATTCCAGCGGGGTGTAGGCGCCCATGCCGCCGGTGTTGGGGCCTTCGTCGTTGTCGAAGATCCGCTTGAAGTCCTGCGCCGGGGAGAGCGCCACGGTGTTCAGTCCGTCGCAAAGGACAAACACGGAGACCTCGGGGCCGTCGAGGAATTCCTCGATCACTACCGTGCCGCCGGCGTCGAAGCAGCTCTGCGCATGCGCGAGTGCCTCGTCCCGGTTGTTGGTGACGACGACGCCCTTGCCGGCAGCGAGTCCGTCGTCCTTGACCACGTAGGGGGCGCCGAACGTGTCGAGCGCGTCGGAGGCTTCCTCGGCGTTGGCGGCCACCCGGGCCATGGCGGTGGGGACACCGGCCTCGGCCATAATTTCCTTGGCGAAAGCCTTGGAGGCTTCGAGCTGGGCCGCGGCCTTGCTCGGACCGAACACGGGGATGCCGGCGGCGCGGACGGCGTCGGACACCCCGGCGGCAAGCGGCGCCTCGGGGCCGACGACCACCAGGTCGACGGTCAGTTTGGCGGCCAGGGCCGCGACGGCGTCGGGATCGTTCGCGTCGATGGCGTGTGTGGGAACCAGTTTGCTGATGCCGGCGTTGCCCGGGGCCGCGTGGACCTCGGAGACCTTCGGGTCAGCAAGCAAGGATCGGACAATGGCGTGTTCGCGGCCGCCGGGGCCGATGACTAGTACCTTCACAGTTCCCAAGGGTACTTTGTGGACCCGGCAGGCTCCTAAGCCGTGACCGCCACGGGACATGCCCAGTCCTGGCCGCGCCCACAGCCGCCCCGCGGACCCACCCGCGGACCCACCCGCCGCCCCACCCGCGGCCACGGGACATGCCCGGTCCTGACCGCACCCACAGGACATAGTGCCAACATGTCCACCCCTGAACGCCATGGGAGGGCATGTCCCACCCGGGGTGCGGCAATCCGCGGCGGGCGCGGCTCCGAAGACCAGATATGGACAAGCCCAGCACGCAGACGCCCCGCGCGGAAGAACCCAGCCGCGGAAATTCCGCCCGGACGCCGCCGGGGAGAGACTCACGGACGAAGCGGCTGAACGGACCCACCGCCCTGGCCGCGCTGGCGGGAGTGGCGGCGGCCGCCGTCGTCCTGTCCGTCGCCGAACTGGTGGGCGCGTTCTTCACCGCGCGGGCGACGCCGCTGATCGCCCTCGGCTCGACCTTCATCGACTTCACTCCGCCGTGGCTGAAGGATTTCGCGATCGCCACGTTCGGCACCAACGACAAGCTCGCCCTGTTCGCCGGGATGGCTGCCACCATTGGGCTGCTCGCCTGCGTCCTGGGCATCGTGGCGTACCGGAAATGGGCTCTGGGCGTCCTGGGCGTGCTGCTGATGGGCGCTGTGATCGTGGCGAGTGTGGTGACCCGGGCCGGAGTGCGTCCGGTGGACGCCATTCCCTCACTGGTCGGCACCGCGGCCGGGCTGATTGCGCTGCGGCTCCTGATCACGATGCTGTGGCGGACCCGGCAACACCAGCGGCCGGACACGGACGCGGGCAACGAAATGAACCCAGGCCCGGGCCCGGACCACGCCGCAGCGGACCCGGACCGGATCAGCAACGGGAACCGTCCGGCCGCCAGCCGCCGCGCGTTCTTTGCCGCCACCGGGGTTACCGCCGCGGCCTCGGCCATCGCCGCGACGGGCGGACGCCTGCTCAGCGCGGCCCGCAGCAACGTGGCCCAGGCCCGCGAATCCCTGCAGCTGCCCGCGCCGGCGAAAGCGGCCCCCGCTGTCCCCGCCGGGGTGCAGTCCAAGGCCCCCGGCGTGACACCGTGGCTGACACCCAACAACGACTTCTACCGCATCGACACCGCCCTGAGCGTGCCCGAAATCAACGTCCAGGACTGGGAACTGCGGATCCACGGCCTGGTGGAGCGGGAGGTCCGGCTCAGCTTCCAGGACCTGCTGGACGCGGAGCTGATCGAATCCCACGTCTCCCTGACCTGCGTGTCCAACCCGGTCGGCGGGAACCTGGCCGGCAACGCCAAATGGCTGGGCATGCCCATCCGTGACGTGCTCAAGATGGCCGGGCCCACGGCCGGCGCCGACATGGTGCTCTCCACCTCGATCGACGGCTTCAGCGCCTCGACTCCCCTGGAAGTTCTCCGGGACGACCGCGACGCGATGCTGGCGATCGGCATGAACGGTGAAGCCCTGCCGCTGGAACACGGTTACCCTGTGCGGATGGTCGTGCCCGGCCTGTACGGCTTTGTGTCGGCCACCAAATGGGTGGTGGACCTCGAAGTCACCCGCTTCGCGGACAGCCAGGCCTACTGGACGCGGCGCGGCTGGTCGGAGCGGGGCCCGATCAAGACCATGGCCCGGGTGGAAGTCCCGAAGTCCTTCGCCAGGGTTCCGGCCGGGCGGGTCGCGATCGGCGGCACCGCCTGGGCCCAGACGCGCGGCATCACCAGGGTTGAGGTCCAGATCGACAACGGGCCCTGGACCGAGGCAACCCTCTCGGACGAGGCCTCACTGATCACCTGGCGGCAGTGGTCCTTCGACTGGGAAGCCACGCCGGGGCCGCACTACATCAAGGCCCGCGCGACCGACGGAACAGGCGAGGTCCAGACGGACCAGCGTGCGGATCCGGTGCCCGACGGCGCCTCGGGCTGGCAGTCGCTGATGGTGACCGTGGAGTAACCGGCGTATCCCCACCGGGCACCATAGACTTGCTGCATGCCCCTGAATTCACACGCCACCTTCACCGTCGAGTCCGCCGTCGAACTGGCCGTCGTTGAACGCAGCGGCTTTGTGGAGTCCCGGCACATCGGCTCCGCCGTCCTCATTGCCGGGGACGGCAGCGTCGTCACCGAACTGGGCGACATCACGACGCCGATCTTCGCCCGGTCCACGCTCAAGCCGCTGCAGGCCCTCGCCTCGATGCAGTCCGGCGTGCCCCTGCGCGGCGCCCAGGTGGCGATCGCCTGCGGCAGCCACGTCGGCTCGCTGGACCACATGGACGTCGTCGAGGGCATGCTCAAGGCTGCGGGCGTCCGGGAAGAGCAGCTCCAGTGCCCGGCAGCCTGGCCGGAGGATGAGACCGCCCGGAACTGGCTGGTCCGCTCCGAACGGGGCAAATCCAAGCTCGCTTTTAACTGCTCGGGGAAGCACGCCGCCTTCCTCTGGGCCTGCACGGAAAACGGCTGGGACACGCACAGCTACCTCGAACCCAACCACCCGCTGCAGCAGCGCATCCGCTCCGTGATCGAGGAATACACCGGCGAAAGCATCGCCCACCTCGGCATCGACGGCTGCGGCGCCCCCGTGGCCGCCGTCTCCCTGACCGGACTGGCCCGGGCCTTCTCCAAACTGGCCAAGGCCCCCGGGGACAAGAACTCCAACGCCCGTGCCGCCACGATCGCCACCTCGATGCTGGACTACCCATGGGCGGTGCAGGGCAAGGGCGAATGCAACACCATCGTCATGGACGACCTCGGCATCCTCGCCAAAATCGGCGCCGAGGGCGTGCTGGTGATGGCCACGCCCACCGGCGCCTCCGTCGCCATCAAAGTCCTCGACGGCAACATCCGGGCCACCACGCTCGTCGGGCTGACCCTGCTCGCGGCCGCCGGCGCCGTCGACGTCCCGGAAGTCGCCAGTGTGCTGGACAAGGTGGTCACCCCCGTGCTCGGCGGCGGCCGGCCGGTGGGCAAGATCCGTCTCGGCCACGCCGTCTCGGCGCTGCTCGACTAGCCATGGCCGTAGCCCGACGCCGGATCGCCGTCGATGAGGGCCTCGCCGCCCTCGCGGCCTGGCAGGCAGCCAACGCTCCGGCGTCGGGCGCTGCCCCCGCCGCCGGCCAGGACTCCGGCGCCCCGCTCCCCCGCGCCACAATTGCGACGGCGGTCCGCTACTCCCTGGAGGAGGTCACCGCCCGGGCACCCGGAAATTCGGTGGAGGTCCGGGTTCCGCCGTTCGGCGTCACGCAGTGCGTGGAGGGCCCCCGGCACACCCGGGGCACTCCGCCGAACGTCATCGAGTGCGACGCCGCCACCTGGCTGGCGATGGTCAGCGGACAGTTGGGCTGGGCAGACGGCCTGGCTTCCGGCAGGGTGGCCGCCTCCGGGCTGCGCGCCGACCTGTCCGGCCTGCTGCCGCTCTGACAGGCCTGCGCGCCGACCTGTCCGGCCTGCTGCCGCTCTGACAGGCCTGCTGCCGCTCTGACGGCGTGCCCCCTGACCGGCTTGCTCCCTGCGCTACCCGCGACCGATGAACGGCATCCCGGCCGCCGTAATCACCAGGGATCCGACGCTGGCCGAGGGTGGCATCCCGGCCATCAGCAGCACCGCCCGGGCGGCGTCCTCCACCGGAAAGGTCGGCTCCACGCGGCGGCTGCCGTCGGCCTGGACCGCCCCGGAGCCGGTACCGATTGCGTCCATCAGCTCGGTGGCCGTATTGCCGATGTCGATCTGCCCGCAGGTGATGCCGAAGCCGCGGCCGTCGAGTTCGATGCTTTTAGTCAGCCCGGTCACGGCGTGCTTGGTGACGGTGTAGGCGACCGTCCGGGGCCGGGGTGAATGGGCGGCGATCGAGCCGTTGTTGATGATCCGCCCGCCCTGCGGCGACTGCGCCTTCATGGCCCGGACAGCAGCCGCGGCACACAGCATGGACCCGGTCAGGTTCACCGCCACCGTGGCGTCCCAGTCCGCCGGGCTGATCTCGTCCACGGAGCCGGCCGGGCCGAACACGCCGGCATTGTTGAACAGCACGTCCACGCGGCCCCAGTGCTCGAGCGCGGTGGCGAACAGCCGTTCGACGTCGTCGGGCACGGTGACGTCGCAGGGAACGGCGAGGGCCTGGGCATGGCCGGCCCCGGTCTCCAGCAGTTGCGCTTCGCGCCGGCCGGCCAGCACCACCCGGTACCCGTCGGCGAGCATGAGCCGGGCGACCGCCCGGCCGATCCCCGAACCGGCGCCGGTGACTACCGCTACTCGGCCGGGCAGATGCTGTCGTGTCATCCGGCCAGCGTATGCCGAGATCCTGCGCCAGGACAGAGTTCCGGCAACATTGCGGCGACGTGTCAGCCCGCCACGGGCGGCCCGTCCCCACGCTGTCCGCCCCGGGGCGGCCCGTCCCCCGGCCGGCCGGACTGGCGCCGGGACTGGCGGCCGGTGCGGTAGCCGGACCAGAACGCGAGCAACAGCAGGCCGGCACCCAGCAGCACGACCCCCGCCCATTTCTCCGCATCCATGATCAGCAGGCCCTGACCGGCGAAGACCTGCTGGGATAGCGGGGCATAGGCGAACCAGCCGAAGTTTTCCTGCCGCACCGGAAGCAACAGCAGGACCACACCCGCCACGAGCAGTGCCGCGGCCAGAAGCGGCGCCGCAAACCCCGCCAGCCGTCCGGCGCGGGACGGCCAACCCCCATTTCCCCCCATTGGACTCATGGACACACTGTAACCGCTGCTCAGGGTGCCGGTGCGTGTCCTTTGGGACTTGCGCGGGGCAGCACGTGGCAGCACAGTGAAGCATGGCAACCACCGCTGGAGACGCCCTGCTCGCCTACCTTGCCGAGCAGTTTGCTGAACTGCGCGTTCAGGCCCCGGGGGTCCGCGCGAATCAGGCCGAAGCGATCCACAAGATGCGTGTCGCAGCCCGCCGGCTCCGTTCCCTGCTCGCCTCCGGCCGGAAGCTGTTCGAGGACGGCGCTGCGGAGGATCTCCGCTCCGAACTCCGCTGGCTCGCCGGGACGTTGGCGCCGGCCCGGGATCCGCTGGTGGTGCAGGCCCGGCTCCGGGAACTGCTGGCCGCGGAACCCGACGAGCTGGTTCTTGGCCAGGCAGCTGCCCGGATCGATGAGGAGCTCGACGCCGCCGCTGCCGCCGGCTTTGAGGGTGCCCTCGCCGCGCTCGACAGTGAGCGGTACGGCCAGCTGCTGGGCCGGCTTGAGGCCTGGCTCAACGCCGGCCGTCTGTCCGGGAAGGCGTCCCGGCCGCCGCGGAAAACCATCCGCAAGTTTGTCGCCAGGGATGAGAAGCGGCTGCGGCGCGCGATCGAGGGACTCCCCGCGGCGGAGGACCGCACCGGCGCAAGGGATGTTGGGCTGCACGACGTCCGGAAGGCGGCGAAGCGGCTGCGCTATTCCGCGGAACTGGCCGAATCGCTCGGCGGCAGGGGGGCCGGAAAAGCGCGGCGGACGGCCAAGGCGGCGCGCAAGATCCAGACCTCGCTCGGGCAACACCAGGACAGCGTCGTGGCCCGGTCCCTGCTTGCTGATCTCGGCGGGCGCTCACTGCGCAGCGGCGAGAACGGCTTCACCTACGGCCGGCTGCACGCCAAGGAAGAACAGCTGGCCAGCAGCGCGGAGGCCGATTTCCTCAGAGTGTGGCGGAAGTTCTCCGCCTGAGGCCCAGCTGACGCCGCATTCGTATGCGCTTGTCAGGTCCGGTTGGCGCGGGCGGCGAGCCGTCCGATCGCACTGTCTGCGAGGTTCTCCAGCAGTGCCCGGGGTCCGGCGTAGACTTCGACGGCGCCGGCTTCCCGGAGTTCGGCTTCGCTGGTCCCGCCGCAGGTCAGCCCGATGGCCGGAATGTCGAGCTTCCCGGCAGCGTAGACGTCCCAGACCGCGTCGCCCACATAAACGGAGTCCGACGCCTGCACCCCCAAGGCGTCAAGGGCGGCAACAAGGATGTCCGGCGCCGGCTTGCTCTCCTTCGCGTCGGCGGAACTCGTGGCGGCGTCAATAGCGTCGTCGGCGCCGATCGCGGCCCGCAGCACTTCGAGGTCGCGTTCCCGGGCGGAGGAGGCCAGCGCCACGGCGAGGCCGCCGTCGTGGCACCGCACCAGCAGCTCTCGAGCCCCATCCAGCGGTGTCAGCGAGGGCCAGAAGGTGGAGAACACGGCCGCGTGCGAGGTCATGATGGTGCTGTCGCCGTCGGGATCCCGGTCGGCCGGCAGCAGCCTGGCGAGCAGCCTGTCCCCGCCCATGCCGACCGAGCGGTGGATGCTCGCCATCGGCACGTCGTGACCGGCCTGCCGGAAGGCCTGCCACCACGCCAGGGTGTGGAGGTAAACGGAATCCACCAGGGTGCCGTCGACGTCGAACAGCACGGCGGCCCTGCGCGACCGATGCGACGGCGCGGCGGTGACCTGGGGCGCGCTGCCCGGACCCGGGAGGCTCACGGGATCAGGGCTGGCCGGATCAGGGCTCGTGGACTCAATGATGGGCGCGCGCTCTCTTTCCGGCTGCCAGCGAACCGCCGGACAGGGAAGTGCCGCGGCCTGCACCCCCGGCGGATCGCTTGCTCAGCCTGGACAGCGGACCGGCCAACGCGGCCTGCCCGCCGGCGCTGCGGTCCCGGATCAGGCCGGTGCCGGCGATTTCGCGTGCCTGGGCAACACCGGCCACGGCTGCCCTCTTGGTCGGGAACGTGACGGTCACTGCCATCAGGCTGCCGGCACCGTCCAGCATGCGGATCCGGTAGCCGCCGTCGGGCGCATCCACCAGCTCGAAATATCCAGCCATCGCACTCTCCTTCATCCTTCGCCCCACCTTTGGGATATTAGTAAGTGTACTTATCTAATGGCCGGACGAAAACCCTGCTCCCAGCGACTGCAGCGGATCCGCCGGGGGCGCCGCCGCTCCGTGCTCAGCGCCCGTGGAGCGGGGTGTCGCTGCGGTGCACGCCGTCAGCCTTCAGCTCCAGGGCGCTCATCACGAGGGCGAAGTGGCTGAAGGCCTGCGGTGTATTGCCCAGCTGCCGCCCTTCCTCCACACCCCACTCCTCGCTGAGGAGTCCGACGTCGTTGCGCAGCGCCAGCAGCCGCTCGAACAGCTCCTTGGCCTCGTGATGCCGGCCGGCCCCGATCAGCGCTTCCACCAGCCAGAAGGAACAGGCAATGAAAACGCCCTCGTCGCCGGGCAGGCCGTCGTCGCTCTCGGCCGGCTTGTAGCGGCGCAGGAAGCCATCGTGGGTGAGTTCGCGCTGGACGGCATCAATCGTGCCAATGACGCGCGGGTCATCCGGGGCCAGGAACCCGACGCGCGGGATGAGCAGCAGGCTTGCATCGAGCTCCGGCCGCCCGTAGGACTGCACGAAGGTGTTGCGCTCGGCGTCGAACCCGTTGGCCATCACTTCGGCGTGGATGGTGTCGCGCAGTTCCTCCCAGCGGTCCGCCGGGCCGGTCAGGCCGAAGTCCCGGACGCCCTTGACCATCCGGTCCGCCGCCACCCAGGCCATGACCTTAGAGTGGGTGAAATGCCGCCGCGGACCGCGCATCTCCCAAAGCCCGTTGTCCGGCCAGCCCCAGGCCTTCTCGAGATGCTCCATCAGCGCCACCTGGAGGTCCCAGGATTCGTCAGTGTGCTCCAGGAGCGAGTTCCGGGTCAGCGACAGGCAATCGAGCACCTCACCCCAGACGTCCAGTTGCAACTGGCCTGCCGCACCGTTTCCGGTCCGCACCGGGAAGGAGCCTTCGTAACCGCGCAGCCAGGGAAGTTCCGCCTCCGGCAGCCGGCGCTCGCCGTGGATTCCGTACATGATCTGCAGGTCTGCCGGGTCGCCGGCCACGGACCGCAGCAGCCAGTCCCGCCATGCGGCGGCCTCCTCGGTATAGCCGGAGGCCAGCAGCGCCTGAAGCGTCAAGGTGGCGTCGCGGAGCCAGCAGAACCGGTAGTCCCAGTTCCGGGTGCCGCCGATCTCCTCCGGCAATGACGTGGTCACGGCCGCCACGATTCCGCCGGTGGGCGCGAAAGTCAGCGCCTTCAGCGTGATCAGCGAGCGCTGCACTGCCTCGCGGTAGGCACCTGTGACGGTGCACTGGGCCGACCAGTGCTGCCAGAATGACTCGGTGGAGACGAGGGATTCCTCGGGATCCACGGTCCGCGGCCGCCGCAGATGGCTCGGCGCCCAGGTCAGCACAAACGGGACCCGTTCGCCGGCCTTGACGGTGAAGTCGCTGATGGTCTGCATCCGCTCGCCCCGCAGCGGCGCCTTCGTCACCAAATAGGCGGCGTCGGGGCCGGCGACCGCGTGGATCCCGTGCTCGTCGTGGCGTACCCAGGGAATGATGTGGCCGTAGTCAAAGCGCAACACCAGCTCCCCGCGCATCCGGACCGTGCCGCGGATGCCCACAACGATCCGCACGATGTCGGCCACCGTATCCCGCGGCGGCATGAAATCGATGACCCTGACTTTTCCGGTGGGCGTCTCCCACTCGGTTTCCAGGATGAGGGTGTCCTTGCGGTAGCGCCGGCGGGTGCATTCGCCGCCGCCTTCCGGAGCCAGCAGCCAGCGGCCGGACTCCGGGGTGTCCAGCAGGGCGTTGAAACAGGCGGGCGAGTCGAAGCGCGGCAGGCAGAGCCAGTCGATCGAACCTTCGGTGCTGATCAGGGCCGCAGTGTGCAGATCGCCGACCATTGCGTAATCTTCAATGCGAGCCATGGGACTTAGCGTGCCACACCCCTCTGGCTGCGGACCAGCGTCCGAACGTTCCAAGGATTCGTGTTCCGGAAATCCGCGAAGGGGAGGCAGGATGAACGGCACAGCGCACATTGGCACCAGCGGCTGGAGCTACGACCACTGGGAGAATGTGCTCTATCCGCCCGGGCTGCCGGCGCGGGACCGGCTGGCGCATTACGCCGCGCGGTTCAGCACGGTGGAGCTCAATGCCAGCTTTTACCGCTGGCCCCGGGACGCCTCCTTCGCCAGCTGGCGGCGACGGCTCCCGCCTGGATTCCTGCTCTCCGTCAAGGCCCCGCGGGGTCTGACGCACGCGAAGAAGCTGTACGCGCCGGAGGTCTGGATCGAGCGGATTGCCCGCTGCTGGCACGAGCTTGGGGACAAACGGGCGGTGCTGCTGGTCCAGCTGCCGCCGGCGTTCGCCCGGGACGATGCCCGGCTGGAGTACTTCCTCACGGCGCTGCCCGGCTGGATCCGGGTCAGCGTGGAGTTCCGCCATGCCAGCTGGGACCACCCGGACGTTTATGCGCTGCTGGAACGGCACGGCGCCGCCTACTGCATCATGAGCGGCGCGGGGCTGCCCTGCGTCCTGCGGGCAACCGCGCCGTTTGTCTACGTCCGGCTGCACGGCCCCGACCAGGAGTACCTCTACGGCGGCTCCTACCCGGACCAGGACCTGTGCTGGTGGGCGGACCGGATCCGCGAATGGCAATCGGCCGGCAGGGAGGTTTTTGTGTACTTCAACAACGACGGCGGCGGGAACGCCGTGCGCAACGCCGACGCCCTGCGCGGACTGCTCGGCGCTGCCTGAACCCCGGGCAGGCCCGGCCGCAGTCCGTGCCCGGACCGGCCCCGTGTGGCAGAGTGGAGGCATGAAATTGGCGTCGCAGCAATCACCCCAGCAGCAGCCGGTCACCGGCACCCGGGCTTTCCGTCTGGCGCACTGGGTTTCGGATACGTTCAACGGGTACCGCCTGCAGGCCGCGAAACGCTGGGATTTCGTCCCGCAGACCATCGGCTACCAGGGGTACGGCTCCACGGACTGGGTCCGGGTGCTCGGCCGGGTGGTGCTCACCACCAGGCCGAACCCCGGCAGCCGGGAAGAGCACGCCGCAAAGAACGGGAACCAGAACATCCGGGGCTGGCGCGCCTTCACGTCCGTGCCGATCCAGTTCACCGAAGTGACGATCGAAATCGGCGGAGTGACCGCCCGGGTGCATGCGGACCGCGGCGGACTGGTGGACACGATCGTCAAGGTCTCCCTCTCCCCCGGGTGGCACACCGTGGTGCTGCGCGCCGAAGGCACGGAGCCGACGGAGGCGCGGATTTTCGTGATCTCGCCCGACGCCAAGCTGGGGATCGTCTCCGACATTGACGACACCATTATGGTCACTGCCGTGCCCCGGCCCTTCCTCGCGCTCTGGAACACGTTTGTGCTGAACGAGCGGGCCCGGATGGCGACGCCCGGCATGGCCGTGCTGATGGACCGGCTCATGGTCGAATACCCGGAGGCGCCGGTGATTTACCTCTCGACGGGTCCGTGGAACGCCGCGCCCACCCTTGCCCGGTTCCTGAGCCGGAACCTGTATCCCTCCGGCGCCCTGCTGCTCACCGACTGGGGCCTGACCCAGGACCGCTGGTTCCGCAGCGGCCAGGAGCACAAGCGCCGCAACCTGGAACTGCTCGCCGAGGAGTTCCCCAACATGCGCTGGCTGCTTTTCGGCGACAACGGCCAGCACGATGAATCGATCTACTCGGACTTTGCCCGGCAGCACCCCGACAGCGTTGCCGCCGTCGGCATCCGCCAGCTCTCGGCCGGCGAGGCCGTGCTGGCCGGCGGACACTCGGACTCCGGTGACCATACCGGCGCCCCCGTCCCGTGGCTCTACTCCCCCGACGGCGCCGGACTGGCCAAGGGCCTGCTGGACCGGGGCCTCCTCTAGCCTTCCGCCCGCCGGCCTGCCGCCTGCACTGACGCCGAAGGAGGCCTGCCGCTATCCGACCGGGTGGGGCCGGTCGACGTCGGACGGCTGCACCGCGGCGCCGCCAGACAGGACCTCGGCGGCCACCGCCGCGGACTCCAGCGCTGCGGGAGGCTCCGGGACGGCGTCCCGGAGCCGGGCAGCGAGCACTTCCTGGAGCCAGTAGAACGAGGCCTTCCTCGTGCGTTGCTGGGTCTCGCGGTCCACGTGCAGCAGTCCGAACTGTTGCCGGTAGCCGCCGGACCACTCGAAGTTGTCCATCAGCGACCACACGTAGTACCCGCGCAGCTCGATCGATTCGGCCGCGCCGCCGGCGGACGTCGCTTCCACCGCTGTCGCGATGTGGTCCGCCAGGTAGCGCACGCGGCGTTCATCCGGGATGATGAGCCGGCCATCCGGGTCCCGGATTTCGAGGTCCTCGAAGCTCGCCCCGCCCTCGGTGATGTAGACGGGCGGAAGGTCGGGGTAGCGCTCGGCCATCTCCGCGAGCGCGACAGCCATGTACTCCGGTTTGATCGGCCAGCCGTACGCGGTGATCTCAGTGTCCGGGAACGAGGCGATGTGGAACGGCGCGCCGGGTGCGGTGCCGCTCAGGTCATCACCCATGGCCGCGGCCATCCCCTCCGGCACGGCGCCTTCGCCCGGTCCTGAGGCCACCCGCGTTGGCATGTAGTAGTTGAGCCCGTAGAAGTCCAGCGGCTGCGAGATCAGCTCCATGTCCTCGCTGGACGGGCTGAATGAGGAAAACCATGTGGCGGCCCGGATGGCATCGGGGTACTTGCCGAGCAGGACGGGGTCGGCGTAGAGCCGGTTCTGGGCCATGTCCATCAGGCCGGCGCTGAGCTTGTCCAGCGGATTCACGGAGGCCGGCACCATCGGCGAATACACGTTCGTGATCCCGATGTCGCCCGGGACGTTGGCGGCCCGGAGAGCCTGCAGCGACAGTCCGTGGCCCAGGAGCTGGTGGTGGACACTGGGCAGGGCTTTCAGCATCAGGGATTCGCCCGGTGCGTGCATCCCCAGCATGTAGCCATTGGTGCTGACCGTGGCGGGTTCGTTGACGGTAACCCAGCGGACCACCCGGTCGCCGTAGGCCGCCGCGGCGATCGCGGCGAACTCACCGAGCCGGTAGGCGGTGTCCCGGTTCATCCAGCCGCCGGCCTGGTCCAGTTCCAGCGGCGTGTCCCAGTGGTACAGCGTGGCCATCGGTGCGATCCCGTTGGCCAGGAGCAGGTCGATCAAGCGGTCGTAGAAGTCCAGGCCCGCGGGGTTGACCGGCCCGCTGCCGCCGGGCTGGATGCGTGGCCAGGACAGGGAGAACCGGTAGGAATCGACCCCGAGCTCCTTCATCAGGGCCACGTCTTCGGGCATCCGGTGGTAGTGGTCGCAGGCAACGGCCGGGCTGTGGTCCTCCACGATCGATCCGGGGGTGCCCGCGAAGACGTCCCAGCCCGACGGACCGCGGCCGTCCTCGTCCAGGGCGCCTTCGATCTGGAAGGCCGCCGTCGCCACGCCCAGGGTGAAACGCGACGGCAGAAGGGCGGCCAAGTCCTTGGCGGAAGCTTTCATCAGCGGATTCCCCTAGATAGTTTCAGTCAGGATAGTTTCGGGCAGTGGACTGATTTTAGGCCTCCGCGCATCCCGGCGCCACGCGCCGGTCCGCGGGCGGGTCGTGGGCGGGTGGGCCGTGGTCCGCAGGCGGGTAGGCCGGCCTCGCGCGGCGGGCTCGACGGCGGGTAGGCACTGCGGCGCGCCGCGCCCGCCGGCGGGCCTCCCGCTGCGCGCCCGGAAGGGATCCGCCTGCTCAATACACCGACGCCTCAGGCCCGAACAGGAAGTCCTTGGCGTGTGCCACGGCCTTCTTGAATGCGTCGTTGCGCAGGGCCTGGAGCTGTTCGGTCTCTTCGGCCGAAGGTTCCAGGTAACTCGTGTAGCCGGGCCTCAGCACCCAGATGTCGCCGGCCGGCGGGAGATAGAAAACCCCGAAGGAGCGGTGCTGGCTGTCGTCCACCGTCCAGATGGGGACCACCGCGAGTGCTGCACCGGTGTCGATATTGATCCACTGCGCCCGCGGAAGCGGCGCCTCGCGGGCCTCCGGGTCTAGAAAGGGTGCTGTCCCCTTGCCCCACCGGGCCTCGAAACGCTCGTGGAAGACCGGCATCAGATGTGAATCGTAGCGGCGCCATGCGGTCATGGACGCCCTCCTTGTCTTGTGCTTGTCGTGCTGGTCCTTGTGCTTGCAGTGCTGGGTGGTGTTTGCGCCGGAGTGCTGGCGCCGGAGTCGTGGCGGGGTGCCGGGCCAGGATCACCACGGCCCGCGCTCCCACTGCACCGGAGTGACCCGCAGTACCGGCTGCTCCGTCCGGTGGTGCCGGACCGGAACCTCCCGGCTTCCGGTGCTCTCCGGGCTTCCGGGCCTTCCGGTGTTTCCCGTGGCAGTACCGACTGACCCCGAGGTACTCCTGCCCGGGTCGTACGCTGCCCGTCGTTTCGGATCCCGCAGGACCGCGGAAGCCTCCAGGATGCGCCGCACGTCGTCGCCGCCACCGGTCCCGGTGTCAGCCCCGGCCCCGGTGTTCGCCCCGGAGGAGGTGCCGACGTCGGGATGGCGGAGGCGCATCAGTGCCCGGAAAGCGCGCTGGATCTCGGTTGGGGTCGCATCCGGCGTCACGTGCAGTGCCGCATAGTGGCCCCGCGGGTCGCGGTTCATCCCTTCACCCCCGTCCGTCAGGCCAGACAGGGACCAGACGGCGCCGGCCGCGGCAGGCGACGTCTGGCCCCGGATTGAGCACCGGGCTGGATGGATTCCGTCCGCCCCGGCTACTTGCTGATCTCGTGCATCTGGTCCTGGCTATGGTTGATCTCGATCTTCCGCGGCTTGGCTTTCTCCAGCACCGGAATGCGGAGAGTCAGGACGCCATCGGCGTACTGTGCCTTGACCTTTTCGGTGTCCAGCGTGTCGCCGAGGATGAGCTGGCGGCTAAAGACGCCGCGCGGCCGTTCCGCGGCGATCAGCTCCACGTTGGGCTGCGTCGGATCGCGCCGTTCAGCCCGGACCGTCAGCACGTTGCGCTCGATGTCGAGGTCCACCGAGTCAACGTTGACACCGGGAAGATCGAACGCGACGACGAACTCGCCGTCCTCCTGCCATGCGTCCATCGGCATCGCAGCGGGCCGTGCGGCCGTTCCGAAGACCTGCTGGGTCAGCCGGTCCAGTTCCCGGAACGGGTCCGTGCGCATCAACATCATTTCTCACTCCTTCATGCGAGACTTTTGTCTTTTTCTGTATCCAGCCGGATCGACTATCTATGGTGGTGGATATAGATTTTTTATAGCACCGGTGCGACACTGATGCAAGGGGAAATCAAGCATTTATCGGCACGTCGAAGCACCGCAGAGGAGAACCGTGACGGATCGTGGTCAGGAGTTGGGTCTCTATGCGATCTCCGTGGTGGCCCAGCTGATCGGAACGGGGCAGCAGAACATCAGGCTCTACGAGCGGCGGGGCCTGCTGACCCCGGACCGCACCGCGGGGGGAACGCGGCAGTACAGCGACGCGGATCTCGCGGTGCTCCGGCGGATCAGTGTACTGCTGGAGGAGGGGCTGAATCTGGCCGGTGTGGCCAAAGTCCTGGAGCTCGAAGCGGCCAACGCCGCCCTGCACAGTGAGCTGGCCCGGCTCCGCTCGCGCCGGCCCTAGCGCCGCCCGCCGGCCGCGATGCGGTGGGATTCCTCGAGGAGCTCGCCCAGCTCCGCCAGCCCTATCCGATCCAGCCGCACGAGCACCAGCAACGGTGAACGCTCGTGATGCGGGGTCCAGAAGTAGGTTTCCGGGTCCGTTCCCGCGAGGGCAACACGCTCCCCGGTCTTGACCGTGAGCACGCCGTCTTCCCAGATCCGGGCCATCAGCGTGGCCGCGAACCAGGCGGGCCTCCCCCAGCTGGGCCGCTCCACCACCCCGGGGAGCGCGAGGGCGGCGCGGCGGACATCCTCTTCCGTTGCCATGCCCAACTGTCGCACCGCGGGGCGGGCAAGGCAACGCCGTGGCGGGTCGGCCGGCCCGGCTGTGGCGCGGGCCGGCCGGCTCCCACATACGGCGGGCGGGGCGGAATTAGTCCTGGCTGGTATCTGCCTTGGAGAGCTCGCCGGTGATCTGTTCGCCGCGGATGCGTGCTGTCCGCCAGGTGTCCAGCGCGATCACCCCGCCCAGGATCACGAACGAGATGGACAGCGAGGCGAGGGCATCCGTCAGCCAGTGGTAGCCCAGGTAGAGCCGGCTCACGGCGGCGAAGAAGATTCCGACGCCCGCCAACAGGAAACCTGCGACCGCGGCAGTCCGGTTGCGCCGCCGGGAGATGATCAGGAAGGTGGTGACCAGCAGGAAGTCGCAGGCTCCCAGGACGTGCCCGGAGGGGAAGGAAAAGGTGAAGTCTGCGCCGAACAGCATCAGGTCCACCGGCGGGCGCTGGCGCCCGATGGTCCGCCCGATGATCTGAGCCAGGATGACACCGGTCAGCATGGCGCCGGCGAGGAGCATCGGCCGCCAGGCGTGCTTGGCCAGCAGACCCCAGGCAACGGTCACCACAAGAACGATGATGGGCAGCGCCACAGGGCCGAAGACGATCGCGAGGAAAATCATGATGGCCGTCAGCGGTTCGGAGCGGAGCGTCAGGAGCCACGCGCGGACGGGTTCGTCGCCCGAGGAAAGGCCGTCCTGCTGGAGTACCCCGGCAAGGATCGAGAAGAACAGTACGGCGCCCACGACCGCGAGGCTGACGGCGATGCGGTACAGGTTTTTCCGGTCCTGCCCGCTCATGTAGCGTTCCTCCACGACGAACTTGTCGTGGAAGACCCGCCACCAGCCGGGCGAGTTCTGTGATTGTTCCTGCGCCATTTCCCGCATCCGC
The DNA here is from genome assembly GCF_059383415.1 of Pseudarthrobacter sp. RHLT1-30-1. NCBI lineage: Bacteria > Bacillati > Actinomycetota > Actinomycetes > Micrococcales > Micrococcaceae > Pseudarthrobacter > Pseudarthrobacter sp. RHLT1-30-1. The sequence goes on from NZ_JBWZCG010000022.1 coordinate 73,074, forward strand.
CTCTGTACCGTGTGTGGACTCGTTCTTCGTGAAGAATATCCCGGTTCCGCCTCTGCCGCGCTGTTCGAGGCCGCGCCACCTCCCAGTAGCCTGAAGCAATGGGCGTGATGAATGAACTGATCAACCCGGGCGTTGTCCGCTCGCTGGAACGGATCCTGGCCGCGGCCGCACCCGGCAGCACCTTCCCGGGCCTGGCCGCCGCGGCCGGAGGGCTCGACGAACTGAGCCTGCGGGAACGCACCGATCTCCTGAGCCGGGCACTGCTGGCTGACCTGCCCGGGAATTACGGCGGCGCCGCGTCCATCTTCCGCCGGGCGCTGGAGGATCCGGACTTCACCGGCTGGATGATCTGGCCCGTGACCGAGACGGCGACGACGCTGGCGCTTTGCTCCCCGGAGCCCCGCGACTTCGAGGACTGCCTGGCGCTACTCGCGGAGCTGACACCGCGGCTTACCGGCGAGTTCGCGATCCGGCGGCTCCTCGCCACCGACCTGGACCGGGCCCTGGCCGTCATCCAGACGTGGACGGACCACCCGGACTGGCACGTCCGCCGGCTCGCCAGCGAGGGCACCCGGGCCTACCTGCCGTGGGCGATCCGCGTCCCGGCGCTCACCGCCCGGCCCGAAGCCACCCTGCCGATCCTGACCGCCCTGTACCGGGACCCGGTGGCTGATGTCCGGCGCTCGGTGGCGAACCACCTCAACGATCTGGCCCGCCACGCCCCCGACGAGGTCGTTGCGACGGCGGCCCGGTGGTTGGACGCCCCGGACGAGAACACGCCCCAGGTGGTCCGGCATGGGTTGCGGACCCTGCTCAAGAAGGCCCATCCCAGAACGCTGGAGCTGCTGGGGTTCCCGCCGGCGTCGCTGACGGTGACGCCGCCCCGGCTGGACCGCTCCGTCGTCGAGCTTCCCGGCGAGCTCGAATTCGATTTCGAGATCGCCAATACCGGTCCGGCCGACGCGCGGCTCGCCGTCGACTACGTGGTGCACTACGCCAAGGCCAACGGCGCTCTCGCGGAGAAGGTTTTCAAGCTCGGCACGTCCGTCCTCGGGCCGGGTGAGTCGCGGAGATTTTCAAAGCGCCACGCGTTCCGCCAAATGACGACGCGGCGCCATCACCCGGGCGCGCACTTACTGGAACTGCAGGTCAACGGCGTGCGGTACGCGCCGACCGAATTTTTGGTCCGGACCGGCACCGTCGCTGCCCAGCGCGGTGATTTGACGGGCCTATAAATATGACGTTATTGTCGCTTCAATCATTGGGGCCGATGAGTAACCCAAGAAAGAGCAGTGCGATGACGACAGTAACTGAATGTATTGAGATCCAGGTCGACAACCGCCAGGTTCTGGACGAACGGCTCGACGACGCCGTGCGCGGACTCCAGCAGATCGCCATGGCATCCGGCACGCAGGGCATCCTGCTCACCCGCCACAAGGCCGGCCACTACACGGCGGCTCTGTCCGACCAGGTTCCCTTCGGCATGACGCGGGAACGCACTAACTGACCCCGCGTTGGTGGTGGGGCTGGGGCGCTGGCCTCCAGCGCAACAAAGCCAGGTCCCGGGCGGCGGAGCATCGACTCCCGCCCGGGACCTTTTTTGTGTCCGGCGTCAGGCGCCAGCCGTCACCAGTCGTGGACCGTTCCGTCGACGAGGCGGTTGTAGGGCAGGTAGGCCTGCTGGTAGGGGTAGGCTGCGGCGGCTTCCTCGTTGAACTCGACGCCGATGCCGGGTTTGTCCCCCGGGTGCAGGTACCCGTCGACGAACGTCATCGACTGCTCGAAGACCGTGTTGGTCGCCTCCGAGTGCTGCATGTATTCCTGGATCCCGTAGTTATGGATCGCCAGGCCCACGTGCAGCTGAGCGGCGAACCCGACCGGGGAAATGTCCGTGGGCCCGTGGAACCCGGACTTGATCTGGTACTGCGCGGCGAAATCCATCACCTTCTTCAACGGGCTGATCCCGCCGAAGTGCGTCGACGCGGCCCGGACATAGTCGATCAGCTGTTCCTTGATGATGGTCTGGTAGTCATACACGGTGTTGAAAATCTCCCCGATCGCCAGCGGCGTCGTGGTGTGCTGCCGGACCAGGCGCAGCGCCTCCTGGTTCTCCGCCGGTGTGCAGTCCTCCAGCCAGAACAGGTCATAGGGCTCCAGCGCCTTGCCCAGCTTCGCGGCCTGGATCGGCGTCATCCGGTGATGCCCGTCATGGAGCAGCGGCAGCTCCGGACCGAACTCGTTCCGGACCGCCTCAAACACGGACGGCAGGTGCCGCAGATACGCCCGGGTGTCCCAGTCCTCCTCGACCGGGAACGCGCCCCGGCCGGCCGGTTCATAGTCATACCGCTCCCCCGATGCCTGCGCCTGCGCCGCGACCCCGTACACGGCCTTGATCCCCGGCACCGCGGTCTGGATCCGCACCGACTTGTAGCCCAGCTCCAGGTGCGCCCGGACCGAATCAAACAACGACTCCAGGTCCGCGCCGGAGGCATGCCCGTACGCGCGCAGCCCGTTCCGCGACGCCCCGCCGAGGAGCTGGTACACCGGCATGTTCGCCATCTTGCCCTTGATATCCCACAGCGCCATGTCGACCGCGGCGATCGCGGCCATTGTCACCGGACCCCGCCGCCAGTACGAGGACCGGTACAGGAACTGCCAGGTGTCCTCGATCCGGTGCGGGTCCTTCCCGATCAGCAGCTGCGCGACATGCTCCTTCAGATACGCCGCCACCGCGAGCTCGCGCCCGTTCAACGTCGCATCCCCTATCCCGGTCACCCCGTCATCGGTGGTAATCCGGAGGGTCACAAAGTTACGGGACGGACTGGTCACAAAAACTTCCGCGGCAATGATTTTCACAGTTGGTCCAGGCTTTCGGTGTCGGTCTGCGGTGGATGGAACAGGGTTGATGGATCCGGAGGTCTAACGCTGCGTGGTTCCGCTGGGGGTGGTACCGAGCAGCATCAGCTCGTCCCGGTTCGGCAGGCCCTCCCAGTCACCGGCAGTGCTGACGGCGAAAGCCCCCGCGAGGGCGCCGCGCTGCAGGCGGCCGGCCACGTCCTCGCCGTCGAGCAGGGCGGAGAGATAGCCCGCGGTGAACGCATCGCCGGCGCCCACGGTGTCGATGCTGGTGACCGGCACGGCGGGCGTTTCCCACCGGCCTGCCGCGGTGTGGACGCCGGCGCCGGCCGCTCCCCGCTTGACCACAACCTCCCGGACCCCGCAGTCCAGAAGTTCGGCGGCGAGGGCCGTTTCGGCGTCGTCGGCGCTGCCGGCATGCCCTGGCCCTCCGGAGACCAGCCCGAGTTCGTCGTCGGAGGCGATCAGGATGGTGGCGTGCCGGGCCAGCGGGGTAAGGACGGCCCGCGCCTCGTCCCGGGACCAGAGCTTGCTGCGGTAGTTGACGTCGAGGGAGATTTCCAGGCCCTCGCCGGCGGCGCGGGCGGCGGCGTATTCCACGGCCCGCCGCGCCTCCGGGCTGAGGGCGGCGGTGATCCCGGTGAGGTGCAGGACGCGGGCGCCGTTGTGCAGGGCCCGGTCGACGTCGGCCCGCTCCAGCGTGGAGCCGGCGGAACCGGCGCGGTAGTAGAAGGCCCGGGTGACGTCGGCGGTGCGCTGCTCGAGGAACATCACGCCGGTGCTGCGGCTGCCGTCCACCCGGTGCCGGACCGCGATGCCCTCGCTCCGGAGCTGCCGCAGGATGAACTCACCGTGCGGGTCGGCGCCCACGACCCCGGCCCAGCCCACCCGGTGGCCGAGCCGCGCGACACCGACGGCCACGTTCGATTCCGCCCCGGCCACGTGCATGCCCAGCGAGCCGCCCGCGGTCAGCGGCCCGGCGGAGCGCAGCGAGACCATGGATTCGCCGAGGGTCACGAGGTCAGGGGTCCCGGCGCCGGGAGTCACCGCAGGCTCGCAGCGGCGATCCGGCGTCCCGGCGCCGGGAGTCACCGCAGGCTCGCAGCGGCGATCCGGCGGTCGAATTCCGCTGCGAGCGCCACGAATCCGCGGGCGCGTTCACGGACCGGGGCCAGGTCGCCGCCCGATCCGGCGGTCCCGAAGAGCGGGCTGCCCAGACCGACGGCGACGGCGCCGGCCTGCCAGTAGCCGGCCGCCTCGTCGAGCCCGACGCCGCCGACAGGAATGAAGGGGATCCCGGGGAACGGGTCCAGCAGGGCCTTGAGGTACCGCGGTCCGCCGATGGATGCGGGGAAGAGCTTGACCGCGGTGGCGCCGCGGGTCATCGCCTCGTAGGCCTCGGAGGGCGTCAGCGCCCCGGCGAGGACCGGGATGCTGTGCGCGGCGGAGGCGTCGATGGACTCGGCCAGCGCCGGGGTGACCATAAACTGGCCGCCGGCCGCGGCGACGTCGTCCACGTCCTGGGCAGTCAGCACGGTGCCGGCCCCGACGAAACAGCCGGCCGGGGCCGCGGCGCGGACCTCCCGGATCGCCGCGAGGGCATCCGGCGTGGTCAGCGCGATTTCGACGTACCGGAAGCCTTCGGCCATCACCGCGAGGGCGGCCTGCGCCGCGGCGCGGCCGTCCGTGCCGCGCACAATGGCGACCAGCCGGGTCGCCCGGATTCCGGCCAGCAGGGCCTCGGGGGTCAGGGCCTCCGAGGTCAGGGCCTCGGGGGTCAATATCTCGTTTGTGCCGTCGGTCATCTCAGTCACCATTCTGCGTAGGATCCGTCGTTGTGCCGCCAGACGGGTCCGCGCCAGGCGTGGCCGCGCTTGTCCGCGGCGCGGACCACGGCCTCGTCGATTTCGATGCCGAGACCCGGGCCGGCCAGGCGTTCGATGTGGCCGTCCACGAACTTCAGCGGGGACTTGTCCACCACGTAATCCAGGACTTCGGCGCCCTGGTTGTAGTGGATCCCGATGCTTTGCTCCTGGATAAGGAAGTTCGGGGTCGCGAAGCCCACCTGCAGGCAGGCGGCCAGGGCCAGGGGCCCGAGCGGGCAGTGCGGGGCCAGCTGGACCTCGTAGATTTCCGCGAGCGAGGCGATCTTGCGGACCTCCGTAATACCACCGGCATGGGAGAGGTCCGGCTGGGCCACGGCGATGCCGGCCTGCAGCGCGGGCAGGAATTCCTGCCGGCTGTACAGCCGCTCACCGGTGGATACCGGCGTCGTGGTGGAGGAGGTGAATTCGCGCAGCAGGTGGGTGTTTTCGGGGACCAGTGGTTCTTCGAGGAAGAACGGCCGGTAGGGTTCCAGCAGCGGCGCGACGCGCCGGGCGTTGGCGAGGCTGAAACGGCCGTGGAAGTCGACCGCGACGTCGCGGTGGTCCCCGAGGACCTCGCGGGCGGCCGCGACGCGGCGGACGACGCCGTCGAGCTCCGCCACGGTGGCGATGGGGCTCATCCGGCCGCTGGCGTTCATCTTGACGGCGGTGAGCCCGACCTCCAGCTGGGCGCTGATCTGGTCGGCCACCTCGTTGGGCTCGTCCCCGCCCACCCAGCCGTACATCCGGATCCGGTCCCGGACGTGGCCGCCCAGGAGCTGGTGCACGGGGGTATTGAAGTGTTTGCCCGCGATGTCCCACAGGGCCTGGTCCAGCCCGGACACGGCGCTGGCCAAAATGGGTCCGCCGCGGTAGAAGGAACCCTTGGTCATCACCTGCCAGTGGTCCTCGATCCGGAGCGCGTCGTTGCCGATCAGCACCTCCGAGAGCTGCTCGACGGCGGTGCGGACGGTTTCGCTGCGGCCCTCGCAGGTGGCCTCGCCCCAGCCGACGATCCCGCTCTCGGTCTCGATCCGGACGAAGAGCCAGCGCGGGGCGACCAGGAAGGTTTCAATTCTTCTGATGAGTGTCATGGTGGCCTAGCCCTTGGTCGCGCCGGCGGTCATGCCGGAGACGATGTACTTCTGCGTGAAGAGGGCAATGATCATGATCGGGATGGTGACCACGGTGGCGGCCGCCATCAGTCCGCCCCAGTCGATGCTGGCGTAGGAGACGAAGTCGAAGATTGCGACCGGCAGGGTCTTGGTCTTGGAGCCGGAGAGCACCAGGGCGAACATGAAGTTGTTCCACGAGAAGATGAAGGACAGGATGCCGGCGGTGGCGATTCCGGCGACGGAGAGCGGGAGCGTGATGCGGCGGAAGGCCCCGATCGGGGTGAGCCCGTCGACCTGGGCCGATTCCTCGAGCTCGAGCGGCATCGAATCGAAGTAGCTCATCATGATGTAGACGATCAGCGGCAGCGCCACGAACATGTGGCTGAGGATCAGCACCTCGAAGCCGCCGACCATGCGCAGGTTGGAGAACACGTAGTACCACGGCACCAGCAGGGAGACGCCGGGGATGACGCGGGCCATCAGGACCACCAGGGCCGAGCGGTGCATCGTGAAGCGGCTCATCGCGTAGGCCGCCGGGACGCCCAGGACCAGGGAGAGCACGGTGGAGACGAAGGCCACCCAGAAGCTGTTGAAGATGAAGATGAAGTAGTTGTTGCGCTGCAGCACGTTGGCGTAGTTCTCGGTGGTGGGGCTGAAGAGCAGCGCCTTGCCGGTGTCGTAGATGTCCACGTTGGTCTTGAAGGAGGCCAGCAGCATCCAGAACAGCGGGGCGATCAGGAACAGCACCACGGCGATCAGGGCCACGACGCGGAAGACCTTGTACGCACGGGTGGCCAGTGGCTTCCGGCGGCGCGGTGCCCTGGGGGTCCCTGCCGCGGAGCCGGTCTGGGAATCGGTCAGGACGGTCATTTGGTTACCGCTTTCTTGCGCATGGTCAGCAGCCACATCGAGCCGACGATGATCATAAAGAACAGGATCAGCACCGCGGAGGACAGCCCGTACTGGTTGTAGTCGAAGCTCAGACCGTAGGCGTAGACGTTGAGGGTCTCCACCTCGTGGAAGGAACCGCCGCCCTTGCCCTTGGTGGCGTAGAGGATGTCGAAGGTCTTCAGGGCGTCGATGCCCCGGAGCAGGATGGCCACAATCACGGTCGGCATCATCAGCGGGAGGGTGATGTAGAAGAAGCGCTGGAAGGAGCTGGCGCCATCCATCCGGGCCGCCTCATCGGGCTCCTCGGAGAGGGAGGTCAGGCCGGCGAGCAGGATGAGCACCACCATCGGGGTCCACTGCCACACATCCATAAAGATCGTGGTGCCCAGGGCGGTGTCCTGCCCGGACAGCCACGGCTGCGCCGGGATGCCCACCATGCCGAGGAGCTGGTTGGCGAAGCCGATGTTGGGATCAAAGATCAACCGCCACATCATGCCGACGGCCACGGGGGTTGCGACCAGCGGCAGCAGGATGGCCACCCGGACCCACTTTTCGCCCTTGAAGGGCCGCCACAGCAGCAGTGCGATGCACATGCCGAGCACGACTTCGCAGACCAGCGCGACGCCGGTGAAGGTCAGCGTGCGGCCGACGGCGGGCCAGAAGCGGTCCATGTCGGACAGGACCGTGAGGTAGTTTTCCAGCCCGATGAACTCGGAGGCGGCGCGGACTGACCCCTGCGAGTCGGTGAGGCTCAGGTAGAGGGTCCAGGCCAGCGGGAAGACGATCAGGACGCCGACGAAGATCATCGCCGGGGCCGCGAACAGCCACTTCCGGTGCCGGTTGGCCCAGGCGGAGAAGTTCTCACGCGCGCCGGGAGGGCGGCCGGCGCTGCGGGCAGGCGCGCTGCGGGAGGGGTTCAGTACAGACATGGTTCACCTAAGGAGTCGGGGGTGAAGTGACGAGCGGGCCGCGGGGGGGGGGGGGGGGGGGGGGGGGGGGGGGGGGGGGGGGGGGGGGGGGGGGGGGGGGGGGGGAGGGGGGGGGGGGGGGGGGGGGTGGTGTTTTTTTTTTTCTTCTTTTCTCT
>NZ_JBWZCG010000023.1:0-75924 GCF_059383415.1 Pseudarthrobacter sp. RHLT1-30-1
AAAAGTTCCCGGCGCGGTTTGGGGTAGGGTGCCTTGGGGCAGCGGCCGTGCCCGCCCGCTCCCACCAACCAGCTACCAAGGGGACTCCGAGTGCTTGAGACGATGGCCGCCGCACGGATTGAACCGGCGGAACTGGCACGGGCGCAGCAGACCCTGGCGGCCATCTCCCGCAGCTTCGACGCCAAAGTGGTGGGCCAGGCCAGGCTCCGCGAATCCCTCCTCGTCGGGCTCATGACCGGCGGCCACATCCTGCTGGAAAGCGTCCCCGGGCTGGCAAAGACCACGGCGGCGCAGACCGTGGCCGAGGCCATCAGCGCGGACTTCCGGCGGATCCAGTGCACCCCGGACCTGCTTCCGAGCGACATCGTCGGCACCCAGCTGTACGACGCCGCCAAGGGCACCTTCGTGACCCAGCTTGGCCCGGTTCACGCCAACATCGTGCTCCTGGATGAGATCAACCGCTCCAGCGCGAAAACCCAAAGTGCCATGCTCGAGGCCATGCAGGAACGCCAGACCTCCATCGGGGGAGTGCTGCACCGGCTGCCCAGCCCCTTCCTGGTGCTGGCCACGCAAAACCCCATCGAGCAGGAGGGCACCTACCTGCTGCCCGAGGCCCAGATGGACCGTTTTATGCTCAAGGACGTGCTGGACTACCCCACGCAGGCCGAGGAGGCGGAAATCATCCGGCGGATCGACGCCGGCGTGTTCACGCCCGAGCAGAAGCCCGCCGCGGCGGCCTCGCTGGAGGATGTCCGTGAACTGCAGGGAATCGTCCGGCGGGTCTACCTCGATCCGGCGATCGTCCGCTACATCGTGGGCCTGGCCTCCGCCACCCGAAACGCCGCCGAGTACATCGACGCGCGGCTGGCCGGTTTCATCGAGTTCGGCGCCAGCCCCCGTGCCAGCATCGCGTTCAGCCAGGCGGCACGGGCGGTGGCCCTGCTCAACGGTCGGGACCACGTGATTCCGGAGGATGTGAAATCCCTCGCCCACCGCGTGCTGCGCCACCGGCTGATCCTCGGCTTCGAGGCCGTCGCCGAACAGGTGCCGGTGGAGACCCTGATTGACGCCATCGTCGCCGCCGTCCAGACCCCCTGAAAATGGCCGGTCTCCTCCAGCGCGTGAAGTCAAAGCTGTCGATCTACGCGCACCGCAAGGCGCACGGCATGCTCGCGGGCCAATACGGCGCGGTCTCGCAGGGACGCAGCCTGGACTTCGATGACCTCCGCGCCTATGTCCCCGGCGACGAGGTCCGCGACATGGACTGGAAGGCCACCGCCCGGCACGGATCACCGCTGGTCCGCCGCTACGTCGCCGTCCGCCGGCAGACACTGCTGCTGGTCACCGACACCGGCCGCAATATGGCCGCCGAGTCCCGGAGCGGCGAGCAGAAGAAGGAGATCGCCGTGCTGGCCCTGGGCGTGGTGGGCTACCTCGCATACCGCCACGGCGACGCCGTCGGGCTGGCCTGCGGCGACTCCTTCGGTTCCCGGTCGCTGCCGGGGAAGACCGGCGAAGCGCACCTGGAACGGCTGCTGCGCGAAGTCCATGACGGCACCTCGCTGGCCTCCGCGCCGAGCCGGCTCGAAACCCAGCTGGACTATGTGGCCCGGAACTTCCCGCGGCGGATGCTGCTCCTGGTCGTGGCCGATGAATTCCGCCCGGACGCGGAGACCGAACGGCTGCTCCGCCGGCTCCGCGCCCAGCACGAGATCCTCTGGCTGACGGTCCGGGACGCCGAACTGCTCGGTGCCGGTGACGGCGCCGGTGACCGTGGTGCCGGCCGCGGTGCTGCCCGCGCTCCCTCCCACGCCGCCGCCGCCCACGCCGCCTCCGCCGCCTCCGCCGCCTACGACGTCGCCGCGTCCGGCAACCCGGCCGGAGCCCAGGCCGCCCTGCTGCCGGCCGGGCTGGCGGAGTCCGCCCCTATCGCCGCCGCCTACGCCCGCGCCCGGGACGAGCGGGACGCGGCGCGGCAGTCGATGCTGCGCCGGCTGGGGATCGCCGAAGCCGACGCCGGCAGCAGTGACGACGTGATTCCCGCCGTCTTCACCCTGCTCGGACGGCACCGGCGTGGACGGTGACTCCCATGGACGGTGACTTCCTCGGTCCGCTGGACTACAACGCGTGGTTCCCGTGGGCAGGCCTGGGAGTGCTGGTCCTCGTGGCGGCCTGGTTCGCCTACGTCATCCTCAGCACCCGACGTCGGCGCCCGGTCCCGCACGCGGCGCCCCCGGCTCCGGGGCCCTCCGCGCGGGACCTGGCCCGGCTCCGGCGCGACTACCTGCAGCGGATCGACGCCGTCGCCGCTGAGGCTGCGGCCGGCACCCGCTCCGGCCGTTCCTCCCACCAGGAGCTGAGCCTGCTGGTCCGCAGCTTCGTCCGCGATGCCTCCGGACTGGACGCGACGCGGATGACCCTCGCCGAGCTCCGGGCGGCCAGCGAGCCGAGGAAGCAAGTGGCGGGGAATCAGGCCCGTGCCAGCCAGCCGCCGGTCCACCAAGCGGCGCCCAACCTGCCGGCCGCCGCGGACGCCATCGCCGTGATGTACCCGGCCGCCTTTGGCGCCGCACCGGCGTCCGGCGTCCCGGCCGCAGCAGAAACCGCGCGGGGAGTGGTCCGGTCGTGGAACTGATCTTTTGGTGGATCCTGCCAATCGCCGCCGTGGCGGCCGCGCTGGCTTGGCTCGTCGCGCGGCGCCGCCACCGGGCCCGGACCGCCCGGCGCCGTCCGGTGGCCCACAGCGACCGCCTTACCGCGCTGCCGGAATACCAGGCAGCGCTGCGGAAGCACCGCCTGCGGCTGCGGCTCATCGCCGCCGCCGGCACCGTGCTGCTGGTGGCCGCCGTCGTCGCCGCTGCCCGTCCCGCCGAACGCAGCCTGATCCAGCCAGCGCAGCAGAATCGGGACATCATCCTCTGCCTGGACGCGTCCGGGTCGATGAACAGCGCCGATGCCGCGGTGGTGGAGGTCTTCGGCCGGCTGGCCCAGGAATTCGACGGCGAGCGCATCGGCCTCACGGTCTTCGACAGCAGCGCTGTGCAGGTCTTCCCCCTGACCGACGACTACGACTCCGTGCAGGAACAGCTGCAGCAGGCGAAGAGCGCCTTCGACGGGACCGGCAGCGGCAGCTTCCTTGACGGGACGTGGAACGGCGCGGGCTCCTCACTGATCGGCGACGGCCTGGCGTCCTGCCTCCAGAGTTTCCCGGCGGCGCGCAGCGGGGACGGCCCCGTGAACGACGGCGGGGGAGACAGCGCGGATGCCACCGGGGGCCGCTCCCGCTCGGTCATCCTGGCCACGGACAACTTCCTGTCCGGCACCCCGATTGTCACCCTCGAGGAAGCCGGTGGCCTGGCCAAGGACCGGGACGTCCGAATTTACGCACTGAACCCGGGGGACTACGACTTCGGCCCGGACACGGACCAGCCCGGCGCCCGCCTGCGCAACGTCGCCGGGAGCAGCGGCGGCGCATACTACGGTCTCGACAGCCCGGACGCGGTTCCCGGCATCGTCGCCGGGATCGAGGCCACCCAGGCCGCGGCGTTCCAGGGCTCACCCCGTGCAGTCGTATCGGACCGCGCCGAGCTTCCGCTTGCCGTGGCACTGCTGGCCGGGCTGGTCCTCGCCGGAGCATCGTGGCGGCCCCGGCCATGACCTTCAACCCCATCCTGCCGTGGTGGATCATGGGCCCGCTGGCCGCCGCCGCCATCCTGGGCCTGGCCTGGATCCTGTCCGGTTCCCGCACATCCCCGGCTGACTTCCGCGGCTGGCTCTTCCGCGGCGGCCTCGTGCTGCTTCTGCTCCTGGCCGCCTGCCGGCCCGGCGTTCCTGGCGGCACCGCCCGGGCCGCTGACAGCGGACTGAACGTGTTCTTCGTGGTGGACACGAGCAGCAGCATCGTCGCCGAGGACCATTTTTCCGCCGGCAGGCAGGGGGCCGGTGTGGCACGGCTCGACGGCGTCCGGGAGGACATCCGGACGATCGCACGGGAACTCGGCGGGTCCCGGTACTCGCTCATCAGCTTCGATTCCGGCGCCGTCGTGCGGATGCCCCTGACCGCCGACACGTCCGCGCTCGATACCGCCGCGTCCGTGCTGGCTCCGCAGGTCACCGCCTATTCGAAGGGCAGCAGCGTCACCGCGGCGGGCACCGTTCTCGCCGAACGGCTCGCGGCCGCGCGGGACAGCCACCCCGAACGCCCCCGTCTGGTGTTCTACTTCGGAGACGGCGAACAGACCAGTGCCGCCAAACCCCAGGCACTGGGGATTGACGGGTCGCTCGTGAGCGGCGGCGCCGTCCTGGGCTACGGCACCACCGGGGGCGGTCGGATGAAGGAAAACAGCGGGGATCCCACGCAGCCGGCGCAGGACTACATTCAGGACCCGGCCACCGGCACCGACGCCGTCTCACGCCTCGACGAGGACCGGCTGCAGGACCTGGCCCGCCAGCTCTCGGTACCCTATGTGCACCGGGCGGCAGGGGATCCGGCCGCCGCGATGCTCCGCAAAGCCACCCCCGGCACCCTGGCAGGCACCGGCGAACGCCTCGACGGCAGGACGGAACTGTACTGGCTGCCGGCCTTCGCCGCGTTCCTGCTGGCGCTGCGCGAAACGCTCCTGGTGTCCGGCCAGCTCCGGGACCTCCCGCCCGTCCGCCGGGACCCCCGGGCAGCGGCAACCACGGCACCCTCTGCGTCCCGCGGATCAGCACCGTCCGCTGCCCGGGGGCCGGGCGCATGAGGCTCCGACGCCGTCGCCGGCTGCTGCTCTGGTCAGTAGTCCCCGTCCTGCTGGCGCTCTTGCTGGCCGCGAAACTGCTTAGCGCAGCATGGTTCTCCGGCCAGGCCCGCAGCGGCTTCGCCCGAGGTGACGCCCCGGCAGTGGAGTCGGCCGCCGTGGTGCTGGGCCTCGGGAACTTCCTCGAACCGCACAAGGCACCGTTCGCGGCCGGGGACGCGCTGGCGCTCCGCGGCGAGTTCGCCGGCGCGCGCACCGCCTTTGACGCTTCGCTCGCCGACGCGCCGCCGGCCGACCAGTGCCGGGTCCGGGCCAACCTGGCCCTGAGCATCGAGCGGCTGGCCGACGCCGGCCGGGAAGCTGGCACGGGTGCCCCACAGGGTGCCGGCCAGGGTGAGGGCACGGGTGCGGGCCCGGACGCCGGCCCGGCCGGCGGCAACGACGCTGCCCGCCTCCTCGACGAGGCGCTCGCCGTCGTCGGGGGTGCGCCCGCCGGCTGCTTCGGCGCCGGCAGCACCGACCCCGAGGCGGGGAAGAACCTCGAGGCGGCCGGGCAGCGCCTGACGGAAAAAATAGAGGCGCTTCGCAACCAGGCTCCACCCGAACCCGAACCCGAACCCGACCCCGAACCCGGACCGGAAGAACCGGGCGGCTCCGGGCCCACGGACCCGATCCGGTCGCAGCTTGAGCAGCTTGAGGAGTCCGGAAAATCCGCCCAGCAGGAGCGAAGCCGCGGCCTGGAACGGGAAGAGTATCTCAACGGCACGGCCACCGGACCGCTCACAGACAAGCCCTGGTGAGCCACGGGGGCGAAGAATGTTCTATCCGGGGCCCGAATATGCCGTAAAGCCGCGTCTTAATTCGGCGGCAGACTTGAACCGATTCCCGGCTGGCCCTAGAGTTCTAACCAAGTTACCTCAGTAACGTGTCAGCGATCCTCCGCTGAAGGTCCGCCCCACGGCGGCCGAGGAGGGTGTGGGTGCCCCCATGTGGGCCTGACATTTGCTCACGGAAAACTTCGTATCAGGCGTAACAGTCGCGGCTGCGTCCTGCTGGAGTTTCCTCCGTGTTCCCCAAACTCAATTCACCGACGGACCCCCTCACCGGGCACAGCTGTCGGTGTTCACAGCCAAGGACGCAAATGTCTCCACCAAGCCTTATCGACACCCATCCAAATCTGGCCGGCACGGCCCCGGTCGCACTGTCCTACGAGCTGTTCCCGCCGCGGTCCGCCGCGGCCGCGGAATCGCTCTGGACCACCATCGGCGAACTGGAAGCCACGGACCCGGACTACGTGTCCGTGACCTACGGCGCCAGCGGCTCCAACCGGGACACCGCCGTCGAGCTCATCAACCGCCTCGTCCAGGAAACCACCCTGCGGCCGCTGGCGCACCTGACCTGTGTGGGGAACTCCCCGGAGGAGCTCGCCGAGATCATCGGTGAACTGCTCGACGTCGGCGTGCGCGGCATCCTGGCCCTGCGCGGCGACCAGCCCAAGGACGGCGGCGCCCCTCCCGAGGGGTCGCTGCGCTACGCCCAGGACCTGATCGAACTGATCCGCCGGGTCGAACAGCGCCGCTCCGCGCTGCTCTGCGCCGGCAAGGTGGCCGTCGGCGTCGCCGCCTACCCCACCCGGCACCCGGAATCCCCGAGTGAGGCGCACGACGTCGAGGTGCTGCTCGCCAAGCAGCGTTCCGGCGCGGACTTCGCCATCACCCAGGTCTTCTTCCACACCGAGCAGTACGCGGACCTGCTGACCCGGGCACGCCGGGCCGGCGTCACGATCCCGATCATCCCGGGTGTCATGCCGCTCACCAGCCTCCGGCGGCTCGCCCGGCTCAGCGAACTGACCGGTGTCGACCCCGACCCGGATCTGATCGGACGGCTTTCCGCCGCCGATACGGACGCCCAGCGCATCCGGATCGGGGTCAGTGCCACCGTGGACCTGGCCAACGCGGCCCTGGACGCCGGCGCCCCCGGGCTGCACCTGTACACCTTCAATGAACACGCCGCGGCCCTCGACGTGCTGGACAAGCTCGCGCTGCCCCGCCCGCGAAGCGGCAACCGGCACAGCACCCACCAGCGCAGCCACGGCCGCCGCCGCCAGCTCGCCAGCTGACCGCACCAGCACAACTTCCCTCCGCACCACATCTCCCAACACCAAGGACTTCGCCATGACTGAAAAGATCACCCCCACTCCGTTCCCGGCCGCCTCGATCCTGGGCTACCCGCGCATCGGCCGCCGCCGCGAACTCAAGAAGGCCGTGGAGGCCTACTGGGCCGGCACGATCGACGCCGCCGCCCTGGACGCTGCCGCCAAGGAGATCCAGCTCGGCACCGCCCGGCGCCTGCAGGAGCTCGGCCTCACCGAAGCCGCCGCCGTTCCCGGCACGTTCTCCTACTACGACCAGGTGCTCGACGCCGCCGCCCACCTCGGCGCCGTTCCCGCCCGCTTCGGCAACCTCCTGAACGCCCAGGGCCAGCTCGACATCGACGGCTACTTCACCCTCGCCCGCGGCAACAAGGACCAGCAGCCGCTCGAAATGACCAAGTGGTTCGACACCAACTACCACTACCTCGTCCCGGAAATCGGCCCGGAAACCGACTTCTCGCTGACCTCCGACCGCATTGTCGAGGAATTCACCTACGCCCTCGCCAACGGCGTCGAGACCCGCCCGTACCTCGTCGGACCCGTCACCTTCCTGCTGCTGAGCAAGGCCTCCGACGGCGCCCCGGCCGGCTTCAGCCCGCTGTCCCGCCTCGAGGACGTCCTGCCGGTCTACACCGCCCTGCTGGAGAAGCTGGCCGCCGCCGGCGCCAGCTGGGTCCAGCTCGATGAGCCCGCCCTCGTGGTGGACCAGGACACCCCGGCCGAGGCGGTCCAGGCCGCCGTCGCCCGCTCCTATGAGGTCCTTTCCGCCGCCGCGAACCGCCCGCAGCTGTTCGTCTCCACCCCGTACGGTGCGCTCAACGGCCAGCTCGGCACGCTCGCCGCAACCGGCATCGACGCCCTGCACCTGGACGTCTTCAAGGGCGGGGTGCCCTCCGCCGCGGCGCTGGCCGCGCTGGGCAACAAGACCCTCGTCGCCGGCGTCGTGGACGGCCACAACATCTGGCTCAACGATCTTGCCGCCTCCGCGGGGAAGATCGCCGGGCTGAAGAAGTCCGTCGCCAGGCTGGCCGTCAGCACCTCCACCACCACCGCGCACGTCCCGCACGACGTCGACGAGGAAACCCAGCTCTCCGCGCAGCTGCGCAGCTGGCTCGCCTTCGCCGACCAGAAGACCGCCGAGGTCGTCACCCTCGCCGGCCTGCTGACCAACCCGGCAGCCGTCCAGCCGGCCATCGATGCGGCCACCCGCATCATCGCCGACCGTGCCGCAGCCGACGGCGTCCGCCGCGCCGAGGTCCGGAACCGCACCGCGGCCCTGACCGACGCCGACTTCAGCCGCTCCGCTTACGGCGTCCGCGAGGCCGCGCAGACCAAGGCCCTGCACCTGCCGCCGCTGCCGACCACCACGATCGGTTCCTTCCCCCAGACCGGCGAAATCCGCACCGCCAGGGCCCGCGCGAACAAGGGCGAGCTCAGCACCGAGCAGTACAAGCAGCTGATGAAGGATGAGATCAAGCGTGTGGTGGAGCTCCAGGAGGAGCTTGGCTTCGACGTCCTGGTCCACGGCGAGCCCGAGCGCAACGACATGGTCCAGTACTTCGCCGAGAACCTCGACGGCTTCGACGTCACCGTCCACGGCTGGGTCCAGTCCTACGGCTCCCGCTGCACCCGCCCTTCGATCCTGTGGGGCGACGTCACCCGCAGCGCACCCATCACGGTGGAGTGGGCAGAGTACGCGCAGTCCCTCACCAACAAGCCGATGAAGGGCATGCTCACCGGCCCGGTCACCATCCTGGCGTGGTCCTTCGTCCGCGACGACCAGCCCCTCGGCGAGACCGCCAACCAGGTGGCCCTCGCGCTCCGCGACGAGATCGCCGACCTGGAAGCCGCCGGCATCAAGATCATCCAGGTCGACGAGCCCGCCCTGCGCGAACTCCTGCCGCTGCGCAAGGCCGACCAGGCCGGGTACCTGGACTGGTCGGTGAAGTCCTTCCGGCTCGCCACCGCCGGCGCCGGGGACGCCACCCAGGTCCACACCCACCTGTGCTACTCGGAGTTCGGGGCCATCATCGACGCGATCGACGGCCTCGACGCCGACGTCACCTCGATCGAGGCCGCCCGCTCGCGGATGGAGGTCGTGCACGACCTCGAGTCCCACGGCTTCGGCCGCGGTGTGGGCCCGGGCGTCTACGACATCCACTCGCCTCGTGTCCCGGGCGAGCAGGAAGTCACCGAACTGCTCAGCACCGCGGTCAAGCACGTCCCGTCCCGCCAGCTCTGGGTCAACCCGGACTGCGGCCTGAAGACCCGCGGCTACGCCGAGACCGAGGAGTCGCTGCGCAACCTGGTCACCGCCACCAAGACGGTCCGCGCCGGCCTGCTGCAGGCAGCCCAGTAGGACCAGCCGGCAGCGCGCCAAGCGTCGGCCGGACGACCGGCTGAGCGCCAACCGGCGGAGGGGGCTAAACCCCTCCGCCGGTAGAGCCTGCCGGTTCTTGGCCTGCGGGCATTTTCAACCGCCACGCGCTGATCAGCAGCCAGACGGTCCAGACGATGGTGAGGATGATCCCGGCCAGCGTGGGCAGCGCGTTGGTGGCGGCGAAACCTTCGGCTCCGACGATCCATCCCTGCAGCAGATAGGCCACCCCGGACAACCCCATGAGAAAGCCGATGGTGCGGGGGAGCCGCCGGGTGGCCACGATGACGAAGCCGATAATAACCAGGGCGAGACCCAGCAGGCAGCTCTGGTAACTGCGCATACCCCACTCCAGCCAGCGGATTCCCTCCGCGCTGGCGAAACGCATCGCTTTCTCCGGCTCCGCAGCCGCGGCCCAGGCATCCACGGCGTGCTTGAGGGCGACGCCGTCGACAGCCTGAAGCGCGCCGTAGAGCGCGAGGGAGAGGGCGGCCGAGAGGGCCCCCGACCGGGCGGTCCAGGCCAGGGCGCCCCGCTGCAGATTCAGGGAAACCACCAGGGCCATCAGTCCGGCGGTCAGCAGCGCCATGCCAATGAACTGGACCAGATGCACGCCGGTCCAGACGCTGCTCCTGGCGTACTCGGTGAAGGACGCCACATGGTCGTTGGCGCTGGCGGCGTCGGCGTGGAACAGGCCGGCCAGCAGGGAAACCACGACGCCGGCGACGAGCAGCGACGCGGCCACGCGCAGCGACCGTCTGTCGGCGGTCAGCGGTCCCGATTCCGTTAGGCGCGCCAAACGCCCGGTTCCGCCGTCGCCTGTTTGGATTTCTTCCATGCTGGCCACCGCTCCATCAGTTCGGTGCCACGGGACAGTCCGGAGTCAGGACTCCCAGAGGATCTCGTCGTCCACGACGCCGTCCTCGTCCGCGGAGGCAACCAGGACCTCGTCGGTGAAATGCTTGCCGAGGGTGAAGTCCAGGACGAAATAGCGTTCCGGCTGGCCGGGGAAGATGCCCACGTGGCCCAGCTTGAGCGCCTTGAGGAAGACCGCATCGGTGAGCTGGCTCTTGTCCTCGACGCCGAACACCGTCTTCAGGTGCTCGTCCTTGATTGCGTTGCAGTGGAAGTGCCGGTACTCCTGCGGGCTGGTGCCGTCCTGCTCCAGCTCGTCGGCGATCATTTCGCGGACCTGGTCCACGAGTTCAGGCAGGAAGCGCAGCCGGTAGTCAACCTTGTGCAGCGCCGCTTCGTCGAAGCGGTCATGCGCGTTGACATTCAGGTCAAGCTCCACGGTCTCGCCCGCCAGTTCGTGCTTGGCGGTGAAGTTATGGTCCCTTCCGTGGTTGAGCTCGACCTCTCCGAAGTGCTTGCTCGCTACCTTGTTCATATCTTCAACATAGTCCTGAAATCCGGCCCGTTCCAGCATTCCCAAGGTTTTATCCAGTACCGGGCCCGGCCGGCCCCCGGGGCCGGTACATTGGGCGGATGCAAAACGTTGCCCCCGCCGTCGCCCGCGCCCGTGAACTGTTCGACACCGGCGCCACCCGGCCGCTGGCCTGGCGGCTCGAGCAGCTGGGCAGCCTGCGCCGGATGCTGGCCGAGCGCCAGACGGAATTCGCCGAAGCCCTGGACAGCGACCTTGGCAAACACGCCACCGAGGCTCTGCTGACGGAAATCGGCTTCGCCACGGCCGAAATTGTGCACCTGGAGAAGAACCTCGAAGCCTGGCTGCGGCCACGCCCTGTCCCCGTGCCGCTGGCCGTCCAGCCGGCCAAGGCCTGGACCGAGCTGACCCCGCTGGGCGTGGTCCTGGTGATCGGCCCGTGGAACTACCCGCTGCAGCTGCTGCTCGCCCCGCTGGCCGGTGCCCTCGCCGCCGGCAACACCGTCGTGCTCAAGCCGAGCGAACACGCCCCGGCCACCTCGGCGGCGCTGGCCCGCTGGATCCCGGAGTACCTGCCCGGCGCGGCGGAGGTCGTCGAGGGCGGCATCCCGGAAACCACCGCCCTGCTGGCGATGCGCTTCGACCACATCTTCTTCACCGGCGGGGAGGCCGCCGGCAAGGTGGTGCTGCGCGCCGCCGCGGAGCACCTGACACCGGTCACCCTGGAACTGGGCGGCAAATCCCCGGCGTACGTGGACGCCACCACGGACCTGGCCAAGGCGGCCAAACGCCTCGCCTGGGGCCGGTTCCTGAACGCCGGCCAGACCTGCGTGGCGCCGGACTACATCCTGGCCACCGAGGACGTGCTGGTGCCGCTGGAGCGCGAACTCGTCAAGGCGATCGGCGCACTGTTCGGCCCGGACGCCTCCCGCAGCGAGTCCTACGGCCGGATCGTCAATGACCGGCACTTTGCCCGGATCGCCGCCCTCGCGGACGGCAGCACCGTGGTCCACGGCGGCGAACGGAACGCCGCCAGCCGCCACTTCGCCCCGACCCTGCTCCGGCCCGCCCCGGGCGACGCCGTGATGGGGGAGGAGATCTTCGGTCCATTACTGCCGCTGGTTCCGGTCGCCGGGCAGGATGAGGCCATCCGGATCATCAACGACGGCGCCAAGCCGCTGGCGCTCTACGTCTTCAGCAACGACGCCGGGACCCGCCGGGCCTTCTCCGAACGCACCTCCTCCGGGGCGCTGTGCTTCGACGTCCCGGCGGCGCACCTTATGGTACCCGGCCTGCCGTTCGGCGGGGTCGGCGGCAGCGGCATGGGCGCCTACCACGGCGAACACTCGCTGAAGACGTTCTCGCACGAACGCTCCACCCTGGCCAAGCCGTTCCGGCCGGACACCCTGGAGCTGATCTACCCGCCGTACACCCGGACCAAGCACCGGATTGCCAGCGCCCTCGCCGGCACTGGAACAAGCCTGCGGCAGCGGCTCCGCAAGAGCTGACTCAGCCCCGTCGCTGGCCCGCAGGCTTCAGGGCCGGGGAGTTGAAGGTGTCGCCGAGCAGGTCGAGGAAGAGCTGGACCTGGGCGGTCTGCTTCTCATTGATCAGCAGGGCAAAGACGTTGCGGGCCAGCCGGATCTCGGGAACGTCCAGCACCACGACCCCGGCCGGGCGGTGCAGCAGCGCGAGCTCCGGTACCAGCGCCGCGCCGAGCCCCGCCGCGGCCATCTCGAGGCTGGCGTGGAAGTCATCGCTGTAGGCAACCACCCGCGGGTGCAGGTTGCAGCTGGCAAAGAGCCGCTCGATCACGGTCGCGTCGGATGTGCCCGGGTGGTGCACAATCCACGGCATGTCGGAGAGGTGGTCCGCCGCGACCTTCGAATCGGTGCCGATGCCCCAGACCGCGGGCAGCACCACCCGGAAGTCGTCGTCGCCGATCCACTGCCGGTTTACCGTGTGCGGCCAGGCCAGGCCGGACTGGCCCACCTGGTAGACCAGGGCGACGTCGAGTTCGCCGCCGGTGCGCAGGCCCTGGATGGTCTGGGCCGGCTCCGCCACGGACACCCGCAGGTCGATGCCGAGTTTCTTCCAGGCCGGGTTGGCGAGGATCCGCGGCAGCACATAAGTGGCCAGGCTGGGGAAAATGCCGAGCCGGAGTTCCTGCCGGGTGGTGTCCCCGGTGCGGGACGCCGCCGCCATCAGCGCCTCGATATCGGTCAGGACCTTCGCCGCGTGCCGGGTCATGACCAGGGCGGCTTCGGTGGGCTGGATGCTGCGGGCGGAGCGCTGGAACAGCTCGACGCCGGTGTCGCGCTCCAGGGCGGACATCTGCTGGGAGACGGCCGACGCCGTGTACCCGAGCCGGGCGGCGGCCGCCGCGAAGGAGCCCAGCCGGGTGACTTCGACAAGGGTCCGCAGGTGGACGGGGTTAATCAAGGGTTGCCCTTCGCATAATTCCGGTGAGCCGGGACCGCAATCCCGCTTCATTCTGGCACATTTGGCAGAAGTGGAAATTGTTGGAAGCCGGACACATCCGCCGGCGCTCCCGCGACGAATTGCCGCTAAGAGGATTCACCAGGACGATTCAGCCAGTCGACGTACCAGCCAACAGGAGCAGATCAGTGTCAGATGCAGTAGGGATTCCCGAGGGCCGGCGGATAGCCGTGATCGGCAGCGGCGTGGCGGGACTGACCGCCGCCTATGTGCTGAACCGGCAGGACACCGTGACTCTCTTCGAGTCCGAGGCCCGGCTCGGCGGCCACGCCCACACCCACGACGTGCCGCAGGCCGGCGGCCCGGTGCTCGGGATCGACACCGGCTTCATCGTCCACAACGAGCGGACCTACCCGACGCTGCTGCGGCTCTTCGCCGAACTGGGCATTAAAACGCAGGACTCGGAAATGAGCATGTCCGTCCGCTGCGACGGCTGCGGGCTGGAATACGCCGGCGCCCGGGCCAAAGGCCGCGGCATCCTTCCCCGGCCCGCGACCCTGCTGCGCGGACGGTACCTGCTGATGCTGCTCGAGGTGATGCGCTTCTACCGCCGCGCCAGGGCCCTGCTCGCCGAGGCGGGCCCCGCAGGGAAGTATTCAGCAGGGAATGGTGCAGGGGAAAACTCCAGCGGGAACGCAGCAGAGCCTGAGCTGACCCTGGGCGAGTTCCTGGCCCGGGAGAAGTTCAGCGGCTACTTCATCTCGCATTTCATGACCCCGATCGTCAGCGCGGTCTGGTCCTGCGACCCCACCACGGCGCTCGCGTACCCGGCCCGCTACCTCTTCACCTTCCTGGCGCACCACGGCCTGCTCGGCGTTTCGGGCTCGCCGCAGTGGCGCACCGTCACCGGCGGTTCGCGCAGCTACGTGGACAAGCTGGCCGCCACGCTGCCGGACATCCGCCTGGCCAGCCCGGTCACCGGCGTGCGCCGCCACGCGGACGGCGTCACACTCTCCATCGCCACCGGTGCGGGCACCGTGACCACGGAGACGTTCGACGCCGTCGTGATCGCCACGCACCCGGCGCAGGCGCTGGGCATGCTCACTGACGCTTCGCCGGCTGAACGCGTCGCGCTCGCCGGGATGCCGTATTCGGTCAACCACACCGTCTTCCACCGCGACTCCGCCGTGCTGCCGACCAGTGACAACGCGAAGGCGTCCTGGAACTACCGGCTGCCGTCCTGTGATGCCAGGCCGGACAAGGTGCTGGTCAGCTACGACATGACCCGGCTGCAGCGGCTCGAGCCCGCCGACGGCGGGCGCTACATCGTCAGTCTGGGCGAATCCGAGCTGATCGCGGACCACACGGTGCTCGAACGGATGGTCTACGAGCACCCGCAGTACACCCCGGAATCCCTGACGGCCCAGCAGCGGATCCTGGCCCTTGGCGATGACCGGCTGGCCTTCGCCGGCGCCTACCATGGCTGGGGATTCCACGAGGACGGCGCGCTCTCCGGGGTCCGCGCCGCGGCCCGGCTGGGACGCGACTGGGACGACGCCGCCGTCGCGCTCAACAAGCAGTACCGGGCCGTCGCGATCGACCCGGACCTGCAGAGTGTCGCCGCGGAGGGCTCATGAGCGCCCCGGCCGCGATCTACCGCACGTCCATCGCGCATGTGCGCCGGACGCCGCTGAAAAACGCCTTCACCTACCGCAGCTACAGCTGGTATGTGGACGTTGACCGGCTCCCCGTCTTGCCCCGGCTGCTCCGGCCGCTCGCCGGCTTCAGCGCCGCGGACCACCTGGGTGACCCGGACGGCACCCTGCGCGGCAACGTTGAGGCGTTCCTCGCGACCCGGGGGATCGGGCTCGACGGCGGCCGGATCACCATGCTGGCCAGCGCCCGGATGTTCGGGCATGTCTTCAACCCGCTGAGCCTGTTCTGGTGCCACGACGCCGCCGGGGAGCTGCGCTGCGTCCTCGCCGAGGTGCACAACACCTACGGGGAGCGGCACTGCTACCTGCTTGAAACGGACGACGCCGGCCGGGCCAGCGTGCCCAAGGCGTTCTACGTCTCACCGTTCAACGACGTCGACGGCCAGTACCGGATGAAACTCCCGGAACCCGGCGACCGGCTCGCCGTCTCGATCGTGCTGGAACGCGAGGGGCAGCAGCCCTTTCTCGCCAGCGTGGACGGTGAACGCCGCGAAGCCACCGTGCCGAACATCCTCGCCGCGGCGCTCGCGGTCCCGCTGGCACCCCTGCGCGTCTCCGTGCAGATCCGCTGGCAGGGAATTAAGCTTTGGGCACGTCGGCTGCCCATCATCAAACGACCGCACCACCCTTCACAGGAGGCTGTTCAGTGACCATCACCGAAGCGACCGGACCCGCCGCAGGGCGCCCGCACCAGGCGACGCCGGCTGCCCCCACGGGGCTGGCCACCGACACCGCAGCCCCCGACGCTGCCGGCGCTGACAGCGCTGCCGCTCCGGCGGCGGCAGCGACGGCGACGGCGTCCCGGCCCGGCGTCCCGTACACGGTCCCGCAGCCGCCGGCGGTGGTCGACGCTGACTTCTGGCCCGGCATCGCCACCGTCCCCTCCGGGCTGAAAGCCGCCGTGGCCGGCAAAGTGGCCGAGGCCATCTTCAAGGCCGCGGTCCGCCGGCTTCCGTTGCAGGTCCGGTACCCGGACGGCACCGTGCTCGGCAAGCACTCCTCCGGTGAGGACGCCTCCGCGACTGCCCACCCCGTGATGACCATCAACCGGCCCGGGGCCTTCGCAGTCCGGGTCGGCGACGGCGGCCTGATCGGCCTGGGCGAGTCGTACATGGCCGGCGACTGGGATGCCGAGGATCTCACCGCGGTGCTCGAGGTGTTCGCGGGCAGCGTCGGCAACCTTGTGCCCGAACCGCTGCAGAAGCTGCGCGCCCTGTACCTGCCGCGCCAGCCGCGCCGGGAGCGCAACACCGAGCAGAACACCCGCTCGAACATTTCCCGGCACTACGACCTCTCCAACGAGCTCTTCGCGACGTTCCTGGACGAGACCATGACCTACTCCAGCGCGATCTTCCCGGAGTCCGGCGAGGCGCTCAAGAGCGTGGCCTGGGACGGTTTGGCCGACGCCCAGCAGGCCAAGATCGACCGGCTGCTGGACAAGGCCGGCGTCACCCGGGGCACCCGGGTGCTGGAGATCGGCACCGGCTGGGGTGAACTCGCACTGCGGGCGGCCCGGCGCGGCGCTACGGTCTACTCGGTCACGCTCTCCAGCGAACAGCAGGAACTTGCCCGCCAGCGGGTCGCCGACGCCGGCTACGCCGACGCGGTCACCATCGAGCTCAAGGACTACCGTGCCGTCGAAGGTGAGTATGACGCCGTCGTCTCGGTCGAGATGATCGAGGCCGTGGGCTTCGAGTACTGGGCCACCTACTTCCAGACGATCGAGCGGGTCCTCGCCCCGGGCGGGAAG
The DNA here is from genome assembly GCF_059383415.1 of Pseudarthrobacter sp. RHLT1-30-1. NCBI lineage: Bacteria > Bacillati > Actinomycetota > Actinomycetes > Micrococcales > Micrococcaceae > Pseudarthrobacter > Pseudarthrobacter sp. RHLT1-30-1. The sequence continues at coordinate 16,560 of NZ_JBWZCG010000023.1, forward strand.
GTCGCGATCCAGGCGATCACGATCGCGCACGACCGGCTGCTGGCCACCCGCTCCAGCTACACCTGGGTGCACAAGTACATCTTCCCGGGCGGCGTCATTCCCTCCGTCCGGGCCATCGAGGAGATCACCGAGAAGCAGACCGGACTCCGCGTCCGCGAACGCCTCGCGATGGGGGAGCACTACGCCCAGACGCTGCGGCTCTGGGAGGAGCGCTTTATGGCCCGCGCCGCCGAGGTCCACGGCCTCGGCTTCGACGAGATCTTCCAGCGCATGTGGCTGTTCTACCTCTGCTACTCCCGGGCGGGCTTCGAGACCGGCTACCTCGATGTGCAGCAGATTGTGCTGGACAGCCGCAGGGCGGGCGAGCCGGGCGGCGGATCCGCAGCCTGACCGTGCCGCGCCCGGCGTCGCACGTGGCGGCGAACTGAGCGCAGCTGTTAGACGCCTCACGCCGACAAAGGCGGGCACCCTCCCGGTGCCCGCCTTTGTCGTGTTCCCGGACACCACATGTGGTGTTGTGTGGCACCTTCCGGCCCCAAGCGCCGCACCCGCGACACGCCGTCTCCGGGGCGACACGCGGGGGAGTTAATTGTGCAAAGGTACTCCACAGCCTGTGGATTTCGTCCGCTTAAACAGCGGAACTACGGACATTTTGAAGCACCCTGCCTGTGGACTGTCGGTGCATTAAATGACATACTTGTAATACATCATCTTGGGGTCCACATCGGGCTCTTGCACTACATGTAGTATCGACATACAGTTCCAGCGGAGCAGCAATGCTCGCCAGGCAAGGCCAGTAACGGATGAGGATTCCTGTCCCGGATCGGCCCGCCCGGACTACTGGCACCAGAGGCTTACAAGGGGGGCTCCGCAGGGGGCCCGGCACCAAAGACGCACCAGAGACTCAGCTCAAATGCAGTGGCTATCTCGCAGTAAAAACGACGCAGTACCAAAGACTTCAACAAAGGGGACAGGGACCATGACCGTTACGGTTTACACGAAGCCGGCCTGTGTTCAGTGCAACGCGACATACCGCGCGCTGGACAAGAAGGGCATCACCTACCAGAGCGTCGACATCTCGCAGGATGCGGATGCCCTCGAGCGCCTGAAGGCCCTGGGTTACATGCAGGCCCCGGTAGTCGTCACGGACCAGGACCACTGGTCAGGGTTCCGCCCGGACAAGATCGAAGAGCTGGCGCAGGCTGTCGCCGTCGCCGTAGCCTGAACCGCTTCGCACGAAATCACGTCAGATGAGGTGAGGAACTCCATGGCATTGGCAACAGCCGATACGCCGCTGGCAGCAGACACCGTGCACACCACCAGCAGCCACCTCATCTACTTCTCCTCCACGTCGGAGAACACCGCACGCTTCGTGAAGAAGCTGGGCATCGACGCGGCACGGATTCCCCTCCACATGAAGGAACCCGCGCTCGTGGCCACCGAGCCCTTCGTGCTGGTGCTTCCCACCTACGGCGGCACCGGGGGAGAGGGATCCGTTCCTAAGCAGGTCATCCGCTTCCTGAACGATCCCCGCAACCGGAAGCAGATCCGGGGAGTGATCGGGGCGGGCAACACAAACTTTGGGGACAACTACTGCATGGCCGGCGACATCATCGCCGCGAAATGCCAGGTCCCGCATTTATATCGTTTCGAACTCATGGGGACGCCGGAAGACGTCAGCCGAGTACAACAAGGATTGGAAGAATTTTGGACACGACTGTCGCAAGAACAGAAGTAGCCGTCGAGAAGCACACCGTCCCGGGTGAGAAGCCGGCGATGCCGGCTGCCTTCCAGGGCCTGGGCTACCACGAGCTCAACGCCATGCTGAACCTCTACGGCCCGAACGGGGAGATCCAGTTCGACGCCGACCGCGAGGCCGCGCACCAGTACTTCCTGCAGCACGTGAACAACAACACCGTGTTCTTCCATGATCTTGAGGAAAAGCTCGACTACCTCGTCAAGAACGACTACTACGAGCGCGAAACCCTCGACCAGTACACGATGAACTTCATCCGCGATCTCTACAACCGCGCGTACAAGAAGAAGTTCCGCTTCGAGACCTTCCTCGGCGCGTTCAAGTTCTACACCTCCTACACGCTGAAGACGTTCGACGGGAAGCGCTTCCTGGAGCGCTACGAGGACCGCGTCTGCATGGTGGCCCTGCACCTGGCCCGCGGCGACGAGCAGCTCGCCACCCAGATGGTCGATGAGATCATCGAGGGCCGCTTCCAGCCGGCCACCCCGACGTTCCTGAACGCCGGCAAGAAGCAGCGCGGCGAACTCGTCTCCTGCTTCCTGCTCCGCATCGAAGACAACATGGAGTCGATCGGCCGGTCCATCAACTCCGCGCTGCAGCTGTCCAAGCGCGGCGGCGGGGTGGCGTTTGCGCTGACCAACATCCGCGAGGTCGGCGCGCCGATCAAGCAGATCGAGAACCAGTCCTCCGGCGTCATCCCCGTGATGAAGCTCCTCGAGGACAGCTTCTCCTATGCCAATCAGCTCGGTGCCCGCCAGGGTGCCGGCGCGGTGTACCTGCACGCCCACCACCCGGACATCTACCGCTTCCTGGACACCAAGCGCGAGAACGCGGACGAGAAGATCCGCATCAAGACCCTCTCGCTCGGCGTCGTGATCCCGGACATCACCTTCGAGCTGGCCAAGAAGGACGAGGACATGTACCTGTTCTCGCCGTACGACGTCGAACGCGTCTACGGGATGCCGTTCTCCGACGTCTCGGTCACCGAGAAGTATTACGAGATGGTGGACGATTCCCGGATCAAGAAGACCAAGATCAAGGCGCGCGAATTCTTCCAGACCCTCGCCGAGATCCAGTTCGAATCCGGCTACCCGTACATCATGTTCGAGGACACCGTGAACCGGGAAAACCCGATCGACGGCAAGATCATCATGTCCAACCTGTGCTCCGAGATCCTCCAGGTGTCCCAGCCCACGACGTACCACGATGACCTGTCCTACGACCAGACCGGCAAGGACATCTCCTGCAACCTGGGTTCGCTGAACATCGCCAAGGCCATGGACTCACCGGACTTCGGCCTGACCATCGAGACGGCCATCCGCGCGCTCTCGGCCGTCTCGGACATGTCCAACATCACCTCGGTTCCCTCGATCGCCCGCGGCAATGACCAGAGCCACGCCATCGGCCTCGGCCAGATGAACCTGCACGGCTACCTTGCCCGCGAGCGGGTGCACTACGGCTCCGAAGAAGGCATCGACTTCACCAACATCTACTTCTACTCGGTGGTGTACCACGCGGTCCGCGCCTCCAACCGGCTGTCCATCCAGACCGGCCAGACCTTCGGCGGCTTCGAGAAGTCCAAGTACGCCTCGGGCGAGTTCTTCGACAAATACACCAACCAGGAATGGGTCCCGCAGACTGCCAAGGTTGCCGAGCTGTTCAAGAACATCCACATCCCCACCCAGGATGACTGGCGCGAGCTGAAGGCCTCCGTCATGGAGCACGGCATCTACAACCAGAACCTGCAGGCCGTCCCGCCGACGGGCTCGATCAGTTACATCAACAACTCCACCTCCTCGATCCACCCGGTGGCGTCCAAGATCGAGATCCGCAAGGAAGGCAAGCTGGGCCGTGTGTACTACCCGGCGCCGTACCTGACGAACGACAACCTGGAGTACTACCAGGACGCGTACGAGATCGGCTACGAGAAGGTCATCGACACCTACGCCGCCGCCACCCAGCACGTGGATCAGGGCCTGTCCCTGACGCTGTTCTTCAAGGACACCGCCACCACGCGCGACATCAACAAGGCCCAGATCTATGCCTGGAAGAAGGGCATCAAGACCATCTACTACATCCGTCTCCGCCAGCTCGCGCTGGAAGGGACTGAGGTAGACGGCTGCGTCAGCTGCATGTTGTAACCGATATCGGTTGATTTTGCTTCAGTACGACGACGGGCGTCCGCCCGCCGTCGTACGCTTTAACTTGAGAACGAACCCAACTTTTAGGGGATAACATGACCGAGAAGGTCAAGCTGCTTAGCCACGTTGAAGCCATTAACTGGAACCGCATCCAGGACGACAAGGACGTGGACGTCTGGAACCGCCTGGTCAACAACTTCTGGTTGCCGGAGAAGATCCCGCTGTCCAACGACGTGCAGTCGTGGGCGACGCTGACCCCGGACGAGCAGCAGCTCACCATGCGCGTTTTCACCGGACTGACCCTGCTGGACACCATCCAGGGCACCGTCGGCGCCGTCTCGCTGATTCCGGACGCGATCACCCCGCATGAAGAGGCTGTCTACACGAACATCGCCTTCATGGAGTCCGTGCACGCCAAGAGTTACTCCTCCATCTTCTCCACGCTGGCCTCCACCAAGGAGATCGACGAGGCATTCCGCTGGTCCACCGAAAACGTGAACCTGCAGAAGAAGGCCCAGATCGTCATGGACTACTACCAGGGCGACGATCCCCTGAAGCGCAAGGTGGCCTCCACCCTGCTGGAGAGCTTCCTGTTCTACTCCGGCTTCTACCTGCCGATGTACTGGTCCTCACGGGCCAAGCTGACGAACACGGCCGACCTGATCCGACTGATCATCCGCGATGAGGCCGTGCACGGCTACTACATCGGCTACAAGTTCCAGAAGGGCCTCGAAGGCCTGTCCGAGGAGCGCAAGCAGGAGATCAAGGACTACACGTTCGAGCTGCTCTTCGAGCTGTACGAAAACGAAGTCCAGTACACGCACGACCTCTACGACTCCGTCGGCCTGGCCGAGGACGTCAAGAAGTTCCTGCACTACAACGCCAACAAGGCGCTGATGAACCTGGGCTACGAGGCCATGTTCCCGGCCTCCGTCACCGACGTGAACCCGGCGATCTTGTCGGCCCTGTCACCTAACGCGGACGAGAACCACGACTTCTTCTCAGGGTCCGGGTCCTCGTACGTGATTGGCAAGGCTGTTAATACTGAGGATGATGACTGGGACTTCTAATCCTCCTCCTCCTCCTGTAGATGGACAACCATTTTGGTCCTTTGGACGCTCTAAATGGTCCTCGGGATTCAGTGCCAGTTCTTCTCGCTCGCGCTCATCCTCCGTGCCGGCAACCGCCGCCATGACCGGACATGGCAGGATAGGGGGCTCGGCACACCGAGGGCCACATGCTCCCGTGGCCCCGTGGAGCTGAGCGCAAACGTGCTATTTGTCGCCGTCGGTTTCGGTGTTCTTCGTGCCGGTGTCGAAGGGCTTGCCTTTGGTCGGCGGCTCGCCCGCGGCGAGACGGTCCGACTCTCGAGCCCCAATAACGGACTGGGCTCCACCGGATCCGGCGTCGGCAGGTGAAGGTCCGGGCGGTACGGCCCCGGCGGCCGCAGATCCGGTCACGGTACGCTGCCCCTCGGTCATGGCGGGGTCATTGAACACCTGCTCGACGGGCGCCTCGCCCGACTTTGCCCGTTCCGGATGCGAGTGATCCCCCTGCGCGTTGGTGCCCGCCTCAGCGATCTCGACCGCTTCTCCCACATCTGCACCGCTGTGGGGGCGATCGGCCAGGACATCGGCACCCGGTGACGGGTGCCCGGCCTGCGGCGCAGCGTCCTGGCCGCCGAGCGGATTCTGGGTCATCGGCTTACCTTTACGCGTATCTGTTCCGGCCTTGCGCACGGGATCCACGGTACCGTCCGCACCGTAGTCACCCTCGGGGTACTGACCGATTTCCGACCCGGCCGTACGTCCCGGGGCTGTCCCGGCGTCGCCATAGTCGGCCGCCACGTAGCGGCCGGATTCCTTGGCCTGGTCTCCCAAGGGTTCGGGCAGACCGCCCTCACTGCCGGCCGCACCGTAATCACCTTCGATGTACTGGCCTTCCTCGTCCTCCGCGTGGCGGCCGCTCTGCACGCCGGCCTTGCCATACCTGCCTTCGACGTACCGGCCTCGGAGCTCCCGTTCTTCTGGTTTCTTTTCCGTGGCCGCCTGATCCGCGGGCACTTCGGATTCGCTGCGGTCTTTCATGATCCTGCCCTCCCGAGACGAACTCATGCGTCTACTCCGGCGCAATTCAAGTCTAGCCAGAGCCACTGCGCCGCGACAGGGGCGGCGGCGTCGGCCGGGACGGCGGCTTTGGCCGTCCGGCTGCAGCGAACTGTGCAGGCGCCTCGACGATCGTGCTTTTGCAGTCTCCGGACCCCTGGAAGTGGCATGCAGGCATATTTCGGCTCCCTGGAGCGGTGTGTATGCCGCGTATCGACTCACTCCGGCGTCGCATCGGTCCGGGAGTCTTCAGACGACGGCGCTGTCGGCTGGCAGGCATGAAAATGCCTGCCGCCTGGTTCTTCCTTCAACATGACATGGCCTGGCCCTCCAGCGTCCTCCCAAGGGGCTCTCCCGCGCCGGGCCGGGCGTCGAAGCATCGAGGCCGACGGCAGCCGGGAGTGTGGCGGAATGTTTGAGCGGTTTACGGACGGTGCGCGGGAGCTTGTGGTGCTTGCCCGGGAGGAGGCGCGCATGCTGAACCGCAATTACATTGGTACCGGATACTTCCTCCTGCTGGGGCTGATCCGCGAGGGCGAGGGAGGGACCAGAGACCCGCAGATGCAGCCCGATGCCCGTCAAACGAACTTATCATTCACAAATGTTGGGACTTGAGAAAACTTCAGGGGCGGGCGGTTTCTCAGTGATCCCTCCTGCTGCCAAGCAGAAGGCAGAGGTGCGGTCCGCCCGCACCGCACCTCTGCCTTCTGGCTGCGTGTCTCAGTGTTTCTTGAAGGCGTCTTTGATTTTTTCGCCGGCCTGCTTCAGGTCCGCTTTGACTTGCTCGCCTTTGCCCTCGGCCTTCAGCCGGTCGTTGCCGGTGGCATCGCCGGCGGCTGCTTTGCCCTTGCCGTGGAGTTTCTCGGCGGCGTTGTGGATCTTGTCACCCAAACCCATGGTCGTTCTCCTTATTTGGCCGCCCCCGCGACGTGAATGCCGTGGAGGCCGACAGTTAATTGTAGGGACGGAACCGTCAAGAGTGGGTGCGATTGGCGATCGGCATATCGGGTGGTTTGGGGCCGGAGTGGGCAGCCGGTGCGGCCCGGAGGTTCAGGCACACGGATTTTGGCACCGTTTCTTCGCTGCAGGCATACGGTTGTAATTTCGGTGCCGAGTGGCAGGTCTTCGTCAGTGCTGAAATGGCACCCGGACACACAGAACAAACGTCATGCACCGCCGCCGCGTCCCGGCAGGCGGTCTTAGCCACGAACGGTGAAAGGCCTGTCAGCAGCCTGGATTTGCGGGGCCCTATGCGATCAAGGTGTGAAGATCGACCCCGAAGAGGGCCACGAGAGGCCACAGGACAATCGCCGCGAGGCCTTCCAGAATGTTGCCGGGAACGTTCCATGCCACGAGATAACCGTGGGTGGCGGCGACCACTACCCCGATGATCAGATACACGATCCCGATCAGACCTATTCCGCGCCTGCCCATTTTGCGCCTGCCAATTCCGCGTATCATCACTCATCTCCCGCTGCGGGGTGTGAATCAAATTATAGTAGCGCCTGGGGCGTTCGGGGAGGCCCGGGCTTCGTCGGGTTTGTTGTTCCGGGGGACGATATGAGGGCTGTCGATCAGGTGCTCGCACAGAACGGGTGTCGCTGGGCCATAATGCCGGTTTGCATACAGTCGGGGTCGAGGAGGAGCTGCTCATCGTGGATCCTGCCGAGGGCGTGCCGCTGCCTTTGGCCGGCGAGCTTCTGGCCTGCTGGCGCGGGCCATGTCGATTTCCAGGGCCAGGCATTCCATCAGGGCGTTTGCGCGTTTCACGATCTCGTGGAGGCCTGGATGCTCTGTGCAGTCACGTGGCCATGGGCAGTGATCCGGGCGAAGCTGGAAACTCCCGAGTGGCACGGCTGGGCTGCCGGGAAAGCTCAAGGGGGAATACCAAGAGGCTGTTCCGGAACCGCGCAGGGAGCATAAAGGACCATTTGGTTTGTCCATGTCCAGGCGCGCAGGGACTGCTGCTTCCGCGGAAATGCGCAGGGGCGAAATGGTCCTCGGGACCAAGTAGCCTGTCCATCTACATCTTCTTCTTCTTCTTCTTTCTTCTTCCGTCCCTGCTGAGCTTATAGAAACCTATAACGACGGCCCCGCACGCTCATGCGTGCGGGGCCGTTGTGCACGATGCTACTAACCTGTTGTGCCCGGAGCTGACGGCGAAAGAACTCCAGCCGTCGCTGGCATGAAGTGCACTACTAAATCCGTGACGCCGTTTCCTTCGAGTAGCAGTGTTGAATTGCCGGATCTTGTGTTCTTCCATCCCAAGAAACGGGAGGGCCTCAGCCCTGGGGGCGAGGCTCCAGATGATGTAGCCATGGTTGGCGCGTCGACCGTGATGATCTCCACCCCGCTGATGCAGGAAGCCGCGCGAATCCAGATTCCGGGGTAACAGAGGCTTGGCGGCCGTGTCCGGGCACGCCCTGTTGCCCCGTGACACTTACAGTTCGACTGTGCACTTTCGCACCATCTACATTGGGGGAATCCTTGAGTATCAACAACGAGAAAATTGCGCCGTATGGGCAGATGCCCGCCGCCGGCCCCGGGACCACGGTGACCGCAGGCGCCGGAACCGTTCCCGGGGTCAAGATCTACCAGTTCAGCGGCGGGGCTGCGTCCTGGTTCGGAACCCAAATCCTGGGCGTTCTGATCACGATCTGCACGATTGGGATCTGCTACCCGTTCGCGGTTGTCCTGGTCGAACGGTGGCGGGCCAAGAACACGTTTCTTCATGGCCGGCAGCTTCTGTTCATCGGCACCGGGTGGGGCATCTTCGGTTTGTGGATCAAGTGGCTGCTGCTGAGCATCATCACATTGGGAATCTACACGTTCTGGGTCTACCCGCGGCTGATGCAGTGGAAGGTCGAGAACACCGTTTACGCGTAGACGGAAAGGCCCTGCACCCTTCGGGGTGCAGGGCTCTTTCGGTGGGTGCCGAAAGCAGATCGGCATGGCAGCAGGTGGAGTCCACGTGCTGCCCAAAGTTGGAGGAACGGAAGCGGCCGTGCAGAGCCATCGACGGGGCGTGCATCACTGCGATGCATTGCCTGCGCAATGATATACAGTCTGGTCGAAAGTGATTCACTGTGCCGTATGGAGACTCCGAAAGCACTGATCGACACGTACACCCGGTGGCAGAAGGCAGGCCGCACTAAACAGTCGCCCTCGCACTGGAAGCCGCAGGCGTGGACGCGGCAGTTGCCGCAATACGCTTCCCTTCTCGAATCAATTCCGAAAAGTCCCATTGGCCGGACAGGCGCTATCCAACTCGTTGGCGACGTTGCTGACGAAGAATCGGCTGTGCGCGTATTCTTGATTGCCATGATCTGGGGGTATGGGCCAGTCGGCTATGGCCCCTATCGTACGAGGCGGGTGCTCGAATCACATGATGCTCCGGCGCGTTTGTTAGAGGTTGCCAAGATTGCCCGATCGCAGGGTGGCCTCGCTGCGTTTGAACACATCCAAAAACGGCGAGCAACGGACAGGGGATACCTCAAGTACCTCGGCCCGGCATTTGGTTCGAAGTACCTGTATTTTCTCACTGCATCCACCCCCACAGTGGCTCCTACTCCGGTGATGGACGCAGTTGTTGCGAGGTGGTTCCGCAAAAACGTCGGCAGTTCCCCGCTGAACGTGATCCCTTGGGATTCTCATAGTTACGGCACGTTCCTTGCCCACCTGGACCACTGGTCGACGTCGCTTGTCGGCGGAGAAGATGAGCCTTTGAACCTCGCCGAAGTTGAGTACCTCATTTTCGCATCCGAAGCCAGTTTCGGACTGAGCACCGAAGGCTCGGAAGAGGGGGAAAAGGCCGAAGCTCGCCTCACCGTGCGCGATCTGGTTGACAGGCTTCGGGCAGTCTTCACCGTGGGACCGGATCCTGACGATGAAGCTGCTCAACTTATCGATGAGCTCGAGAGGGCACTTGAATCGAGACTTCAAGTAGAAGAAGTCGAATAGCCGCTCGCGCTCCCGAGATCGAATGAATCGGCACAACCCGCGGAACAGATTTGGGTTCCCAGCGGAGCGGTGGGTGCGAATCGAGGCGGCTATTCTGGTTCCGCCCATTGGTAGTGCACTACCAATGGGCGCACCATAGTGTCACCAAAATCCCGTCAGTGTCACTGTGAGGTTCAGAGCCCTGCCCGCTGCGACGACGGTGCCTCGGTCAGCAGAACGGCGAACCACTCACCAGTCAGCAGGTTTGTTCAGCGCCCCTCATTCGCGCGGTCAACCACGTAAACCTGGCGAAGGGGGATGCGTGACTGCCATCGGGGTGCCAGCTTCTCATAGTGCGTGAGTGTCAGTTCGACGACGTCTGCACCAGTATGCAGGCGCAGATTCTGCCGTTCCCGCTCATAACCGACGGCGTCTTTGCTGTAGCTGCCCAGACAGACGAAGAGTGCAAGTTCGCCATGCGCCAGGGTGCCGCTCAGACGCTGGACATCGGGGCGCGACTGCTGGGCACTTGTGTGTTTGCACTGGACCTTGATCACTGGCGGTTCGAGGCCGAGGGGGTCTCTGTGCGCAATAACGTCGATCCCGCCGTCAGACGAATACGGAGTGACGCGTGCTTGGTACCCCATAGCCCGAAGCAGGTCGGCTGTGAAGTGCTCAAATTCCTCGTGGGAGAGATCCTGCAGCAGGGTTTTCAGGATGAAGTCGCGGGTGAACTGGTCCAGGCGGGCAGCGCTCGGCTCGGTCTCGATCCATTCGTCGACCGATTCCGGTTCAATCCCCTCGGGTTCGTCCTGAGGTATGTTCTCCGCTCCGGATTCTAGGAATCGTTCGAATACCTGGACGTTTTTCTTGACCTTGAACAAGGTCAGTGCAGAGCCGATCTCATACAACGCCTTCTGCGGGAACAGGCCGCGGGAGACTCCGGTCTTGATCCAGCGGACCGACCGACGGTGCGGGTGCACCGGAGCGTCCTGAAGATATTGGTACTCGCCGGTAATGACACCGAAGTTCAGTGTACTGTCGGCGCGGTAGGGAGCAATGACAACGTCACCCTCCTTCATCTCATAGGCGAAGCGTAGGAGAATTCCGGCCCAGACCGGGATGGCACCAGCCTTTGCTTCGGGATAGGCGTGCTCCAGTGCCTTCTTAAGGAGATCCCGGTCGCCACCGATAGAGCGGATGTCAGGAATGGCATCCCAACCGATGCTGATGAATCCGTGGTCGACCAGTTCGTTCGACAATGCATCGTTGTGGATTCCCCATACTGCGACCACGTCGGCCTCTATCTTTCCTCGCTGCTGAGTTAAATGTGCTCGCTTAGCCTATCGCCGGTGATTGGGCCGCCGGATCTCACGATGACGCGTCGCGCGTCGTGCGAGCGACCGCTTCTGAATGTTGCACCCATGGCAGCATACGTGCCTGCTCCAAGGAGAGGCCGGGAATCCGGGAAACAACAGGACGAACAGCTCTTCCGCAAGCCGCCCAGCTTAACCGCGTTAAACTGGGTGACGCCGACAAATTCCAACAACCGAGCACAAAGGAACCCAGTGCGGATCGTCTCGTGGAACTGTTCCATGGCCTACTACAAGAAACGCCACCTGATCGACGCGCTTCAGCCCGACGTCGTCATTCTTCAAGAAGTTGCGAAGAAAGACATCACTGCTGCTCGGGACCCTTTTGCCGCATGGACGGGCAGTAACCCAAACAAAGGGCTGGGAGTGCTGGGACTCACCAGCGCCCGCTACAAAGTTACTGAAAATGCAGATCCCGGCCTGCCCTGGCATCTCCCATTTTCGGTGGACGGACTTAACATCGTCGCCCTGTGGGCACATCAACTCAATCGCGATCTGAGATATGTGCGCGTGACCCACGAAATTGTCGACCGGCACGCAGCTTTTCTTACTGGCGAAACGGCGTTGCTGATGGGTGACTTCAATAGCAACACGATCTGGGACAGAGTACATCCGGGAAGGAACCACAGCTTGCTGGTCGAAAAGCTAGGTGGTATTGGGCTCAGCAGCGTATACCACCGCGACGGTGGGAAGGACCAAGGGGCGGAGCCGACCAAAACGTACTTCCACACACGGAACCGGAAATTCGGGCATCACATTGACTACGCATTCCTGAGCGATGGGGTGCCAGCGCGTCTCATAGTGGGAGATTCTGAGGACTGGTTGGCACATAGCGACCACATGCCGCTGATCCTCGATATCGCCTAGGTCTCGAGCCTGACAGCTTCCACCACATCCTCGGCGCGCAACTCATGCGTGGTGGCCTGCCAGGTCCCGAAACGGCCATAGTTGCCCGGTTCCAGGATGCTCTTCCAACCCTCCTCGACTTCAATCCTCAGACCTTCCGGCCAATGTGCGATGCTCAGGCCCTGTGATCCTGCTGTCCTGATCCGGTCCTCGAAATCGTCGAACACACGATCCAACCGGGCACCGAAGTCCTCGTCGCTCTCGCCTGGAAGATCCCAGACAAGCGGGCTTGCGTTCAGGACCGAATGCCAGTCGCCAAAATGCGAGAGCAGCACCCGTTCCGGAGGGACCTTGCACGTCAGAAGAATATCTCCCTTGGGTCGCCTGCAGAAGTCAACCAGGTCCTGGCGCCTGATCTTGGCCCAGAACCAGAGCGCACTGTTACCCGTCTTTGCGAGTCTTCTTCCCATCCGCTGGAGCTGCGGCCGAATGGTGTGGAGCAAGAGCCGTTCCCCGGAGAGAGGTCGTAGCCGATGCGGCCCCGGGGAACGGCGTCGACGGGCCGGGCATTTGTGAAAGGAAAGGTCGGCACAGGACCATCATTGCTGAGTTTGGTCACGGTGGGCTCCTGCGCCACAATTTCCCTGCCCGACCGGCTCAACCGTATGCATAAGCTCTCCGGGTCCTCCAAGACCTCTCCGACATCCGCATCCTGGACCGAACTCAAGAGGGGGCTGGGGGCACCGATGCGGGCCGCGCTTGGGCCACGGGCGTTCGTCTCGGGGGAGTTCCCAACTCCCAGGGACGCGGAGAGCCAACGCGCCAGCTGACCGCTCAGAATCCGGCGGCCCTCCCGCATTCCTACGTTTCGACGCGTAGGGAGTAGGAGGAGCCGGAGGGCGTCCGCTGCAATAGTTTGAAGTCGATCAAGTATCGGCGCAGCATAACGACGTCATCGGAATAACTGAGAAGCCGTTCATTTACCTGCTTTTCCGTTAAGTGCTCGCCGGGCTCGATGGCCTCACGGACAATCCAGGCGAGGAGCTCCCGCCGCTCCGCCATGTTGGCCGGATACCGGTCAATCCTGCCCAGACGCATGAAGCGAGCCAATCCGGCATGCACCTGTCGTCGGGGTTGCTGGGTGAGCAGGCTGCGGAAGATCGCCCCGGACGCCTCCAGTTCGTTGGCAGCATTCCGTTCAACCAGCCCGGACTCAAGCAGAGCGGCGATGGCCTTGTCCCGGCGTTGGGCATTCAGCTCAGGAACGACATCGGGGAGCCTGGCGCCCAGCACGATTTGTGCGTAGGCGGTCCGCGCGTCGTTATTGGCCAGGGCTGCCACGATTCGCCGCCAGTGCGGTCCGCTCAGGTTCGTCTGTCCGGTCACAGCGTTTTCCTCGCTCCTTTATATGCCTCCGCAGGTACCGGGCACCGTGTGCTTGGTCAACAGGAAAAACCGTAGTCCGGCGCGGGTGTGACGCACGGAGCCTGCGGGCGGCAGGCTGGTGAGCACGTCAATCGTGATGGTATCGCGGCTGACCACCCGACCGCGGCCGCAACTCGGACTAGCGGTTGTCCGTGTGACAGGAGTCAGGACAGCCGTGCCGCTGACTACTATTCCGCCGGCAGCGGGACGGCGGCCACTATTGCGGCGCCCTCCGTCCTGAACCGTCATGCTAGACGAGTGATTCAACACCGACAGGCGATGTCGTCAAGAAGGTTGGGACGTGATCGTCGCGCACTTGGATACAGAAGACCGCTGGGCCCCGACCTCACAGGACTCAAGCATCAGCAGGTGAAGTTCCTTGACCGTCGCGACGGAGGTGCAAGAATCCGGCTTCAAAGAAGTCCACTAACGGCGCGGTCGCCGCCATCTTTCGAAAGATGGTTCGGTCGCCGAGATTGATGACGTTCACCGGCACTATTCATGAGTCTCGTCGACCGGTTGACGGAGCTGGAGACGATCGCTAGACTCCACTCACTGCGGCTGGGGCCGCCCGGCAAGTAGCGGAAGGACCCTAACAATGAACCGTTTAACCCGCTTGGTCGTCGCCTCCGGCGCTGGCCTGGCTCTCGCCTTCACTGCCTCGCCGGCGCTGGCCGCGCCGCCGTCCGACCCGGGCAGCAACCGCGCCGTGGTGGAACACACACAAACCAGCAACCCCGATGGGTCATACACCTCTCAGTACCGCGGGGTGACCCGAAACGTCGACGGCCACTACACGACCAACACCCGCGATCAAGTGACTGACGGCGAGTCGTCCTTCGACTACAAGACCCACTACACGCTGACGGGCAACCTGACAAAGCTGAGTAGCCAGAGCACCTTTGCCGAGGCTGGCGTGACGTGCCGCGCCAACTCCCAGGTTGTCATCACGAACGGTGAGACGCGCAGGGAGAACACTCGATCGAGCTGCTAGCACGCACGGAGGAATTTCCGCAGCGACGATGCTGCACCACAGATTCCTTTTGCTGAGGGAAAGCTGAGGCCGGCCCCTAAGGGACGGCCTCAGCTCGTTAGTAGCTGCCCCAAAACGTACCGAGAACGGCTGGTCGCACATGGAACCGCGTGTCCCAGGCGGGCAGAGGAATTTGCCTTGAGAGTGGCTCGACCGGCGGGCATCCCCGGCGCAACCGTTGAAGCGGAGTCATGGATGGACGAGCGTGACGGGTTGCTGGCCACAGCGCGGACGGCGTACGCCCGCGGCGACTGGCCCGCTTCGACGCGGTGACGGCTTTCGACGCCATCCACGACCAGGCGCATCCGGCGGCGCTGCTGCGCAACATCCACCGGGCGCTGGGGCCGGACGGGACCTTTCTGATGGTGGACATCAAGGCATCCAGCAACGTGGAGGAGAACATCGAGGTCCCCTGGGGCAGCTACCTGCACGCGATCTCAACCTTCCACGGCATGTGCGTTTCGCTCGGACTCGACGGCGACGGGTTTGGCACCAGCTCGCGCTGTCGATGCTCGCCGACGCCGGCTTCGCGAACGTGGAGTCCAAGGACATCGAATCGGATCCGTTCAACGCCTACTCTATCGCCAGGCAGTAGCACGCTGCCCACCGGGAGGCCCCTGGACCCCAGCATCCGGTTATCCTGTGGCTTACTTCTGAGGTACTCCCGCGGCAGCCTCGGCTGCCGCCAGATCCCCGCCGAAAGCCCCTACAGCGGACTGATAGTTCGCCGTGTTGCCTTCTGACTTTGCCTGCTCGGCCTTCCGCCTCGCCCTGATCATCGCGGCGGTGGCGGGGAAAGCAGTGTCGGACATCGCCGGAAAGTCGAACTGCAGGTGCGGGTCAACCTCATAGGCCAGCCACCGGCTCTCGAGCTGCCCATGGTGTGCAGCAACGGCGCCAAAGGCCTGCGCGTCAACCAGTGACAGCCCGGTTAGGCTTCCAGTGGCTAGGCCAGCGGCGCCCTCGGCTGTCCGGGCCGCGTCGCGCTGGCGTTGCAGCGCCTGCGCGGCGCCCAGCCCGGGTGTGCCCTTGAGTCGGTGCTTGAGAACCATGTTGTTTTCGTAGGCCCGGATTTCGTCCGGTGTCGTACCGTCGAGCTCGGCAGCGCTTTTACTGACGACGTCGGCAGGGCCTCTGCGACTGGCGATACTGCTGTCGGGGACGGGAAACACGTACTTGCCTCCCAGGATGCCCCGGCATAACCCCCAAGACAGTCCAATCCGGTAAGCCTGCTGAGCCTGTCGACCCCGGCAACAAAAAAGGCGCTCGCGTTCGTCACGGCCTGGCCCGTGGTGAATCTCATGGGCCCGAGGCGCCTCACCCTGCGGTGCCTGGTGAGCTGTCGGTCGTGAAATGAACGGGCTTTTGCGATCCAATCGCGTGCTCGGGTCCTCAGTTGGGGGCTTTCAGTCATGATCCCGAGGATACCGCCCTGCCACAAACTCCCCGTCCGGAAGACCGCCGTTCAACGTCCCTGGGCCGAGTATCGACTATGGCCAGTCTTCTCGTCTGAACTGGATCCGTGGTGCCGGTTTCAGGGTGTACTCCACCTGGCTGCACCGGCTCGCAGCCGTGTCTTCAGCTGTAGGGGCCGCTGTCGGGTCTTCGCCCTCTTCGGACAATTAAATCTCCTCATTCAGATCGCGCTTGGGCTTCAGAGGCCGCCGGTATTTGTCACGGTAATGGCGGTATTGGTCCCAAGAGAAGGGCTGGCAGACCCTATGTGATGTTTCCGGCTCCATGCGATGTCTGCTGAAGGGGGAAGCAGGGCCAGGGCCGCCACAAACGGGAATCGGACGTCGAGCTACGGGGGTGGCGGGGCCGGGTCTGCAGACCGTTCGGCGCGCCATGGGGCGCGCCACTCCGCCGCCTCCCAACCATCCATGATGTAGAGCCGCTCGTGCGCAACCCGGTCTCCCTTGAACTCCATCAGGCTGACGGCGTACATCCATGGCGCGCCGTCGTAGCTGATCAGGTTCTCCACAACGACCAGGTCGTCACGTTGGGTGATTCGTCGGGTGTGGAACTTGAGCTTTGCCGGGTACTGCCGTCGCCATTCGCGGAAGTTCTCCACACCTTCGAACCGTTCTCCGGACTGAGGGAACTCCAGTACTGCGTCGTCGTGGTAAATCTCGTGGGAAACGTCCTCGTCCTTGCCTGCGTACTCCCAGTGACGCCGCAGGGCCTGCAGGAGCTCCGTCTCTTCGAGCATCACTCACCTCCTCGGGACAGGCCCAATTTTAACTTCAGGCTTCTTGCCTGACAATGGGCCGGCAGAAACCCTAGACAAGGTCGTTGTCCGCGCCGAAGAGCCGGAAGCCGCGATGAGATTCTCAGTGATATTCGGGTATCGCGATGTACTGGTTGATGTTCGTGGACTGGAATTTCTCGAACTTCAGCGTGGATTGACCGCCCTGGGGATTTCCAACCACAACGGTTTGGTCGGAGGGGTTGACGCCCAAACAGGGCATAGGAATGGTTGGATACCAGCTTGCCGTCAGAGTTGGAGGTTCCAAGCGTCACGAGGCCGTTCGTGAAGTCCTGCTGCATCTGCGCAAAGCTCACTCCCGTCATGGGGCCACCGGGATTACGGTCGACCCCACCTGGCCGGTGATGGCATAGAGGGCGTTATGTACGTCGTGATCCTTGGCGTTACTGAGGTCGGTTCCGTCGATGCTCTTGTAAGCGTTTCCGTTCGCTGCCGCCCACCCTTTTTCGATGATCGCGGCCCATGAAACGTTTTTGCCGCCGATCTTTTCGATGCCGTTTTGGAGGGGTGAGCCGTCGCTATAAGGGAGGTCACCGGTCACGGTCACCTTCACCGGGTTGGGTACCCCGTCGTACTTGCTGTGGAATGAAACCGTGTAGGTGCCGTTGCCATTATCCTGAACCATATTCTGGACGGTGTCGGGCGCCCGCGCGGCTACGGTCAGCAAGGCTGCCAGGAAATAGCAGTCTCCGGTGTCGCCCTGCATGATGTTCGTCAGGTCCCCGGAAATATCCGGCTTACCGGCACTGTCAAGTGCAACAACACCTGATCAGGTATTTTCCGGTAAGTGGCGCCCTTCACCGAAGGATTACCCAGGGGCGGCGCGGTCGTCGGCGCACTCGCGGTCGTCGTCGGACTCGCGGTCGGGGCCGGAACCTGCGTAACGTCGGGACCTGGTGTGGCCGTACAGGAGGCTAACGCGAACACCAAGACGGCCGTCGCTCCGGCCGTCCAGACTATGTTGCCCATGGTCGGATAATACCGGCATCTGGAAGCGTCCTGAAGAGCTGACGGAACAGAGGCCCGTTTGGCCAATCGTTGCCGGTCCGCAGATTAGTCCTCCGCCGGGCTCGCGCAAGGGGTGACGCCCTACCCGTCTTCGCTCCTGAGTAGGCCAGGCTCCGCGCGTGCCTGCCCCGATCCACGGATGACCGGAGTCCCGGCGTTGCCCAGCCGCTGGCTGGCCCACCGCGCAGCTAAAAGCCCGGGAAACCCTGGCCAGCTGACACACTCTGCTTGGTGAATCAACCTGGGGGACTCATTGAAGATCGTGATGTACACCAGCTGGGCGCTGTTTGTCGTCGCAGCCATTGTGGCGACGACGCAGGCACTACGGAAAACCAGGCGTCAGGAGCGGCTCATCGCCCTGGCCGAAGGTCCAGGCGACCGTGACCGGCAGCGGCCAGGGTTGGACGAACGGCGGGGGCAACACCACACGAAAAGTCCGCTTTTGGCCGTACTACCAGTTCATCGACCCGCGCGGAGTCCTGTATGTCGGGGAATCCGAGGTCTCCTAAACCAACAGGCCGATGCCCGGGGAGATCCTGTCGGTGCCTACGACCCCGCGGACCTGAACCAGTCCTTGCAGGTTGACGCTCCGTCCAAGCCGATGATCCGCTGTCTGATCCCTGCTCTCACCTTCCCCTGCCTCGTCATGTTCTTTGCCATCCGCTGGTTCACGGCATGACCCACCCGGGGTGGGTCCTCGGAGGACGGAACGGGATTGATGGCGCGCAGGGCACGCCGCGTCCTGGCCGCCGCCGTCGTCGTCCTGACCCTGGCGTCATGTGCGAGGCCGAGGATCGAGGAGATGGGCCGGAACGCCATCCGGGACAAAGCCGGCGAGGCCATGGACACCTTCACGTACATCACGACGGCCGTGGATCCCGCGGACCGCAGCGAGCTCACGCGCCGACTCACCGGGAACCTGACGAGCACTTACTCCCTGACCTGGACGGCCGACGGCGTCCTCGTCAACGACCTCTATCTCAGGGATCATCTGACCACCAGCGGAGGCTTCTGGGGTCAGCAGCGCACCGTCAGCGCATGCCTCAGGTTCACCTTCGACAACGGCGTCCGGGCGATGAAGTCCATCAACTGCCCCGCCACGGGCCCGCAGTCTGTGCACACCGACGAACGAGTCACGATTCCCTGACACGATCCGTGGCCGCCGGGGTTCGGGCACAGCTGGACGCCGAACTCGCCGGCCTCCAGAACGTCACCATGGTGGCGCCGATGGGGGATCAGCAGCATCATTTTCCTGCTTCATGTAGTAGTCCACGCCGCTGTACCCGCCGTCAGCGACGATGGAGGCACCCGTGATGAACGCTGCTTCCGGGCTTAGAAGAAATGCGACGACCTCGGCTATGTCTCCAGGTGCTCCGTTTCGACCCAGCGGAGTCAGGCTTGCTGCTTCGTATGATTCGCTGATGATGCCGCTGTCGACCCAGCCCGGCGTTACTGCGTTGACCCGGATTCCTCTGGGTCCAAGAATGTTGGCGAGGCTCCGGGTGACGGAAAGAAGTGCCGCTTTGCTGGCCGAGTAGCCGATGCTTCTGAAGGACCCGATGTGCGCGTCTGTGCTGGCTATGTTCACGATGCTGCCGCCGGTGCCCATGTGTCGGCTAACTTCCTGGGCGAGGATCAGGGGTGCCGTCACATTCACTTCGAGGGCTCGATCCCACGCACCCAAGGTGAATTCGTCAAAGCCTTCCTTTTCGAGGATCCCGGCGTTGTTCACCAGCGCGTCGAAGGGAAATTCCGTCTGGATCTTGCGAGCGAAGTCCAGCGATGCGGATCGGTCAGTCATGTCGAGCTGCCGTACTTCGACACCATGAGTGCGCGTCAGCTCCATCGCTTCGTCGTGACCGGTGTTGAACGTGGCGATCACCTTCCAACCCTTCTCGGCCAGGTGCTCAGCTATTGACCGCCCTATCCCTCGGGCGCCGCCGGTAACCAGAACGACGCGTTCATTTGTCATCGCGACGACTCCATCGTTTGTCTCGTCTTGACGCTCGGTATCTTTCTTCGTCAGGGGCGAGATCCTATCGAAGTCCGGGCGCCCGTGTAAGTACTTCCGGGATGGCCAGGACTTTCAACAAGATGAAAGGTCATCGGCACTGCAAGGCTGATGTCCCGATGGCGCCTGCTGCGATCCGCGTATTATCTTGCCTTCAGTTCGCAAAGCCCGGCGAGGATCCTCACCGTGACTCCGGCAATGCCGGTTTCACCAAGTCGCCCTGGACGGCGTGCTTTGAACGGGCAGGCGCCCGTCTCTCAGCCCTTCTGCTGTGTACGCTTCGAGGACGACATTGGGGGATTGAATGACCAACTATCTTGACCTGAGCAAAGCCAAGGCCGCCGCCGCTCTCCAGGAGTTTCTCGACGAGCGCGGTCCGGCGCTGGAGCGGCTTCGCGAACGCCTGGTGGCCGACGGCCAGGACGCGGCTGCGCTCCTCGACGGCTTCGAGATCGGTCTGAGCGACGAGATCGCCCACGAATGGTCATTCAAGATTGACCGGCTGGTCCGCCAGCTATCCCGTGAGGACGGCATTATTGGGGTCCTCCGGGAGGATCGGGAACTGATTCTGGTGCGGGCACCGTCGTGGAGCGCCGGCGAGCTCGAGACGTGGTTCGCGCCGCGCCTCAAGACCGGGTGGATTTCCACCTTGAAGCGCAGGCTCCTGCCGGATTAAGGGGCTGGCGGCGGTCCCCGCAGCGCGCCCTGGCCCATCACAAGGCGTGTAATTACCCTAACTTTCAGTGAGACGAGGAACAGTGTTTAGTATTTATCAACTCGAGCCCAGGGATCCCCTCCTCGGCCGCCGGTATGTTGCTGACCCGGAACGGAAGATCAGGTTGCAACGGGTAGCTGGACTGGCCTACCGCCCCGGCGGCGCCTTCAAGTTGACTGCAGGTGATGCAGTGATTCCTTTTGAAGTCGACGACGAAGATTTGACGGATCCAACGACGGGTCAGGAGTACATCCTCCGACGCTTTGACAGCTTTGGGGTGAGCCCAACGGCCAAACTCCTCGGGAAAATTGACCCATACGAGTTTCCTGACGAGGAGACAAAAGACAGACTCCTTATGGCGGCCGCTGAGGCACTGATTATCTTCGGTTGGAACTATGACGGCCCCTCACGGGAAGACGGTTTCATTCGAGTTGAGGTCGGCGGGCGAATAATGACTCTTCGGGACATTCCGCACCCTTGAAATCAGGTGACCCCGGAGCGGGACCGGCCGCTATGGATCAGGCGGCGCCTATCTGGTCTCCCGGGCCGCTAGGCTTCCGCCAGCGTACGTCAGTTCGGGGTTGAGACCCAGCGTTCTGCAGGCAGATCCACTCGGGAGAGGAAGTCCTCAACGACGGCGGCGAACTCGTCGGGCCGCTCGATCTGTGGCATGTGTCCCGTGTTCGGGAAGGCGTACGACTCGGCGTTTGGCAACGCCGCAGTCGCCGCCCTGAGGTGGCTGAACGGGAGAACAAGGTCGTGGTCGCCCCAGACCACGAGCGTCGGAATGTCCAGGCGCGCCACGGCCTCGACGAGGGCCGTCCGCCATTCTGTTCTGATGCCGAAAACCGTTCCCAGATCCCGGACGACGTCGAGGACCGTCTGGCGGTGGGCCGCCCGATGCGACAGGGCGAAAGTATGGTCCACGCGGGCATCGGTCACCAGCTCCCTGTCGTAGAAGAGCGACCGGACCGTGCGGCGTGAAGCTGCCGCGTCAGGAAGCATAAGGAGACCCGCGAGCGGCCTGACCGCCAGCAGGCGCAGGACCAGGGCAACCTCCTGGCCGAACCCGGCGCTGTCGGCGAGAACCAGGGCTGAGACGCGGCCGGGATGGTCGGCAGCGAACCTCATGGCGACGGCACCGCCGAGCGAATTGCCGACGACGGGAAGCGGTCCGTTCACGCCAAGGGCGTCGAGGACGGCGGGCAGCACGTCAGCAAGCTTCGCCAAAGTCGCCGGCCCGGAGACCCGGTCGGAGTAGGCGAAGCCGGGCAGGTCCACGCTGTAGACCGTGTGGCGCGCCGAGAGCCGATCGTGCTGTTCACTCCAGTCCTCGAGGCTCCGGCCGATGCCGTGCAGAAGGAGCACAGGCTCCCCGGCGCCCGTCTTCCGATAGCGCAAACGCCTCCCCGCGACGCTGATGTGTCCGGTTCCCGGGAGACTGAGCGGGTCCCGGGGCGCTGCCGTGGTTTGCCGTCCGGACGTGACCACCCGCTGTCCGCGCCGGCCGAAACGGACATGGTCCGTCAGGCGGGCGGCCCTGAGCAGGGCGAAGTCGCGCACATAGTTCTGGTGCAGACGCCAGGGCGAGCCGGCGCCCTGTCTGGGCAGCAGGTCGGCGTCGCGAAGGATGTAGCCGGCCTTCAGGTCGATCAGGGATGTCAGCTCAGCGTTCACGACGTCGGCGGGAGCCTCGGGTGCCACCCACTGGAGGTTCCGGCGGTCGAGGTACTTCAGCACCCGGCAGATGTAGCCGGCGACCAGATCCGCTTTCAGGGTCCAGGACGCGTTGGTGTAGCCGACCGTCAGCGCAAAGTTGGGGACGCCGTCGAGCATCATGCCTTTGTAGGTCAACGTCCTGCCGACGTCCACCGGCTCGCCGTCGACAGTAAGAGTCATGCCACCAATTACGAGCACGTTCAGTCCTGTCGCCGTGACAATCACGTCGGCCGGGATCGATCTGCCCGAGACCAGGTCGATCCCGCCCGGGGTGATCCGCGCGATCGTGTCGGTCACGATATCGGCGGCGCCCGCACTGATGGCGCGGTAAAGGTCCCCGTTGGGGATCGCGCAGAGCCGCTGGTCCCAGGGCTGATAGGACGGGGCCAGATGCGTGTCGACCGCAAAGCCCTCCGGCAGCTTGGCGATGGCTGAGCTGCGGAGGATTGCCTTCATCGTTTCCGGCCGGCGCCGGCTGAGCTGGTACGTCAGCATCGAAAAGAGTATGTTCTTTGCCCGCACGACGTCGTACGCCAGTTGCGCCGGCACCTTGCCCCGGAGCCGGTCGGCCAGGTGGTCCCGGGACGGCACGGGGGCGATATAGGTGGGGGAGCGCTGCAACATGGTGACCCTGGCAGCCGACGTCGCCATCGACGGCACGAGTGTCACCGCGGTGGCACCGCTGCCGATGATCACCACCTGCTTGCCTTCGTAATCGAGGTCCGCAGGCCAGTGCTGCGGGTGGACTATGGACCCCGCGAAGGTGTCGGCACCCTCGATGACCGGGGTAAACCCCTCGTCGTAACGGTAATAGCCCGAGCAGACGGACAGGAACGAGCAGGTAAGCGTGACCGGCAGCCCGGTGGCCGACGTCGAATCGTCCTCTCGATATTCGCCGTCGGAGGTGGGGACGGCTGTGACCGTCCACAGCGCGTCTTCGCTTGACCACGCGGCCGATAACACCCGGTGGTGCAGCCGGATCCGCGACTCGAGGTGCTCGTCAGCGACCGTTGCTTCAATGTAGTCGCGGATCGAATCGCCGTCGGCGATTGCCTTGGCGCCGGCCCAGGGCCGGAAGGAGTAGCCGAGCGTATACATGTCGCTATCGGAGCGGATGCCCGGGTACCTGAAAAGATCCCAGGTGCCTCCCACCGCACCGCGGGACTCAAGGACTGTGAAAGTCTTCCCGGGTAGTTCGCGTTGCAGCCGGCTGGCGAAACCTACGCCGCTCAGCCCGGCGCCGACAATCAACACATCAACGTGTTCACTCATGGGGCCACGTTATCCCCGCCGGGCGCTGGACGGCCTGGCCCGCGGATAAGGGTGATGGCAATCTTGCCCCGAACGTCCCCTGCTTCGAGATGCCGCATGGCTTCCTGGACCTCGTCCAGGGTGTACGTCCGGTCGACACTCGGCATCACCTCGCGGGCCTCGATGAGAGCGGTGAGCCGTTCGAGGTCGCTGGCGCGTTCCTTGGAAGCGAGCATGGTCAGGCGCTGACGCACGAACAGCGACAACAGCGGCGCCCGGAGGCTCCGCCCGAAGCCTCCCGTCCACCTGCCGCCTTCCTCGCCGCCCACGATGACGGCCGTCCCGGAGGATGCGAGGGCCCGGCGCAGCCGTGACAGCGGCGGGTTCCCTCCGACGTCCAGGATCAGGTCGTAGTGACGACTTCCGTCGGCGAAGTCATCCCGCGCGTAGTCAAGGACATGGTCGGCGCCGAGAGACCGCACCAGATTGGCTTTCCCGGCGCTGCACACGCCGGTCACCTCCGCTCCACGGGCCTTTGCCAGCTGCACGGCGTAGGTGCCGACGCCACCGGAGGCGCCGAGGATCAGCACCTTGTTCCCGCGCTCCACCCTTCCGGCGTCGAGCGCCTGGAGGGCCGTGCCGGCCGAAATCGGCACCACCGCCGCCTGCTCAAAGGACAGGTTCGCCGGTTTGTGGGCGACCTTGTCCTCCCATGCCGCGGCGTACTCGGCGAAGGATCCCCGGGACATGCCGTACACCTCGTCCCCGACGGCGAACCGGGACACCGCGGATCCGACGGCGGCGACAGTTCCGGCCGCATCGATGCCGGGCGCCGGATTTTTCGGCCCGCGGAATCCGAACCCCAAGACCCGCAGGAGATACGGCCGGCCCGTCATCATGTGCCACGTTCCGCGGTCCATCCCCGCCGCGTGCACGCGGATCAACACTTCGTTAGCAGCAACCACCGGTCGTGCAATCCGGCCCCGGCGAAGAACGTCGCGGGTGCCGTACCCGTCCTGCACGATGGCCTCCATCGTGCCCCCGGTTTCCGGATTTTCCGCGGTGCTCGCGCTCCTCGGGTCCTTCATGGCATTTCCTTTCCACAGTTTGCCTTACTAAGTAAGGTCAATGTATCGTACTAAGTACGAAAGGTCTACGGCCTGAAATGAAAGAGGGATCCGGATGTCTCCAGCAACAATCCACGCCCGTCCCCGGCTCAGTCGGAGCCTGGTGCTGCGCGGCGCTGTGGCGGTCGCCGACGCAGGCGGCATTGACGCCCTGACGATGCGCTCCCTGGCCGTCGCGCTGGAGGTCAAGCCGATGTCGCTCTACCACCACGTCGCCAACAAGGATGAGGTCCTCGACGGCATTGTCGACATCGTTTTCAGTGAAATCGACCTGCCGGTGGCCGGTGGCGAGTGGCAGTCCGAGATGCGGCGGCGGGCGGCATCCGCCCGTGAAGTGATGCTGCGTCATCCCTGGGCGATCGGCCTCGTGCAGACGCGAACAAGCCCCGGGCCGGCGACTTTGAAGCACCACAACGCCGTCATCGGCACGCTGCGCGAAGCAGGCTTTTCGGTGAAGATGACAGCCCACGCGTTCGCCGTGATCGATGCCTACTTATACGGGTTCGCCCTGTCCGAGACGACGCTGCCCCTCAACGGCCCCGAGACGGTCACCGAAGTTGCCGGGCAGCTGATGGATCAGTCGTCCCCCGGGGACTACCCCTACCTCACCGAGTTCACGATGGAACATGTTATGAAGCCCGGCTACGACTACGGTCAGGAGTTTGAGTTCGGGCTGGACCTGGTCCTCAACGGCCTCGCGGCTCTGCCCGGGAACGGTGATGGCACGGCCGTGCCTGACGACCTATAAGAGCAAGTAGGCCAGACGCTTGAACCTTCAAGTAAAACCGGATACGATGATGTCATGACTACGACACTTGACCGCCCCCCGGTTCTCTTCCTCAGCCATGGTGCGCCGCCGCTGGCTGATGATGCCACCTGGACCCGCGAACTCAACGCTTGGTCCGGCACGTTCGACAAGCCCAAAGACATTCTGATGGTGTCAGCCCACTGGGAAAACGCCCCGGTCACGCTCAGCGCCACCGGGCGCAATCCCGGACTCGTCTATGACTTCGGCGGTTTCCCCCAGAAGTACTACGACGTCACCTACAACGCCCCGCAGGCTCCCGGGCTGGCCACCGAGGTGGAGAAGCTCGTGGCCGGCCATGGCCACCATGTCGAGCGCGACGAGAGCCGCGGCCTGGACCACGGCGCCTACGTCCCGCTCAAGGAAATGTTCCCGGACGCCGATGTGCCGGTCGTGCAGATGTCCATGCCCACCCTTGATCCGCAGGGCCTGTTCGATCTGGGCAAGTCGCTGGCGCCGTTGCGCGACCGCGGCACGCTGATCGTCGGTTCGGGTTTCACCACGCACAATCTGCGCTGGTTCAACCCCGCCGGCGGACCCGACAGTACCCCGCCCTCGGTCTCCCGTGAGTTCGATCAATGGGCAGAGGAAGCCATGGCGCGCGGCGACGTGGACTCCATCCTGGACTTCCTCCACAAGGCGCCGGCGGCCCGCGAGGCGCACCCTCGCAGTGAACACTGGGCCCCGCTGTATGTGGCGCTCGGGGCAGCCTACGGTTCGGGCGACCTGCACGCCAAAACCGCTATCGACGGGTTCTGGTTCGGCCTGTCAAAACGCTCGTGGACTCTGACCTAAGCCAAACAGCGCCGCGTGCCGTAGGGAGTGTCTACAAACCCGGAACCGGGACACAGCGGTCAGTGGCGGCAGCTCAGGGCTTGGTCATGGACTCGGGCGGCGGAGCGAAGGGTGCGGCCGGGTAGAGTCCCGCCATCTGCTGCATGTAGTTCGCCCACTGCGGGCCGGCGAGCATGTACCCGTCAATGTTCTTGTAGAACTTGCCGTTGATGGTGACGTTCTGGCCCGGCCGATTCTGGCCCTCCAGGGTGTCCCCGAAGAAGGAGGCGGTGGCAAGGCCAGTGGTGTAGCCCACCACCCAGGTCGCGCCGTTGTTGTTGGATGTGCCGGTCTTGGCTGCGACCGGGACGTGATCCTGGACCTTGGGCTGGATATAGATCCCGGACCCCTTTCTCAGCACGTCTTGAAGGACGGAGTTCACGCCGCGGGCTACCTCGGGCTTAACCGCGCTGCGGCAGTCACTCAGCTGGGCCGGCAGCTCGCGTCCCGCCGCGTCGGTCACGGCCGTAACGGCGATCGGGGCGCAGTACAGGCCGTCGGCGGCGAACGTCGCAAAAGCATTGGCCAGGTGGATCGGCGCCACACCAATGGCACCCAGCAGGTTGCCCAGCTGGTGCATGTTTATCTGGGCGTTGTCCACGCCGCTGTGAAGTCCGACGGCATCCACCATTGCCTGGATGCCGCAGAAGTCCAGTTGGGCGGCCTCAGCGAAAGTAGCCGTGTTGATGGAGTTGTATAGCCCGTAATTGACGGGCATTTTGCGGTAATAGCCCTCGTCGTTGTTCTGGAGGTCGTCGGCCGCGCCGAGGGCCTTTTCGGCCGTGTTGTAGGCCCCGAGAACCTTTCCACAGCTGGACTTCCAGGCGAAGTCCAGCGGATAGGTCCGCTGGGAGGCGTCCACCTCGGCGACCAAGGACTTGCCTTCATTGAGCCACTCCGCGAAAGTGAACGGTTTCATCGTGGACCCGGGCTGGAACCCGCCGGCGCCGTTCAGGTCGTTGCCATCGGCGTCCCTGGCGTCCACGTTGAAGTTCAGCTGGGTATCGAATTTCCCGGGGGCGGGAAGAAACACGGTGTTTTGCGCCATCGCGAGGATTTTGCCTGTGCCTGGCACAATCGTGACCAGCGATGCGCCCCACCTGTCCGGGTTGGCCCCGGCGGTGGCGTCGACCTGCGCCTGCGCGGAGGCCTGCAGCCGGCTGTCCAGCGTAGTGGTGATGGTCAGGCCGCCGCGGTACAGCTTCTTCTCCCGGTCCGTGACGTCGACGCCGTACGCCGGGTTGTTGAGGATCAGGTGGGACACATAGTCGCAGAAGTACGGCGCCA
This sequence comes from Pseudarthrobacter sp. RHLT1-30-1, assembly GCF_059383415.1. NCBI lineage: Bacteria > Bacillati > Actinomycetota > Actinomycetes > Micrococcales > Micrococcaceae > Pseudarthrobacter > Pseudarthrobacter sp. RHLT1-30-1. The sequence goes on from NZ_JBWZCG010000023.1 coordinate 44,204, forward strand.
TGTCAGCCGCCGAGCACCCCTGCTTTGCCGGCGCGATCTGCAGGTCGACACCGCTGGCGACGGCGGCGTCGTGCTCAGTCTGGAGGATTTTCCCCTCGCTGAGCATTTTGTCGAGGACCTGGTTCCGCCGCTTGATGGAGTTTTCCGGATTGTCGGTGGGGTCGTAGAAGGTGGGGCTGTTGACCAGGCCGGCCAGCAGGGCAGCCTGCGGCAGGGTGAGGTCCTTTGCGGTTGTGCTGAAGAAGTGCCGGGCCGCGGCCTCAATGCCGTACGCGTCCCGGTTGAAGAACACAATATTCAGATAGCCCTCAAGGATCTGGTCCTTCGTGTATTTCTTTTCCAGCTCGAGGGCGAGCTTCATCTCCCGTACCTTGTCGCCGACGCTCTTCTGCCCGCTGAGGATGACTTGATCGCTCCTGTCCGCCGACAGCAGGGACTCATTGACCACGTTCGTTACGTACTGCTGGGTCAGGGTGGAAGCGCCCTGTCTGCCGCCGCCGGTCAGGTTGGATGTGAGCGCCCGGAGAATCCCCTGCGGGTCGACGCCGGCGTGCTTGTAGAAGCGGCTGTCCTCGATGGCGACGATCGCGTCCCGGATATACGGCGACATCTGGTCCAGCCCTACCTTCACGCGGTTTTCAGCGAAAAAGGTGGCGATCGGCTTCCCGTCCGCGCTCAGCACCTTGGTTGACTGCGACGGCGGCTCAACCGCCAGCTCAGCGGGCAGGTTGTTGAAGAAGGTGATGGACCTGCTGACCGCGACGCCGGCAGCAGCGACGCCGGGGACCGCCAGGCTGGCGACTAAAACACCGCAGCTCGCGCTCACCGTCAAGAATCCGAGGATCCTCCAAAGGGCCCCGGCCACACGAGTCCTGATTCGCTTCTTCGGCGCCATGTTTGACCAGCTATCGCGCTCATAATGTGTGCCCAGAATACGCCGGGGCGCTGCCGTCGGGCCAGTGCCGGAAGGCCTAATGCCTTCCGCGCCTGCTGCCCTCCGGGCCTAATGCTTTCCGTGCCCGGAGGATCGCAATCTGCCTGCAGCAGCCGGCGCCGCGGGTGTCCACAGCGCGCCGCCGAGGACCGCTACCCAGAGCAGGAATGTGCCGATACTGATACGTTCCCCGATGCCCAGCAGGAGGTTTGGTCCCGGGGCCGCGACGAACGAAAGAACCGCCGTGACCGCCATAACAACAAGCGACGTGACCGTGTACACACGCATCCGGCCGGGGAACCCCACGGCCACAAAGCACATTGCACCGACCATCAGGAGGAGCAGCAAATTGGTGGCCACGATATGCATGGGAACAGACGTTTCTTCACCCAGTGTCAGCGGAAAGAAGCCTGCCACGATGTTCGAACAACGCGTACCCGATGAGCAGGCAGGCTGCAACACGCAGCGCCCGGTTGCCACGAGCCGAATACCAGACGCCGATCCCGAAAGCGACGAACAGCAGCAGGAAGAACCACATGGCTACGCCGAGGAAGTCACGACCGGGGGAACCAACGGCGAACAGCTCGCTGACCATCCGTTCCGTCCGGCGGTAACTGTCCCACATCGACGCCGCAACGCCGTCGGTGGCAACCACGTAGAGCAGCGACGAGAGCGCTCCGGCCGTGAGCATGCTTCTGCGTATGGCGTTGCGGGGTGGGCGTCCGGGCGGTGCGGCCCTCCGAAGCCGGGGAGGGTGATGGTGTGTGCTCGACATTTTCCGGTGTCCTCAGAGCCTGCGAGCGTCAGCCAGCAGGGTAGTGACCTTACGACGGTTTATCCAGTCAACGGCTGACCGGCCGGGGCCAACAGGGTCAAAGGTCATCGGGACGCAGGTCAATCCTGGGGGCCAAGGACTCTTCATGCGGCTGCTGCCGCGCTGGTAAACCTGAGGTCTGATCGGAATTCATTCGAAACCGGGACGCGCGGCAGTGCATCCTCGCATTCCTTCGGCAACAACCAGGCCCTGAGGGGAGTCACGATGGCACGTCGCAAACCGGGGCGGGTGATCGTCGCCGGAACTGTCGCTGGTCTTGCTGCCGTTTACCTGGCGCTTGTTCGGCCGCGCCTGCTCCGCGCCGGCGCGACCGCGGAGGAAGCGCACGGGCCCTATCCGGGGGACGGGCTCATCCCGGACGGGACTCGGAGCGCCACCATGGCCGTGACCATTGACGCGCCGCGCTCGCGGGTGTGGCCCTGGCTGGTGCAGATGGGGACCGACCGGGGCGGGTGGTACAGCTGGGACCGGCTGGACAACTTTGGGCGCACCAGCGCTCGGACGGTTCATCCCGAGTGGCAGGGCATCGCCGTTGGCGACCATCTGACGGCCAGGCCGGACGGCAGCCAGTGGTGGGAGGTCGCGGCCCGGGATCCGGAGCGGTTCCTGGGTCTGCGCATGTCACTTGACCTGCGCGGGCGCCCGTTCGATCCGGCGGGACAGCGGCCCCGGTTCTTCACCGACTCGCTGTGGGGATTCGAGCTGAAGGATGCGGCAGGCGGGCGCACCCGAGTGGTCGTGAGCGGGTACTGGTCATTTCGGCCGAAATGGCTGCAGCCCATTCTGAGTATTGTGTTTCTGGAGCCCGGCCACTGGGTCATGCAGAGCCGTCAATTCACGAATCTCAAACGCCGGGCCGAATCCTGACGCGCCCTGCTCAAGGCCCGGCCGCGTTTACCGGCGGACGGAGGACGCACCCAGTCAGTCCTGGCGGTTCTTGTCCAGGACAGTGACGTCCAGAGGCATCCGGTTGGCACGACGAAGGCGGCCGGCCAGCACGTTGCGCAACCCGCGGGTCACCATGGTCGTCCGGGTCAGATACCGGAACTCGGCGGCGTCCGAGGTTACCAGGTGCAGGAGGGGGCGGGCGGCGTCGTCAGCGGTTTGCCCCCAGAGCCCGACGACGATCTGCAGCCCGCCCAGTTGCTGCTCGTACCCCGGCTGGGACGTGATGTGCCCCAGGAGGTCCGTCGTCACCAGGCCAGGATTCATGCCATGCACCCTGACGCCGGTGCCCCTGGTTTCCAGCCGCAACGTCTCGGTGAACTGGCGGACCCAGCGCTTGCTCGACGCATACGCGTTCTGCAGCGCCACCGGCCCCCGGTCGCCCTGGCCGTAGACGTTGACGAGGTCGCCATGGCCTTGCGCGAGGAACACCGGCAACGCGGCCCTCGCCCCGTGGAAGGTGCCGAGGATGTTCGTGCGCACCACTCGCGTGAAGTCGTCGACCGGCGTGGACGCCGTCGGCCCAAAGACACCGGAGGTTCCGGCGTTGTTGACCCAGATATCGAGCGTCCCGCGGCTTAGGGCATCGTCGCGCAGGGCCTCGACGTCGAAGGGCTCACCGGTGTCGCAGCGACGTCCCGACGCCGCGATCCCTTCCGCGAGCAGCCGCCCGACAGCGGCCGCGACGTCGACGTCCGACCTTGACGCGAGCACCACCGTCGCGCCCTGATGACCCAGCAGACGCGCCATGGCGTACCCCAGGCCGCGTGTAGAACCTGTCACGACGGCCACGCGACCGCGGAGGATGTCTCGCTGCGAACCCATGCTTTTCTCATACGCGCAGCGGCCGGGGAGGGCAAGAGCCAATGTGAGCTCTTAGGGCAGGTTGCCGCCCTCAAGGTTTTCGTTGTTTCCAACGAACGCGTGCCGGATTAGCATCCCCGGTATGAATGCAAAACTCTTTGCCTACCTCAGCTACCCGGATGCACCAGCGGCATTGGAGTGGATGGAGCGCGTCGGGTTCGACGTCGTCCGCCGCCAGGACGACGCATCGGGCCGGGTCGTTCATGCGGAGGTCCGGCTCGGTGATGCCGTGCTGATGGTGGCGAGCAATGATGCCGAGTAAAAACGACCGGCACTGGCCGGCCGATCTACCGGCCAGGGGCTTTACCTGCTGGTTGACGACGTCGACGTTTTCTATCGCAAGGCCATGGCGGCCGGGGGAACCAGCGTAATCGAGCCCGAAAGCACGGATTGGGGTGCCAGGCGAGCCCGGGTGCTGGACCCGCAAGGTCAGGAGTGGAGCGCGGGCACTTATGAACCGGGGGCCGCGCCCTAAACGGGTCCCTTGGCGCCGGTACCCGGGGCGCCGCACGTCGACGGGTCGGCTGGAGGCGTAAGTTTGGCCTGTACCTGGAGCCTGGCATTATCTAACGAGCGCGCCCTGATCGCGCAGCCGGGTCTGGTGACTGAGTTGGGGAACGGTTTGTTTTCGATCTATCTGCCCGAGGGTGAGCCATGGTTCTCGGACGAACGCCGAGTAGTCGACCCTGATCGAGATATCGCTTTGCAGTTCACGGGCGGCATCGGCTCGGAGGGAGCACGAGGTTTCCTTCTTTCCCACGGTGTTGTGCGGTTTCCCTTCTCCACTATCGAGAAAACCGGGAACCCCGGTGCGGCTGGGGGCGGGTGCTACTTTGTCTACGAAATCGTGTCACTCTCTGATCCCTTTTACGGCCCGAGTGACTCCGAGAACCCCACACACCATTTCAGCAGCGGCGATGACGCGAGGTACTGGCGTCGCATAGCCGCTGAAGCGTTGCTCATCTTTGGACGGGACTACAACGGCTTCGACTTGGACCCTGCCTATGCTCGCGTCCGATTAGATGGGGAACTCCTAACCCGCCGGGATTTCGGCTACACCCAGTAACAGACACTCTTCATCAATGGCGGCGCCTTTATTGAAGGGCCCTTAACGTTGGCACCGTCCCGTTTTGGAACCACTGGCAGGCGGTGCAGGTGGTCCTCACGGGTCGGAAGTAGTCGGTCAGGAATCCTGTGCTGCGACCTCCGGTTCGGACAACCCGCGGAGTCTGATGGACAGTGTCGCTGAGTACGAACCTCCTCCTACCTGTCCGGTTGTCGGCGCACCATCTCGGTGATCCAGGCGGGAGCGAACGGTGATGTGCAGCCCGGGGGAGTGGGGTAGTCCTTGAGCACTTCCAGGCGCCCGCCGATGTTCAGTGCGCGGGCGCGCTGCCCGGCGTGCTCGATCCCGATCTGCGCAAGGCAGTGGTTCATCGCCCACTGCAGGCGGTCCGGGGCGTCCTTCATTTCCGCCTCGATGACGTCGAGCAGCCCCGGCAGGTCGAGGCCCTCGGGCTTCTTCGCCACGCGTTCGGTGGTCAGCGCCCAGCCGGCACTGGCCACCACGGGATCCGGATCGGCGGACCACGCCAGGCGCAGCTCCTCGGAGTGCGGGTTCTTCTTCACCACGTAGTTCACGAGCCAGTCATGCACCTTGGGTCTCCGCGCCCGGCGCAGCATGTCGTCCAATTCGTCACGTTCGAACGCCTTCGGCCGGCAGATCAGGATCGCCAGCAGCCTCGCGGCGGTGTCACCCGTCTCCCAGAGCTGCCGTGCGAGTTCCTGCTGTGTCTTCAGCCGCTTCGCGATCGCGCGCAGTTTGCCCAGGTTCACGCCGTGATCGTCACCGTGTTTCTCGTTCACCTCGCGTGCCCGTGGGTCCTCGAGCGCGGCCAGCTCGGCCATCACCTCGGCCACCGTTGTCTCTGTCAGCGTCTCGGCCACTGCAGTCTCCTGTCAATCACGTTTGAGCTTGAGCATACTAGGAACCACGGAGACCGAGCTGGACGCAGCTGGCAGGCAAGCGTTCCGCACGGGGGCAGGCGCTGACATGCTGGTGGGGTGACCACGATCTCGACGCAAACGCCGCGTACCGCGCTGACCTGGAAGCTTGTGCCGGCGGTGTTGCTCTCGGTCTCCGGAGTGCTGCTTTTCGGCGTCGAAAATGACTTCCTGGGCTACAGCCTGCTGGCGTTGAGCGTGGTCTCTGCCGCTTTGATCGACCGCGAATTCGTACGGCACCTTGCGCTGGTGGCGGCGGGAATGGTCGTCATCAGCGTAGTTCCCCTGAACGCTGATTTGAGCCTGACGCACATGGCGCTGATGGGGGGAGTCCTTGCGCTGGCCGTGCTCGTGCCGTGGCTGGTGTCGCGGTTTGTCTACCGCGAGAACCTCATCAAATTCCCGCTGAAAACGGGCCACAAATGGCCCCTGGCCGCGAAGCTGTACTTGCTCGCTGTCGTGGCACTCGCCTACCTGATCCTGCCGGTTTACCTGGTCCGCGCCGGGGTGTATCAGAACTGGCCGGACGCCTCCGAACCCACCATCTTCTGGCGGCTCTTTCTCGGCGTAAACACAGTGGGAATCTGGGACGAGCTGTTCTTCATCTGCACCACCTTCACGCTGCTGCGACGACACTTCCCGGACTGGCTCGCCAACATCCTGCAGGCCGTGATCTTTTCGTCCTTCCTGTGGGAAATCGGCTACCGGGCCTGGGGCCCGCTGCTGACGTTCCCGTTCGCACTGCTGCAGGGCTACACCTTCAAGCTGACAAAGTCGTTGACCTATGTCGTGACGGTGCACCTGCTCTTCGACTTCGTTCTGTTCCTCGCGCTGGTGCACGCGCACAACCGCGACTGGCTGCCGGTCTTCCTCTATTAGGCCCGGCTCCGGCGAAACTGTCAGGCACCCCCGAAACACAGTCCAGTGAAGTACGGCGTGTTTCAGTGGGCTGGATGACCTACCCCACCAGCCGCAATGGCCGGTCGCCCAACCGGACCGTGATTTCCTGGCCCCAGGACGCGGTCAGGCGGTCCTCCTCCATACCGTCGCCGAACACCACCAGCTGGTCCGATGCCACAGTGACGCGGAGCGTTTCGCCCGGCTCCAGCGCACCCTCGGTCAGCGCGGTACCGGTGATGGGGGAGGGCCAGGCCTCGCGGACGAACCATGCGAGCCGGGGGTCCGTGGGTGCCGGCAAGGCGCGACCGCCGCGTTCCAGGGCGATGGAGGCGCACCAGCCGGTCGCGCCAGTGCCCGTGGAGACGATCAGCCCCGAGGAGGAGTGGTGTTCGGCCCGGCCGTCCGGTGAGGTGAGCTGGTACCGGGCCGACTGGTGTGAGGCGTGCCCGATGAAGACCTCGTTAAGCCCGGAGAGACGTTGCCCGTCGTCGAGCCACGCTGTCACGGTGGCGAGTTCCTGGCAGCGCAGCACCGCCAGGCCGGCCTTGCCGGCCGCCTGCAGCAGCTTCGCCGCCCCGCCGGGCGTGTGCCGGACCAGGACCCCCGGATTCGCTCCCGGCTCCGGATCGATCCCGAGGACGGGCTGGCCGTTGAGATACTTCGCCGCGTTGGCCACCAGCCCGTCCTGGCCCACCACCGCAATGATGTCCTCCGGGGTGAGCAGGAAGCGGCTCAGGTCCGCGCGCTCCACCTCGGCGGAACGCCACTCGGCCGGCACGGCGGCGCGGACCGCCGCGAGGGCTGCGGCGGACCGGTCGTGGCGCTGCTGGACAGCCTGGATGGTGCGGCCGCGTGTGCGGAGGAAGAATTCGGCCTGGCCGCGGGTGGCGTGCCGGTCCAGGAGTTGCTGCAGCTCGGTCCGCCGGTGGACGATGACGAGGCGGGGGGTTGCCATGACCGGCCCCTACTTCCCGGCCCGGCCGGCGGCCCCCGCCGCGGGGCCGGCCGGTGCAGCACCCGGGACCGCGCCCGCGGGCTCCCTGATCAGCCCGGCAAGAGCCCCGCTGAGCAGGTCCGGGGTGATGGTGAGGTTGCCGATGTTCGGCAGTGATCCGGCTGCGTCGCGAAGGGCGAGTGCCAGCAGTGTTTCCTGCTCCATGCCGCTGTAGATCTCCATGGTGGCGGCCTCGCGTGCCGTGGCCGCATCGCCCACCAGCCGGATCTGGTTCGCTTCCGCAGAGGCGTTGATGCCCTGGCGTGCGGCCGAAGCCTGCGCCTCAATGAGTCCCGCTGCGGCTCTTTCCTCGGCCTGACGCCGCGCGTTGGCGCCTTCCTGGGCGACCAGGTGTTCGCGTCGGGTGGCCAGTTCGATCTGGCTCGCCATCTCGTTCTCGGAGATGGTCCGTTCCCGTTCGACGGCGACAGCCCGGCGTTCGTACACGGCCCGGTCCGCTTCGGCCTGGAGCTGTTCCCGGACCGGGGTCTGCAGTGCCCGCTCGACGTCGGACTCCGGCCGGACCGCCAGAACCTGAACCGCGAGGATCTCGATGCCGGTGGACTGAAGCCGGGTGTCCGCCCGGAGGGCTGCACTGAGGACGTTGCGGAGCTGGCTGACCCCGCGTGCCAGGGCCTCGGCGAGTGTAGTGGTGGCGATCTGGTCGATGGCGTGGCTCTGGCACAGCTGGCCGATGATGGTGGCCACCTGCTCCTTCCCGGCCGGCTGGCCGGAGCCGGCCGGCTGAAGGCCGAAGTCAAGTCGGGTGGAGACGGACACCGGGTCGATGAAGCGGTAGGTGACGTTGGCCTGGACGCTGACGTCCTGGTGGTCCCGAGTAATCGCGTGGAAGAGCGTGGGCAACTCCTGGTCGTCCACGGGGACCTCGCTGAGCACGGAGTTCGCCTGCCGGAACCAGAAGGCCTGGCCCACACCCTGGTGCCTGACCCTTCCTTTCTGCAGGTGGACGACGTGGCCGGTGGGGCTGCCCAGGAAGTGGCTGATCCCGGGGTAGCGCTTGATGCGTGCCATGGCATTCTCCTTTACCGTTCGATATTGTCGTCAAAATGACGATAACTGAACAATAGGGCCGCTTCGACGTATCGTCAAGGTGACGATAATTAGCTAGTGTGGACCTATGCCTGAATCGCACCCGGCGCCCGCGTGCTTCCCGGTGACGGTCGACGTCGTCGCCCTCACCGTGGCCGACGACGTCCTGAACGTCCTGCTGGTCACCCGGCTCATCGAGCCCTTCCGTGGCAGGCTCGCCCTGCCGGGCGGATTCGTGCTGCCCGGCGAGGACCTGGTGACGGCGGCCAGCCGCGAACTTGCGGAGGAAACCGGCGTCGAGCAGGTCCCCGGCCACCTGGAGCAATTGGGGAGTTACGGCCCGGCCGGGCGCGACCCGCGCGGGGACGTGCTCACGGTGGCCCACTTGTTGCTCGCTCCCAATTTTCCGGTCCTGTCCGCCGGAAGCGATGCCGAGGACGCCGCCTGGTACCCGGTCAGCCAGGTCCTCGACGGCGAACTGGAACTCGCCTTTGACCACGACCGGATCCTCGCCGACGCCCTGGAGCGGGCAAAGTCCAAGCTCGAATACTCGCCGCTGGGGGCGGCCTTTTGCGGCGAGGAGTTCACTGTCGCCCAGCTCCGGGCTGTGTATGAGGCCGTGTGGGGCGTCCGCCTGGACCCCCGGAATTTCCACCGCAAGGCCACCGGAAACCCTGGTTTCCTGGAAGGCACCGGGCGGATGACCACGGGCGACGCCGGCCGCCCTGCGGCGCTGTTCCGGCTTTCCCTGGCTGCCCGCACGGCCGCGGACCAGCCGGCTCGGGCCGTGCTCAACCCGCCGCTCATGCGGCCGCGCGACTGACGCCGCCGGCCAGCACTGGGCGATGATCGCCCCCGCCAGCTTGCCCGGGGTCGCCGTATACCTTTCACTTCCAGGCTCGTAATCTTGTTGTTAGGGGCGGGTCAAAAACCGCCCGCTCCCGCCAGATGGAAGCAATGGAAGGCCCGGCGATGCGTCCCCACGGGGATCACTGGCCACGTTGGGATGCTGCCGGCCGGGAGAGGAGAACGCGATGGAAACGCGTGTGGAACCAAGAGCACTCTGGGGGAAGACCGGCGCGATCGCGCTTCCCCTCGGCGTCGTCCTGTTGGTGGCTGCTACGGCCGTGCACCCATCCCGGGAAGATGTCATGAACCATACGGCGGTCTTTAGGGAGTATGCGCAGAGCGACGGCTGGATTGCCATCCACTTCACCCAGTGGGTCGCCGGCCTGGTGTTCTTCGGCGGGCTGGTGGCCCTGTACTTTGCCATGACTGCCAAGCGGGAAGGGCCAACTGCGCTGGCACGCTTCGGCCTTGCAGCGGTGGTGCTGACAGCGGCGGCCATCACCATGCTTCAGGCGGTGGACGGTGTTGCGCTCAAATGGGCCGTTGATGCCTGGGCGGATGCTCCCGCCGATCAGGAATCTTCAGCTTTTGCGGCAGCGATGGGGTTGAGATGGACTGAATACGCGCTGCAGAGCTATTCCAACATCCTGCTCGGGCTCACGCTGATTTTCTTTGGTCTCGCTATTGCCTACGGCAGCGCATATTCCCGCTGGCCGGGGTGGCTGGCTGCGTGCTCGGGGGTCGCCTGGATCATCCACGGCCTGATGGTTTCCTACGTGGGCCTCTTCGACTCGGCGCCCCGTCTGGCGGCACTGCTGCTCATGGCCGTGTGGGCGTTCGTGATGGCCTTTCAAATGTGGCCTGGCGACCGCCGCGGACGGGCTGCCCGTACAGCGGCACCCGCGGGCCCGGTCACCGCCTAATCGACTGGAGCGAATCGCTCAAACTGGATGATGACATTCACAGTTCCGCCCACGGCAGGGCTGAGAGGCAGTCGTCAGATGTGCACTACGGGGCCTCGCCGAGCACTTTGAGGTGTTCGCGGTACTGCTCCGCAGTGAGGTCACCTCTCGCAAAGCGCTCGTCGAGGATCTGGCGGGCCCGGCTCCCTCCGATAGGCGGCGGGCCTCCTGGGCCCGGGGGCCCGTATCCACTGCGGAAGCCGCCGCCAGCGACCCTGACGGCAAGGAACACCAGCAGCGCGATCCCGATGAGCAGCAGGGGAACCCAGAGCCACATCCACCACATGCCTTGTCCGTAACCCCACATCATGATCGGCACCTTTCACCTCAGGACTTACTCCGAGTCTTGGCGCGCCGTCGGCTGACGGGTAGAGTCCGAGGTCCCTTTCCACTCCCGCCGGCGTATTTGGCGGCCCCGACCTGGGCGGGTCCTGGCAGCCTCGGAACGTCGTCCAGAGATCCGTACCGAGCACAGGAACCGCTGCCCCCGGACTGGACCTTGAACAGAACACGCGCATCGTGCGGTCAGGCGGCGTCCGCGGGGCGGAACGTCATGCCGCCGTCGATGGAGACGACGATCCCGCTGGCCGTGGCGGCCCAGATCGATGGAGCTGCCTCTTGGCCCTTCACCGCAGCCACAGCCTGGACCGTGTCACGGATTTGGCCTTTTCTGGTCCAGGTCGCGCCGGCGTCGCCGGAGTAGTGGACTGTCCCGTCGGGTTCGACTCCGAAGGCCTCGGCAGAGCTGGCGAAAGCGGCGAACTGGACCACAGGTCCGGAATCCACTGTCGTCCAGGTCCTACCGCCGTCAGTGGAGCGGCGGATCCCTTGCGGGGTGGTGGCCAGGACAGTGTCGCTGGTGGGCGTTCCGGCGAGGACGGCCGGGAGGAAATCGGCGGCCACCGAGTTCCAGGTTTTTCCGTCCGGGCTGGTGCGCAGTACGCCGTCGAAGCCGACGATTCCGGACTTGGTCGCGGTGAGTGCGTGGAAGTCCGATTCACCCTGACGGGAGAGCTTTTCCCAGGTTTTACCGGTGTCGGTGGATCTGATCAGCCCGAGGGGGTTCGGCATGTCGGAGCCTTCTCCGGGATGGCCGGAAGCGTAGAGGACGCCGTGGTCGGGGCCGGCGGTGAAACCCATCAGGTCATTGGTGGGCCCGGTTTTGGCAGCGGGCTGTTTCGTCATGTCGAACAGGCCGTCGTGGGTGGCCAGGAGCACCTGGCCGGTTGTGCTGCTGACGCTCAACCCGTGAACGTGCGCAGCAGGCATGGCGCTGCCGGTGGTGCCTGCAGCTGCGGATCCTGCCGGGACGGAGGGTGGACTGCATGCTGAGAGGGCAAAGATAAGGCCGGCGCCGGCCGCCAAAACGGCTGCTGCGCGGACCCGGGGACGGGAGGGATTGGGCACGGGGACTCCAGGGATTCAGGGTGGTAAATGGCAGGGTTGGTGCCGTCCCGGGATGGGCCGGCACCGGAGGACACCGGTCAGAAGGTGGCCAGCAGGTCCTGCATTTCCTTGATTTCAGCTTCCTGGGCGGTCACGATGTTTTTGCTGAGTTTGATCGCGTCGGCGTTCCTGCCCTGGGACATTTCGGTCTGGGCCATCATGACCGCGCCTTGGTGGTGGGCGATCATCTGCTTCAGGAATAGTCTGGCTGCATCGGTGCCCTGGGCGGATCCGAGCTGCTTCATGTCGCCCTCGCCCATCATGCCGTCCATGGTGTGGCCTGCGCCCATGGTCGCTGATTCGTTCCAGTTCCTGAGCCAGCCGGTCATCGTTGCGATCTCCGGTGCCTGGGCTGCCTTGATCCGGCTGGCCAGGTCCGTGACCGAGGCGGGGATGTCGTTCTTCTGAAGCATCATCTCGCTCATCTCCACGGCCTGTTCGTGGTGCGGGATCATTCCCTGGGCAAACATGGTGTCGGCGTCGTTGTGTTCGGTAGCGGCGGCCGGTGCACTGCTGGACATCATCCCGGGGCCCATTCCCGGCATGGAGCCGGCGGAGGACACCGAGTTGCCGGCGGTGGCTGTGGAGGAGCCGGCTGAGCAGCCGGCCAGGGCGAGTACCGCAGCGATGGCGGTCGCGGAAATGGGCAGAAACTTCGAGTTCATCATGGCTATTTGAGTCCTTCAAGACATCAGTGGGCGCGTGGGCGCCGCAGGAGTGTGTGCATCGGGGACGCGCCCGGCCCGGAAGTGAGTCAGGCAGGGGCGGGCGCCGGTGAGGTCACAGCGCGTAGCCCTGTTTTACGTTCTGCTGATGCAGAGCTCGCCCGGCGAAGGACTGCCGGGACGATATGACCACCGCGCGCTGATAGTGCCGGGCGTCCCCGTGTTGGTGTTCCGGGCGATGATTGCGGTGCCTGGCAGCGGTGCGGCCAGGGAACTTGTCTTCGCTGACGGTGTGCAGGCCGCGGTCATGGACTGCATACTGGTGCAGTTCTCCGGGTCCGTGCAGTGAACGGTCCGGGCGCCTGCCTCGTCCTGGCCTGCGTGCACTTCCGGTGCAGACGATGGCACTGGCGGAAGTACTCCGGCGTGGCTGGCGAGGGATGAGTCGTGATGGGAGCTGACGGTTGCTGCCGCCGTCGCCGGGGAATGCATGGCATGGGTGGCGGTCATGACGTGCATCCCGAAAATCCCGGCAATAAGGGCCAGGACGGCGGTAAACAGGCCCGCATGGCGAAGGAAGGCGATCGCGGAATTGTGTGTCGGCGCGGTCATGACGGTCCTCCTTCCTGTGGCGGTCTTTCTGTTCAAGGCTACCGGCCCTGTGGCACGGCACCTACCGCAGGGGGATGCTTTGCCTCCAGCGCGGCGAAGGGACCAAAGACTCTGATGCGGCCGGATGCGCGGGTTGATAGTGAACCGCAGGGGCGCTCTTGCCGCTGCGTGAAGCAGCGGCGATGTACGACAAGGCAGGTGCAGGGGCGGTGGGGCCGCTGCCCGCCTTGTGGAGGATTAGCTCACGGACCCGCACGGCCACGACTTGCGACGCTCCCGGCCGGACGGCCCGCCAGACCGACAGCAGTTGGGCCGAAGGAGGAGCAGTGACCACGCTTCTGAAACGCACCGTTGTGGAGGTCCGCGGCCTGCAGTGGGCCACCTCCAAGGCGGTCGTGGAGCACGTCCTGATGCAGCGCCCCGGTGTGGCCGCCGTCGACGCGAATCCGGTCGGCCAAACCGCGACCGTTAGCTTTGACCCGTCGGTAACCTCCATGGAGCAGATCTCGGGGTGGATCCGGGACTGCGGATACCACTGCCGGGGCGAATCCGTCCCCGAGCACGTCTGCTACCCGATGGATGAAACAGGGCACACCGGGCACGGCCCGGGCCCGCACGGTGCAATGCCCCGGACCCCGCAGGACGTGATGGGCCACGGCGGACACCACGGCGGAATGTCGATGGATGACATGGTCAAGGACATGCGCAACCGGTTCGTGGTCGCAGCCATCCTGTCGGTGGGCGTGACGCTCTTCTCCCCGATGGGACGGGACATGCTCGGCTTCACCGCACCGACCCCGTTCGGGCTGCGTGACGACGTCATGGCCCTGGTCCTGTCCCTGCCGGTCATCTTCTACTCGGCCTGGATCTTCTTCGACGGCGCCTACCGGGCGCTGAAGGCCCGCACGCTGGACATGATGGTCCTGGTCGCGATCGCCGTGGGCACCGGGTGGCTTTACAGCGTCTGGGTCACCCTCACCGGCGGCGGTGAAGTGTTCTACGAAGCCGCCACCGTCCTGACCTCCTTCGTGCTGCTGGGCCACTGGTTCGAGATGCGCGCACGCGGCGGAGCGAACGAGGCCATCCGCACGCTGCTCGAGCTGGCCCCGCCGGTTGCGGTCGTCATCCGCGACGGCGACACCGTCGAGATCCCCACCTCGGAAGTCCAGACCGGGGACCTGCTGCTGATCCGGCCGGGATCGAAAATCCCCGTTGACGGGGAGGTCGAGGACGGCCAGTCGGAGGTCGATGAGTCCATGGTCACGGGTGAGAGCCTTCCGGTGGCCAAGTCCATCGGCTCGGAAGTCATCGGCGCGTCCATCAACACCACCGGGACGATGCGGGTCCGGGCCACCAAGGTCGGAGCCGACACTGCCCTGGCGCAGATCGTGGCCCTGGTCCAGGAGGCCCAGAACTCCAAGGCGCCGGGCCAGCGGCTGGCCGACCGGGCCGCGTTCTGGCTGGTCCTGGTCGCCCTGATCGGCGGAACCCTGACCTTCGGTGCCTGGCTCGCCCTCGGCGCCGGAGTCCAGGCGGCCCTGCTGTTCGCGATCACCGTCGTCGTCATCACCTGCCCCGACGCGCTGGGCCTTGCCACTCCGACGGCGATCATGGTCGGCACCGGCCTCGGCGCCAAACGGGGCGTCCTGTTCAAGAACGCGACCGCCCTGGAAACCTCGGCCCGGATCGACACCGTCGTGATGGACAAAACCGGCACCCTGACCAAGGGCGAACCGGAAGTGACCGACGTCGTCGTCGAGGGAATCGGCCGCAGTGAACTCCTGGCCCTGGTCGCCGCGGTGGAACAGGAATCCGAACACCCGCTTGCTGCGGCTGTGGTCCGGCACGCCCGCGAACACAGTGCTCCCGTCCTGGCGGCCTCGGAGTTCCTGAACGTGCCCGGTCACGGGGCCGGCGCGACCGTGGACCGGCGCCGTGTGCTGGTCGGCAACCGCAAACTCATGTCCGACGAAGGGATCGATCTGGGTCCGCTGGCGGCGGTGCGCGATGAGCTTGCCGGCACCGGACGGACCGCCGTGCTCGTCGCCGTCGACGGCACGGCTGCGGCGGTGATCGCCCTGGCCGACGCCGCCAGGGAGACCGCGGCCGCCGCAGTCGCGGCCCTGCACGAGGCCGGAATCGAGGTCGTTATGCTCACCGGGGACAACGAAGCGACCGCCCGGAGGATCGCCGGCCAGCTGGGCATCGACACCGTCATCGCCGAAGTGCTTCCCGGGGACAAATCAGCGAAGATCGCCGAACTGCAGCAGGCGGGGAAGAAAGTCGCCATGGTCGGCGACGGGGTCAACGACGCCCCGGCCCTCGCCCAGGCCGACCTCGGCATCGCAATCGGCGCCGGCACCGACGTGGCCATCGAGACGGCCGACGTCGTCCTGATGCGATCGGACCCGCTGGATGTTCCGATCGCCCTGCGGATCGGCAAAGGCACCCTGCGCAAGATGCGGCAGAACCTGGGCTGGGCCGTCGGGTACAACGCGATCGCACTGCCCATCGCGGCAGGGGTCTTCGCCTTCGCAGGCGTCGTCCTCAGCCCGGAGATCGCGGCCCTGTCGATGTCCGGATCCAGCTTCCTGGTCGCCGTCAACGCCCTGCTGCTCAAGAGGCTCAGGCTGCCCCGGCCGGAAACACCCGAGGCCACCACCGCGCATGCCGGCCGGCCGCTGGCCCCGGCCGGGAACCGCTAAGCCCAAAGCGCCATGGACCTCCGTCTCATCTCACGGGTGCTGTTCCTGCGGGCCGCGTGGCGCCGACGGGACCACTGGGACGCCGCCAGGATCACTGCCCACCAGGACCACGCCCTGCGGGAACTGCGGCGGGCAACGTACGCCGGCTCGGAGTTCTACCGGCGCCATCACGCAGGCCTGCACGATGCGCCCCTGGACCAGCTGCCGTCCGTGACGAAAGCGGACCTGATGGAGCACTTCGACGAGGCCGTCACGACACCGGACCTGAGGCTTGCTGATCTGGAGAACCATCTGCAAGACCTGACGGAGCGCGGGGGAAACCCCGGGCGGCCGTGGCGGGGCCGGTGGTGGGCTGCGGCGACGGCCGGGACCACCGGCCGGCGCGGAACCTTCGTCTGGAACCGTTCCGAATGGGGGACGGTACTGGCCTCTTACGCCCGCGCCAACGACTGGGCCGGGATCTCCGCCGGGCCGACCCGTCCGGTGAAAATGGCCTTGGTGAGCTCCCGCGTCCCCACCCACCAGTCCGCCGTCGTTGGTGCGTCCCTGCGCTCCGGGCTCGTCCCGACCCTCCGCCTGGACGTCACCGCACCTCTGGACGAGACCGTCGCGGCGCTGAACCGGTTCCAGCCCCGGATCCTCGTCGGGTACGCCTCAGCGCTGAAGCCCCTCGCCGCTGAGCAGCGCGCCGGCCGGCTGCACATTTCACCTCAGGGCGTGATGTCCGCCTCCGAAGTGCTCAGCCCGACGACCGCCCTGGAACTGGAGGCGGCCTGGGGGAGTGCCCCCTTCGATGTCTACGCCGCCACCGAAACAGCCGGGATCGCCTCCCCCTGCACCTACCGGAACCGCCACGTCTACGAGGACCTGCTGATCATCGAACCGGTGGACCAGAACGGCAACCCCGTGCCCCCGGGGACAACCGGGGCCAAGCTCCTCGTTACAGTCCTCTTCTCCCGAACCCTGCCACTGATCCGCTACGAAATGTCCGATACCGTCAGGCTGGCCGGACGGGGATGCCCCTGCGGGCGCTCCTTCACCGTCCTGCAGGACATCCAGGGGCGGATCGAAGACGTCCTGCAGCTGCCAGGCACAGCGGGAACGGTAAGTGTCCATCCGATCGTGTTCCACCACGTCCTCGACCAGGCCGGCGCCTTGGGGTGGCAGGTCATTCAGGAGGGCTCCGGACTGCGGGTCCTCCTGGCAGGCCTCACACCCGGGGCCTCTATGGAAGGAGCCCGCGCCGCAATAGCCGGCGCGCTCACCGCGGCCGGGGTCAGTCCGCTCCGGATCGACGTGCAGCTGGTGGATCATGTTGAACGGACAGCCCTGGGCAAAGCACCGTTCGTGCGCAGGTCAGCAGACGGTCCATGACGCGTGGGGACGGCGCGGCACACGCTGCCTGTTTCAGTGTCAGGCCCAGGTCGGGACTTACGGCACGTTCCAGCCGGCGCTGGTTCCCTGAGACTGGAGAAGGCAGGAGGCCGCATCATGACTGTTCTCGTTACCTATGCAAGTGCGCTCGGATCGACCCGGGAAATAGCTCAGCGGATAGCTTCCCGGCTGGCGGTTGCGCTGGGCGAGGTCGACTGCCGGCCCGTGGAAGAGGTCGGGTCGGTTTCCGGCTATGACGCTGTCTTGGTCGGCAGCGCCATCCACAACCAGGCCTGGCTGCCCCCGGCTTCCCAGTTCTTCACCCGCCACGCGCCGGAACTGGCCAAACGACCCGTCTGGGCCTTCAGCGTGGGGATGGCTGACGCCCTCCCGAAGCCGTTTCGTCGGAGCGGCGCGGCCCTGCAACAGAAACGCCTGGCAGGGGTTCTGTCCAGCGAGGCTCCGCTCCACGGCCACAAAGTCTTCTCCGGTGTCTACGAGGCCGGCCAGATGCCGGCGCCGCTCCGGGCCTTGTTCCGGCTCACCGGCGGCTGCTTCGGTGACCTGCGGGACTGGGCAGCCATCGACGCCTGGGCGGATCAGATTGCAGCTGAACTCGCAGAACCTGCATCGCCGACGTCGCCCGGCAGCGTCACGTCATAGTTTCGCCGCCTGGGCGGGGCGGCCCCCGCAACTGGTCGCCGACGTCTCAGCTGCCAATCGATGGCGTCGCCGGGAACTCGGTCCGCTTGACCGGCCGCTCGTCCGGCACGGTGACCATGATGGCAATAATCGCGACGACCACCATAAACAGGTTGAACAAAATTCCCACGGCGCCGCCGAAGCGCAGGGCCACGTTTTCCTGGTTCCCGATGAACAGGCCCCACGACCGGATGGTATCCGGGTCCATGGACTGCGCTGCCACGTAGAGCGCCGCCGAGATGGCCACGCCCATCGCATTGCCCAGCGACGAGGCCATCTTGTAGATGCCGGCGGCAGCCCCGGCCTCATCGTCCGGCACATTCGAGAGGGCGGCATCCGTGGACGGCGTCGCATAGAAGCCGAGACCGATGCCGAACAAGGTGAAACCAATGACGGTGAGGATGATGTATTGCCCGATCAAGGTGAACGTCATCGACGTCATCAGGATTCCGAGGCCCGCGATGGCGCTGCCCCAGATCATCGGCCGCTTCGGCCCGAAGCGCTGAAGCAGTTTCTCCCCGACGCGGATGGTGGAAAGGATCGCAATCAGGTATCCGAGGGTCAGCAGACCGGACTGCAGCGAGGACATGCCGGCGGCGACCTGGACCAGGCCGAGTGAGACGATCAGCGTCCCGGCCGCACCGTTGAGCAGGAAATTCGACAGCGTGGCGCCGGCGAAGGTCGAATTGCGGAACAGCTTGAGGTTCAGGACCGGGTCGTGCCGGCTCGTCTCGATCCCGAAGAACACCAGAGCCCCGGCCACCGCGACGGCGATGAGTCCGATGCCCATCCAACTGAGCCAGCCGATCAGCGGACCCTGGGAAATGTACACGTTCAACGCCAGGAGCGCGATGACGAGGGTGACCAGGCCGCCCCAGTCAAAGGTTCCGCCGGCCCGCGCCGCCGCCTTGGACTCAGGAGTGCCCCGCAGCAGGAACAGGGCGACGACCGAGAGCACAATCGAGATCCAGAAGATGGACCGCCAGCCGAGGAACGACGTCGCCATCAGGCCGCCGAAAAGGGCGCAAAAGCCCGAGCCGCCCCACGAGCCGATCGACCAGAACGACAGGGCCCGTTGGCGGTCTTTCCCCTGATAGTACGTCTTCACCAGGGCCATGGTGGAGGGCATGATGCAGGCAGCGGAAAGTCCCTGGACCACCCGGCCACCGAGCAGGGCGGCAGCCGTGAGGCCGCCGGCGTTCTCGGGCGTCAAGGCAATCAGGAGCGACCCGAGGATGCTCAGGTAGATGCCGATGTTCATGATCTTGACGCGGCCCAAACGGTCGGCCAGTCCACCGGCCACCACGATGAAGATCCCGGAGAACAGTGAGGTGATGGAGACCGCGAGGTTCCCGAGGGTCCGTTCGATTCCGAGTGATCCCTGTATGCCCGGGATGACGTTGAGCAGGGTCTGCGCGAACAGCCAGAAGTTGATGACGGCCAGGACAATACCGATCAGCCAGGCGTCGTTGGGCTTCCATTGGGTCCCGGTTTTGGCCGTGGACTGGGCAGTGCTCATAGTGCTAAGCCTCCTTGGCGAGGTAGGACAGTGCGGCGACGACCTGGGTTTGGACGCCCATGGACAGCGTCGGGTCGATCACGGGGGCGAAGAAGGGGGAGTGGTTTCCCGGAATGTCCTGGGCAACGGTCCCCCGGGCGGCGGCGGCCCGATACGTTTCCGGATCCACCCCGCCCACGAACCAGAACGTGTACGGCACCCCGAAGGCATCCGGAATGCGGCTGAAGTCCTCCGACGCAGTCTGCGGTATGGCGGTGCTGACGGCGTCCGCCCCAAAGTGCGCGGTGAAGGCTTCGGTGACCTGGGCTGTCACGTCCTCATCGTTGCTGGTCAGCGGGAACTGGTCGTAAAACTCGAACTCAGGTTCCTGCGGAGATCCGGCGGTAACGCACTCGCCCCGAACTATCCGCTCGATCGCCGCGAGCACCGTGGCCCGCACCTGGTTGTCGTAGGAACGGATGTTCAGCAGGAGCGTCGCTCGGTCCGGAATGATGTTCGACGTCGCGCCCGCGTTGAGCGCGCCAACGGTGACCACGGCGAAGTCCCCGGGCCTTGTCTCGCGCGACACGATGGTCTGCAGCCGGAGCACAATCGAGGCGGCCAGCACCACCGGGTCGACGGCCATGTGCGGCATCGAGCCATGCGCACCCTTCCCATGGACGGTAATCCTCAGTGAATCTCCGGCTGACAGGATCGGGCCCGGAGTGGTGGTGAGTGTCCCTGCCGCGAAGGGCATCACGTGCTGGGCGAGGGCGACGTCGGGCCGCGGCACCCTGGTGACCAACCCGTCGTCGACCATTGCCTTGGAGCCGGCTGCGACCTCTTCGGCCGGCTGGAACAGTGCGATGTAGGTTCCCGCCCAGGCGGCCCGGCCGTCCGCCATCAGCTTGGCGGCACCGAGCAGCGTGCTGACGTGCACGTCGTGCCCGCAGGCGTGCATGATCCCGTTCACGGTCGACGCATAGGGCAGATCCGTGGCCTCGGTGACGGGGAGGGCGTCCATGTCGGCGCGGGCAAGGACGGTTGGGCCCGTTCCATTGGCGAGGACGCCGACGACGCCGGTGCCGCCGAGGCGGGTCACGGCGTAGCCGAAGGCGGCGAGCTTCTCCTGGATGAGCTCCGAGGTCTTATGCTCCTCGAGGCTCAGTTCGGGATGACGGTGCAGGTGGGTGTACGTTTCGCGGAGCCAGCCGAGCTCGGAATCGAGGCCTGCCAGGACTGTGTCAGAACTGCTCATGCGCTTCACGCTCTCGGAGTCCGGGCGCCTGCACCAGCGGGCGCAGCTGACAGAATCAGCATAGACCCGGATGCCGGATTCCGCTCCTGGCCTGAGGCTCAGATCCCGATCTTCATGCCCGGCCGTGAAGGTGGGCAAGCCGTTCACGCCTATGGCAACGTCGGGTTTACGTCCCCCCGCAGCCACTCCTCGAAGAACACGTCGAGCGGCCGGCCAGAGGCCTGTTCCATGACGGCCTCGAACTCTTCCGTCGTCGCCGTCGAATCGTTGTAGGTGCCCAGCCACAGCCGGGCGCCCGCGAAGAACGCCGTGTCGCCGATCTCCAGGCGCAGCGCGTGGAGTGCGGCGGCTCCGCGGAGGTAGACCTGGCCCGCAAAGAGGTTGTCACGGCCCGGGTCCGAAATGTCCAGCGCCCAGCCGTTGTTCGCATCGAGGTACGCCAACGCTTCCGTGAATTGCCCCTCCATCGTCGCTGTGTCCTGTTTCTCTGCCCACAGCCACTCGACGTAGGTCGCCCAACCCTCGTTCAGCCAGATGTCCTGCCAGTCGGCGGGGCTCACGCTGTTGCCGAACCACTGGTGGCCCAGTTCGTGCACCACGGTGTATTCGTTCGCGGCCCTCGAGTAGACCGGGCGAGTCTGCGTCTCCAGCGCATAGTCCACCGAATCGTCGTCGACTATCGCGCCGAACGCCTCGAACGGGTACCGCCCGAACAGGCCAGCCAGGAATTTGATCATCTCCGGTTGCAGCGCGAGTGACGCCTGCGTCCGCTCCAGAGCCTTGCCGGTGACGCCGGCGTCGATGGCGTTGATGATCGGCAGCCCGCGCGGACCCACATCGTACGAGAGTGCAAAGTCGCCGACGCCCGCCGTCGACAGGTAGCTGGCCATCGGGTCCTTGGCCTTCCACGTCCACGTTGTCCAGCCGTCCTTCGTCGCCGGCTGGCCGGACGGACGGCCGTTCGCCACTGCCGTTTTTCCCTCCGGCACCGTGATACGGAACGTGTACGTGGCCTTGTCTTCGGGGTCGTCGTTCACGGGGTACCAGGTCGCCGCGCCCTCGGGCTCGTTGACCACCATGGCGCCGTCGGCTGTGGTGACCCAGCCGTACAGGGCGCCGGTGGTGTCCAGCGGGCGGCCCGTCGTCCCGCCGTACTCGATGACGACGGTCGTTTTCTGGCCGGCCTCCAGCTTCTGCGGCAGCCCGATCGTGAGTTCCCAGATCCGGTTCGTGTCGTCCTGCGCCTGGGACCATTCGGCCGGGGTCTTGCCGTTGACCTGGACCGACGTCACGTCAAGGCCCCGCAGGTCGAGGTTGAGCGACTGCAGGTCCTGCGTCGCGCGCAGGGTGACGGTCGCGACGCCGGTGAGCCGGCCTTCGAGCACGGCGGGATCTGCCGGCGGGGCGTAGCGGAGGGCGAGATCGTAGTTCAGGACGTCGTACCCGCCGTTGCCGGCGTAGGGGAAGTATGCGTCGCCGCTGCCGGGGGCGCCGGCCGTGTAGCTGGGTGTTTCGGCTTCGGGGGCGGCCAGAGCCGTGCCGCTGGTGGCTCCGACCGTGCCAGCCGCCAGGACCATGGCGATCGCGATCCGGTGCAGGTTTGCGCTTCGCCATGTACCGGTCTCCGATGGCCCGCGGACATGCCGCGATCGGGTGACTTTTGTTCCGTCTGCTGTGCAGTGGTTTTCGATCATCTGACGGTCCTTCCCGCTCATTGTCTGGAAGTCCACGGAAGGTCAGGACCCCGGGCCCTCCATTGTCCTCAGGGCACCCTCGGAAAACCTTGGACCCACGGCGCCGGCCACACGTACGCCACGGCAACGGGGGAGCCCAGCACGGGGGCCGTCCCGGCGGGCCGGGCGCGCGCGGACTCGCCTTATCGGCGTGGAAAACTGGCATGCCGCCCAAAGGGTCAGTACCGTCGATGCAAGGACAAGTTCGCAAGCGGCAGGGGCACCATGAGCAAGAGCGGCAAGAACCGGCACAAGGGCAAGGCCACCAGAGGCGCGGGAAGACCCGCTACCCGGGGCTCGGCGCCCCAGTCCCTGAGCGCTTTCCGGGCCGAACGTTCCGTGGACGATCTCACTCCGGCGTTCGTCCGGTGGTTCGAAGAGGGCTCTCCCGGATCGGCGGCAGCCGCCCTGGACTGCCTGACGCTGATCAAAGCCGTTATGGCCCGCTACATGGAACGCACGCCGGCGGCCGACGTGACGAGCCTGGAACCTCTCGGCCTGGCAGCCGCCGTCGAGGACGAAATCGTGGCCGCGGTCGACGCCGTTGACGCGGTTGGCGCCCTGGCAGGAGCCGCTGCCGTTGACGCGACCGTCCGTGAGATCACGGGCTTCGTCGTCGACACCGTCCGCGCCTTTATCGAGTTTCTCGTCGAGACCGGCCGGTGGACCGGTTCCGCGGACCAGTTGGTGGACGTCGTGGACTACTTCACGGCCACCTCCACCTCCGCCGGCAGCGACGACGACGAGGACGACGACGAGGACGGCGGCGGCTGGGGGCGCGTCGATGTGCCGGACATCCCCGAGCAGCAGTCCCTGGAGGCGTTTTCGAATTTGCCCCTGATCCAGCGGGTCAGGGCGCTGCTGCAGTGGATCGGCGACGGGAAGCCGGTCACGGCGACCGGTGCGCTCCGCCAGCGGGACATAGAGGCGGCGGCCGCCTGCGTCGGCGTCGTCGTCCGCGGTGGCACCAAACGGGCCGGTTCCCCGCTGCCGGGAACCGCTGGCGCCGCCGGGGACGTGCCGACGGTCCGTAGTATGTTTGAGGTGCCGCTGCTGGCCCAGCTCTGGACCACGCTGGAGTCAACCGAGCTGATTCAGATTTCGGCGTCGAAGGTTGTCCCCACGGCGGAGGCCGTAATGTTCCTGGCCGGCGGCGGGTCCGGGCGGCTGGCGGAACTGGTGTTTATCGTTGACCAGTACCTGGAGACGACGGTGCTCGGCTGGGATCCGGCGGAGCCCTGGGAGAGGATGATCTCCGGATTGCAGGTGTCGCTCCTGCTCGCGGCGGCTACGGCCGATCCGCCGGAGAAGGCGCGGGTTCTGGCCACCGCGGACCACGCCCCGGCCGCGGAACGGAAAATGGCGGGCCTGCTGACCGGCGTGGCCATGGGGCGGCTGGAGGAGCTCGCCGAACTGGGGCTGCTCACCATTGACACGCATCTTCGGGTACCCCCGGCCCTTATCCGCTGCGTTGCGAACGTCTTCGACGACGACTGGGTGCTGGCAGACCTGGGGCTCGGCGAGGCCCCCGACGACGAGGGCTATGACCCGGCCGCGCAGGGCGAGGTGGCCCTTTTTTCAGCAACTCCGGAGATGTCACCACGGGAGCCGAAACCTCACTTGTCGGCAGGAACGGCGGCACTGGCGGCCGCGGGGCCGGCCCTGCAGCTGAAGATTATGCTCAACGGTTCGAAGCCGCCGATCTGGCGGCGCGTCCTGGTTCCCGCGGGCATGCCGCTCCCGCAGCTGCACCAGGTGATCCAGACGGTGTTTGGTTGGCTGGATTACCACCTGCACCAGTTCCAGACCGGCGGTTTGCACGGCCCGACGTACGCGCAGCGGAACCCGGGCGCGGATGACTTCTATGGCGAGCCGCCCCTTGACGAGGCAGCGGTGACAGTCGGAATGCTGCTGCCTGAGGTCGGGAGCAGCATGAACTACACCTACGACTTCGGCGACGACTGGGTGCTCGCCATCAAGGCAGAGAACGTGCTGGAGGCCGACGACGGCGGGCGGCTTCCGCGGTGCACGGCGGGGCGCGGTGCGGCGCCGGCGGAGGACAGCGGCGGGATCTGGGGCTGGGCGAACATCGTCACAGCGGTCAATGATCCGCATCACGAAGACCATAAGGAATACCGGGACTGGCTGGGGATGCTTCCCGGCGAAACGATTGACCCCAAGGCCTTCGACCTGGACGCGGCCAACCAGGTCCTGGCTGACCTCTTCTGACGCCGGCCGGCGCATCTCTTCTGTCGCCTGCCGGCGCGCAGATCGCCGCTTGCCGCATCGCTTCCCGCCCGCCGGATCCCTCGCCCGCGGAAGATGGTTTTCCCGTCGAGCGGCTCCGCTCTTGAACCGCGGGGCTTTTTGTTATTCTGAAGGCGGTCAGGCAGTCGGCCTCTCGATTCGTGGAGAGCTCTGCAAATGACAACCAAGCCCGGTACGACGACAGTCCTCGGACATGCGTCCTGGCCCGCGCCCCGATTGCCGCCCCAGCTTGGACACCGCCCGTTTGGCGACCCCGCACCAACCCGCTTCAGAGGGTCCCTGCCGCACGCAATCCCACGACCGACTTTCCGGCTGTGCGATTTGCGGGAGTGAGAATGCTCCCGGCGGCCACTCGATGTATCGGGGTCTGCCGCTGAGAACCCACTTTCTTGATGTGGCCCGCAAAGATATTGGGGGCGGGCCACATCCGCGGAGGCGACGGGGCTGACGGCGATACTTTCCGCCGGTCCTGCCGCCCGTTGATGGGAGGATGGCTGTCCCGGGACCTCCAGCACTTCAGGGCTGCGGCCGGCCCTCCGGCACTCGAAGCTCGGGACCTTCGGCACTTCAGGGCTGCGGCTGCGCCGGGTAGTCTCCGGCGCAGGGAACGGCTGGGAGGAGCTGGGATGGAGATGGACGAGCTCAGGCTGCGCGGAGTCCTTGCTGACGAACTCCAGGACCTGGTGCTTGAGAGCGAGGACGTTGAGGAATTCCTCCGTGAGCTTTCCCGGTACGCAGCGGAGGCCTTGTCCAGGACCGGGCGGCGGGTGCTTTGCGGAATCACCGTCACAAGGCGCAAGAGGCCTGCGGCGACCGCGGCAAGTGACCCGGACGCGTTCGCGATGGATGAGATGCAGAACGAGGCGGGGGACGGTCCTTGCCTGGCTGCCATGCGGGAGTTGAGGACGGTCTACGTCAGGGATCTGGGCCATGACCGACGGTGGCCGGTGTTCTCGCAGGCGGCCACCAGCCGGGGATACCAGTCGATTTTGGGTGTCCCGGTCGAGCTGGGAGACCAGGCACGGGCCGCGCTGAACCTTTACGCCGAGGCCCCGTCGGCGTTCAATCCGGAAGACATTAGCCAGGCGGAACATTTCGCCCAGCAGGCGGCTAAGGCCCTGCGGCTCGCCCTCAGGATCGGCCGCCTTAATGACGCGCGGGACTCGCTGGCCGCCGCCATGGAGTCCCGCACCATCATTGACATGGCAGTCGGGGCGATCATGGCGCAGAACCGGTGCTCACCGGAGAAGGCGTTTGCGTTACTCAAGGATGCGTCCAATGCCCGGAACATCAAGCTCCGGGAAGTCGCCAAAGCCGTGATCGCCTCGATTACCGGAACGTCCGACGTCGAAACGCACTTCGAAGAATAGGCCCCCGAGGCGGTATCCGGGGCGGCGCCGAGGTTCCGGGGCGGTGCCGCGGTTCCGGAGCGGGGCCGCGAACGAGGCGGTGCAGGTGACGTCGTGACCGGCGTCAGCTTCCGTTCGCCCGGTTGTGTGACGCCCGTGTCTGTCGAGACGCCGGACCCGGCTGGTCGTGCTGTGAGCCGCGGCTTCGCCCGGTCTGCCCGTGTGAAGCCCGCCGTTCCGCGGCCGGTCCGCCGTGACCGGGGAGCCGGTGGGCCTCCGGTTGCTCTTCCGCGCTGCGCTGCTGGAGCTCTTGAGCAATGAGCCCAAGCAGTTCATAGGCCACCTCCGACCCGGCGAGCTCCACGCAGTGTTCAAGCGCGGCCTGAAGCCGGTACAACTCCGCCGAGGGCACAAGCGGCCAGCGCCGGAACGTGCCGAAGATGCGCGCGGCAGGGAAATCCTCCGGAACCTGGTGGTGGACCGTCAACCCGCCGCCCCCGGGAGGAGGGCCGGGGCGCGGCTGGCCACGGGGGCATGAGCCGGGCGGTATTGACTGGTTGGTCTCCCGAAACGGGTGAAAGTGATGGTGCCGGAATCCATGTTCACGGCGACGGTGACATCGGGTTTGCTTGTCATAGACACTGTCCCTCTACGAATCACGGTGGCCGCTGCCTGACCACTTTCAGAATACCGGCCCGGCCCGGGGGAGTGTCACATCCATGTAACCAACGGTCTTCTCACGCGCGTAACTACGGACGCCGTACGTTTGGCGCGCAGCACTTCCCCAGGGACGCGCGCACGTTCCGTCGGGCTAATCGTCGTCGTCACCGTTCTTGGATGAAGGCCTCTTGGTCATGGACTCGGGCGGCCCCGGGAATTCCGCGGCCGGATACAATCCTGCGACCTCAAGCATGTAGTTGGCCCACTGCGGTCCGGCCAACATATAGCCGTCGATGCTTTTGTAGAACTTGCCGTTCACGCTGATGTTCTGGCCGAGCCGCTTCTGGCCTTCCAGGGCATCTCCAAAGAACGACGCGGTGGCCAGACCGCTGGTGTAGCCAACCACCCAAGTGGCGCCGTTGGTGTTGGAAGTGCCGGTCTTGGCCGCGACCGGGAAATGGGGGTGGAGCTTTGGCTTGATGTACACGCCGGAGTCCTTTTTCAGCACGTCCTGCAGCACGGAGTTCACGCCGCGGGCTACCTGTGGTCGAATCGCGTCACGGCAGGACTTGGCCTGGGCCGGGAGTTGCTGTCCCGCCTTGTCAGTCACGTCCGCAATGGCGACCGGCTCGCAGAACCTGCCGTAGTTGGCGAAGGTCGCAAAGGCGTTGGCCAGTACCAGCGGTGCCACCCCTATCGCCCCCAGCAGGTTGCCCAACTGATGCATGTTGACCTGTGCGTTGTCCAGGCCGCTGTGGATTCCGACGGCATCCACGACCTTCTGGATCCCACAGAAGTCCAGCTGGGCGGCCTCGGCAAAGGTGGCGGTGTTGATCGAGTTGTACAGGCCGTAGTCGACCCGCATTTCACGGTAGTAGCCGGCGTCGTTGTTCTGCAGGTCGTCCGCCGCGCCGCGGTTCTTCTCCTTCGTGTTGTAGGCGCCGAGCACCTTCCCGCAGCTGGATCTCCATTTGAAATCAAGAGGATACGTCCGGCGGGAGGCATTCACGGTTTCGGCCAGTGACTTGCCCTCCAAGAGCCATTGCGCCAGGGTGAACGGTTTCATGGTGGACCCCGGCTGGAACCCGCCGGCGCCGTTCAGGTCATTGCCCTTCGCGTCCTTCGAATCGACATTGAAGTTCAGCTGGGTATCGAATTTTCCGTCTTCGGGGAGGAACACGGTGTTTTGCGCCATCGCCAGGATCTTTCCCGTCCCCGGCCCGATAGAGACCAGTGACGCGCCCCACTTGTCCGGGTTCGCCCCGGCCGTGGCGTCGACCTGCGCCTGCGCTGCCAGCTGCAGCCGGCTGTCCAACGTGGTGGTGATCGTCAGGCCGCCCCGGTACAGCTTCCGCACCCGCGCGGCAAGGTCGATGCCGTAGGCCGGGTTGTTGAGGATGAGATGCGAAACGTAGTCGCAAAAGTACGGTGCCATTTCCGCGGCGGCGCAGCCCTGCCTCCCCGGCGTGACGTTCAGTTCCACCCCGGTGGCCACGGCGGCGTCGTGTTCCGCCGGCGCGATTTTGCCGAGCTCGAGCATGGCGTCGAGGACGTCGTTGCGCCGGGCAACGGCGTTGTCGGGATAGACGGCGGGATCGTAAAAGCTGGGACTCTTCACCAGGCCCGCGAGGAGGGCTGCCTGCGGCAGGGTCAGGTCCTTGGCTGTGGTGCTGAAGAAGTGGCGCGACGCGGCTTCGATGCCGTAGGCATCCCGGCTGAAGAACACGATGTTGAGATAGCCCTCAAGGATCTGGTCTTTGGAATATTTCTTCTCCAGTGCCAGGGCGAGCCTCATTTCGCGCATCTTTTTACCGATGCTCTTCTGACCGTTGAGGACAACCCGGTCGCCCATATCCGCCGACACCAGGGACTCATTGAGAATGTTGTTGACATACTGCTGGGTCAGGGTGGAGGCGCCCTGCCGGCCGCCGCTGGTCAGATTGGAGGCCAGTGCACGAAGTATTCCCTGCGTGTCGACGCCGGCATGCTTGTAGAAGCGGCGGTCCTCGACGGAGATAATGGCGTCTTTGATATACGGGGACATCTGGTCCAGGCTGACTTTTACCCGGTTCTCCGCGTAAAAGGCGGCGATCGTCTTACCGTCCGAAGTCAGGACCTTGGTCGATTGGGACGGCGTATCGACCGTCAGTTCCGCGGGGAGCTCGTTAAAGAACACGATCGATTCCCGCAGGGCAACACCTGCCGCGGCAACAGGGGGTACCAGGAGGCTGGCGGCAATCACCCCGCAAAGTGCGCTCACGGTGAAGTACCCGAGCACCCCTCGCAGGGCCCTGGCCAGCCGCGATCCCGATTGTGCCATCCCCTGCTCCCCGTGGTGTTCTGCCGCCGGCCACCTCACCCGGACCGGAAGGTGCGGCTTTCGGGCTGGCAAGGCGGCGTCGTCACCGTTGGCTTAGATGTTGACACTCCTCTTCGGGCGGGACAAGACCCCGGCGAACGCCGTGCTGTTGAGTGTCGTGCTCCGGCGGAGTAGCGTGACAACAAGTGTCAACACGCATCACAGGGACTTGGGAGCGATCATGGCAACTATGACACGTGGGCTGGTGGCCCTCACGGCCGCCCTCGCCCTGAGCTTGACGGGCGGCGCCGGCGCCGGTCCCGCGTCGGCCGATCCGAGGGAGACAGTCAAGGACTCTACCGCTACGGGGTATGGCGGGGCCGTCAGCACCGTGGATCCGGAGGCATCCGCGGCGGCAATCGAAGTCCTCCGGAAGGGCGGCAATGCTGCGGACGCCGCCGTCGCAGCGGCCGCGACCCTCGGCGTGACCGAGCCTTACAGCGCCGGAATTGGCGGCGGAGGCTACTTTGTGTTCTACAACGCGGAAACCGGCAAGGTCGGCACCATCGACGGCCGCGAAACAGCGCCGGCGGACATGCCGACCGACGCGTTTATCGAGCCGGGAACTGGTGGCCAGCCCTACCGGTTTACGCCCGAGCTCGTCACGAGCGGCGTGTCCGTGGGGGTCCCTGGCACACCGGCCACCTGGGAGCGCGCCCTGGACCGATGGGGCACGCTGAGCCTGGGCGAGGCGCTCAAGCCTGCCATCAAGGTGGCGACCCGCGGCTTCGTGGTTGACGAGACGTTCCGCCAGCAGACCCTCGACAACTTGCCCCGCTTCTCGGCCTTCACCTCGACGAGCGCGCTCTTCCTCCCGGGCGGCGACGCCCCCGCCGTCGGCAGCGTCTTCCAGAACCACGATCTCGCCGCAACCTACCGGCTTCTGGCGAAGCAGGGTACGGACGGCTTCTACGGCGGGCCCCTTGCGGCGGAGATCGCGGCCACGGTCCAGGCACCGCCCAAGACTGCCACCACAACGCTGCCGGTCCCGCCGGGCTACCTGACAACGGATGACCTCGCCGCCTACCGTGCCCTGGACCAGGCGCCAACGCACGTGGAGTACCGCGGCCTGGACGTTTACGTCATGGCTCCATCGAGCAGCGGCGGCACCACCGTTGGTGAGGCGTTGAACATCCTGGACACGTTCAACCTGTCCGAGATGGCCACGCCCGCCGCCCTGCATCATTACCTGGAGGCGAGCGCGCTTGCCTTCGCGGACCGCGGCAAGTATGTCGGTGACCCGGCGTTTGGCGACGTGCCCACCGCCGCGCTGACTGACCCGCTGTTTGGCAAGGAGCGCTCCTGCCGAATCGACCCGCAGTTGGCGGCTGACAAGCCGGTCCTGCCGGGGGACGTGTCTTCGTACGACGGCGTGTGCCCGGCTCCGGCCGTGGCGCCGGAGGATGAGAAGGACACCGAGAACATCTCGACGACCAACCTGACGGTCTCGGACAAGTGGGGGAACGTCGTCGAATACACGCTCACCATCGAGCAGACCGGCGGCTCCGGCATTGTCGTTCCAGGCCGCGGCTTCCTGCTCAACAACGAACTGACCGACTTCTCCACCGTCTTCAACCCGGCCGACCCGAACCGGATCCAGCCGGGGAAGCGCCCGCGCTCATCCATGTCGCCCACCATCGTGCTCAAGGATGACGAGCCGTTCCTCGCGCTGGGCTCGCCCGGTGGTTCGACGATCATCACGACGGTCCTCCAGACCATCATCAACCGGGTGGACCTGGGGATGAGCATTTCGGACGCGATCGCGGCGCCCCGCGCCTCGCAGCGGAACACCAAAACAGTCACGGCTGAGCCGGACTTCATCAAGGCGTACGGGAGCGCGTTGAACTATCCGTACCGTCATGAGCTCACGCCGGCAGGCGATGCGCTCACCTCGGCGGCTGAGATCGGCGCGGCGACCGCCATCGAGTTCCTGCCTGACGGCCGCACGGTGGCAGCTGCCGAGCCCGTGCGGCGCGGCGGCGGCTCGGCGATGGTTGTGAAACCGTCGCCCAAGCCGTGACCCGCGCCGGAGCATCAAGTGCCGGGAAAAATCCGGTCGGGACAGCGGCCTTCCTCGTGGTGCTGCCTCCATGCAAGCATGGGTGCTCACCGGAAATGCACAGTAAGGGGACCCGATGAGATCCAACGAATTACTGCTGGACGCGTTCGGCCGGATCCGAGAGATCGTGGCCGCCACTCTTGAAGGGGTCGACGACGACGCCCTGGTCCGTCGGCCGGCCGGCAACGGAAACTCCATCGCGTGGCTGATCTGGCACCTGAGCCGGGTGGAGGACGCTCAGGTGGCGTCCGCCGCCGACCTGAAACAGGTCTGGACCGCGCAGGGGTTTGCCCGACGCTTTGGCCTGCCGCTGTCCGAGCGCGACACCGGGTACGGCCATTCGTCCGACAAGGTCAACGCCGTGAAGGCGCCGCCGGAGCTGTTGCTGGAATACTACGACGCCGTTCACCGGCAGACCGTTGAGTTCGTCGACACCCTCGGCGACGTGGACTTCGACCGAATTGTCGACACCAGATGGGACCCGCCGGTGACGCTCGGGGTACGGCTGGTCAGCACGATTGCCGATTGTCTGCAGCACGCGGGGCAGGCCGCGTATGCCAAGGGCCTGAACCCCGGCCGCGCAACCTAGTGCTCCGTGTTAATGGTTTGTTTGCGTTTCATCTTGCCCAGGAGGTACTCCGCTGACTTGGTCCAGGTGAATGGTTTGGCGTCCTGGTTGTAGTTCTCGATGTAGCG
>NZ_JBWZCG010000024.1:0-66401 GCF_059383415.1 Pseudarthrobacter sp. RHLT1-30-1
ATCACCCCCCCTCCCCCCCCCCCCTCCCCCCCCCCCTCCCCCCCCCCCTCCTGTAACGGCAACGTCGATCAGCGGAAACCGGTCAGCAGCACCGGCCCTGCGGATTGGCGTCCTGACGGTCCGTCTGGTCCCGCCAGAATTCCCGCTCGGTCATCGGTGCGGAACCGTGTCCGGCTTCGGCATGGTGGCCCAGGTACTTCGCATACGCATCCGCACCCATCACCCCGCCCAGGTACCGGGCGAATCCCCGGAAGCCTGCGACTACAGCATTCATCTCTGTCTCCGTACTAGTGGTGCGCGGCCTTCTTGGCCAGCTTGTCCGCCGGGAGTTGATTCCACTCCACCATCAGCTCACGTTCGGCCGCGGTGGGAACCGGACCGGCCGGGGCGAAGACGCGGGACGGCAGCGCCGGATCCTCATTGTCGCTGTTGACCACTCCGGCCTTGGCGTTGCGGAACGCCTTGTAGGTGGCGATGAGTGCTGCGGCGATAACGATGATGCTGAGCACCACGAAGATGACCGAGAGCCAGCCCTGGATCGCGGTGTTGCGGATCACCGCTTCCATGGCCGGGACGGTCTTGGCTGTGCCGAAGGAGGTCTTGCCGTCCGCGAGTGCCTTCGAGAAGGCCGCGTTGTTGGCGAAGTAACCCACCGCTGGTGTGGAGGAGAAGATCTTCTGGTAGCTGGCCGTGATGGTGACGACGGCCGCGAAGGCCATCGGCAGGGCGATGATCCAGAGGTACTTGAACGAGCCCTTCTTGGCTGCGATCGCCAGGCAGACGGACAGGGCGATGGCGGCCAGCAACTGGTTGGCGATACCGAACAGCGGGAACAGCGTATTAATGCCGCCCAGCGGGTCCGTGACGCCCATGATCAGCACGGCCCCCCACGCCGCGACCATTACGGCGGTGGCGAACCATGCACCGGGACGCCAGGAGTGGTCCTTGAACTTCGGGAAGAAGTTTCCGATCGAGTCCTGCAGCATGAAGCGCGCCACCCGGGTGCCGGCGTCGACTGCGGTCAGGATAAACAAGGCCTCGAACATGATGGCGAAGTGGTACCAGAAGCCCATCAGGGCCGTGCCGCCGATGAACTGCTGCATGATGTGGGCCAGACCGACGGCGAGGGTCGGGGCCCCGCCGGTACGCGAGACGATGCTGGTTTCGCCGACGTTTGCGGCCGTCTCGGAAAGCAGGTCCGGACTGATGTTGACGCCGGACAGTCCCAGGCTGTTGACCCAGGCGGCAGCCGTTTCAACGGTCCCGCCGGTGAGGGCTGCCGGGGCGTTCATCGCGAAGTAGAGCCCGCGGTCAATGGAGATTGCCGCCACGAGGGCCATGATGGCCACGAAGGACTCCATCAGCATTCCGCCGTAGCCGATGTAGCGGGACTGGCGTTCCTTCTCGATCAGCTTCGGCGTCGTGCCGGAGGCAATCAGGGCGTGGAATCCCGAGAGCGCACCACAGGCGATGGTGACAAAGAGGAACGGGAACACTGCACCCGGGAAGACCGGGCCGTTGTCGCGGCTGGCGAATTCGCTGAAGGCCGGGACGGAGATTTCCGGCCGGACCACGATCACGGCGAGGGCCAGCATCACGATGACGCCGATCTTCATGAAGGTGGAGAGGTAGTCCCGCGGTGCCAGCAGCAGCCAGACCGGCAGGATGGCGGCGATGAAGCCGTAGATGATGAGGGCCCAGGCGATGGTGACCTTGTCCAGCGTGAAGAATGCGTCGCCCCATTCGGTGGCGGCGACGGCTCCGCCGCCGATGATGGCGGCCATCAGCAGCACAAAGCCGATCAGGGAAACTTCCATGATCTTGCCTGGCCGGATGAAGCGCAGGTAGATACCCATGAAGAGGGCAATCGGGATGGTCATGCCGACGGAGAAGACACCCCACGGGCTCTCGGCCAGGGCGTTGACGACAACGAGGGCCAGGATGGCAACGATAATCACCATGATCAGCAGCGTGGCGATCAGAGCGGCGGTGCCGCCGATGACGCCGAGTTCCTCGCGGGCCATCTGGCCCAGGGAACGTCCGCCGCGGCGCATGGAAAAGAACAGGACGACGTAGTCCTGGACGGCGCCGGCGAACACGACGCCGAAGATGATCCAGATGGTGCCCGGGAGGTAGCCCATCTGGGCGGCGAGGATCGGGCCTACGAGCGGGCCGGCGCCGGCGATAGCGGCGAAGTGGTGGCCGAAGAGGACGTTGCGGTCCGTACGGACATAGTCCTTGCCGTCTGCCCTGTACTCCGCGGGAGTGGCGCGGCGGTCATTCGGCTTGAGCAGGTAACGCTCGATGACCTTGGAGTAGAAGCGGTAGCCGATCAGGTAGGTGCACACTGCGGCGAACACGAACCAGATGGCGTTGACCGTCTCACCCCGGACAATCGCGAGCATGAACCACGCCACGGCGCCCAGCAGGGAGATTGCCACCCAGAGTGCGATCTTGGCCGGCGTCCATTTGCGGTCTTCAGAGTCGACCACGGAGGCGTCCACGGCGGTGGCCGGCAGTGTCGGGTCCGGCGTTATGCCGTCGTCGACCAATAAGTTCTTTGGCGTGCCATCTGGCATTGTGCCCATGTCTCCTCCTTGAGAAACCCCAACCGGGCAAATCCATTGACAGATGTGCCCGAAAGTACCCTACCAACGGCGCAGATGCTTGGGTATGGGTTTGCGCCAGGCGGTCGGTTCGGGTCGATGAACGGTCGATCCGAATGCCAAGCGGCGGGCCGGGACACCGGGGATCGCGGGCGCCACCCGCCCGTCCCGGCACCCGCCCGTCCCGGCACCCGCCCGTCCAGGACTTAAGCGTCCGGCTTGGGCGTCAGGCGGCCGGCCCGGCCAGCTGCATGAGCCGGGCCTCACAGAGGTCCAGCCAGCGCACCTCGGCCTCAGTCTGGAAGATGAGGGAATCCAGCACCAGTAGCCGGGCGGTGTCGGCGGCCCGGTGCTGGGACGCCATGTCCCGCCGGGCTTTAGTGTAGTCCTGCAGGGCCCGGATGGAGACGGCACGCTGGGCGTGGATGGCGGCGCCGACGTCGACGCCGGGGAGGGTGAGCCCCAGGGCGAGCTTGATGGCCAGTTCATTCCTCGGAGGGCTGGTCCGCGGCACCGGTGAGGTGAACCAGTCGCGGACCTCGTCGCGGCCGTCAGGGGTAATGCTGTAGATCACGCGCCCCTCGTCGTCCGCAGCATCCTTGCGGACAAGGCCGTCACGTTCGAGACGATCGAGGGTGGTGTAGACCTGCCCGATATTGAGAGGCCAGGAGGACCCGGTGCGGCCCTCGAATTCGATCCTGAGCTGGTAGCCATAGCGCGGGCGGTCCTGCAGGAGGGCGAGGAGGCTGTGCCGGATGGTCATGATGCTCCCGGAGGGTAGCGGGACGACAGCATACACGCGCCCCAAGACGCGTGTATACCGCGTATGGAATTACATTACCGTTATTCGCCAGCCGGAAGCAATTCAGGATATTCCAGGACTGGAATATGTGTCCTACATAACCAGCAGGATTTTCCCCACGTGGTCGCCGCTGTCGAAGTACCGGTGCGCGGCGCCGGCCTGCTCCAGCGGAAAGGTCTTCGCCACCAGCGGCCGGATCCGGCCGTCGGTGAGCAGCGGCCAGACCCCATCGCGGACAGCGTCCATGATCACGGTCTTCTCCCCCACGGGCCTCGGGCGCAACGCCGTGGCAATGATCGCGGCGCGCTTGCGCAGCAGCTTTCCGAGGTCCAGCTCACCCTTGGCGCCGCCCTGCAGGCCGATCACTACCAGCCGGCCGTAGTCCGCGAGCGCGTCCACGTTTTGGGCCAGGTACTTTGCCCCGACGACGTCCAGGATGACATCGGCCCCCTTCCCGCCGTTCTGCGCACGCAGACTCTCCGGAAAATCCTCCTCAGCGTAGTTGATCGCGATGTCCGCGCCCAGGAACGCCTTGGCGGTGCCGACCTTTTCAGCGGTTCCCGCGGTGGTGGCCACGACGGCCCCAAAGGCCTTTGCGAGCTGGATGGCCATCGTGCCGATGCCGCCGGTTGCCCCGTGGATGAGCACCGTCTCGCCCGGCTGCAGCTGGGCGGTCATGATCAGGTTGGAGTAGACCGTCGCCGCGACTTCCGGCAGGGACGCGGCCGTGACGAGGTCAATACCCTCCGGGACCCGAAGGACCTGGCCCGCCGGAACGGCCACCTGCTCGGCGTAGCCACCGCCGGCGAGCAGGGCCACGACCTTGTCCCCGACAGAAAACGGTTTGGCCACCCCTGGCCCGAAGCCGGCGATCCGGCCGGAGACTTCGAGCCCGGGAATCTCCGAGGCACCCGGCGGGGGCGGATAGTGGCCCTTGCGCTGCTGGACGTCGGCGCGGTTCAGCCCCGCGGCGACGACGTCGATCAGCACCTCACCGGTTTCGGGCACCGGCGACGGAACCTCGCGGACCTCCAGGGTCTCGGGTCCGCCCGGCTTTGAGATATAGACAGCCTTCAAAAGAGAACTCCCGGTTGGTAACAGATTTCTTGCGGCTTCTTTGATGCACCCTCGGCACACCAGGTCCGAAGCGCATTCTTCCAGAGTAGGCGGAGGAGCGTCCCCCCGCCCGCGGGCGCACCGGGTTTTTGTGGCTGCCGACAGCCTATGAAACACTACTCGTTAGGGAAGGTTGTCCGAGCGGCCGATGGAGCTGGTCTTGAAAACCAGTGTGCGGTAACCCCGTACCAAGAGTTCGAATCTCTTACCTTCCGCGAATAATGCCCCTGCTTGAGCGCTTGCGCCGGAGCAGGGGCATTTTTGCGTGCCCGGCCGGGCGGGCGGGATTGCTGGGGGCGCGGTTCGCAGCGGGCACCGGCGCGTCCCGCCGGGGCCGGTCCCGTGAGCCCATTGAAACCGTCAGGGCACCCGCATAGTATCGCCGTGTCTTCACCACCCCCACGAAGCCGGCGGCCCGGGAGCAGGAGTCAGGCCGCCGAACAGAGCAGGAGCCCGCCATGCCCACACCCCACCACTCCAACGGAGCGCCGTGCTGGATCGACCTGATGACGTCCGACACCGAAAAGGCCAAAGCTTTCTACGGCGAACTTTTTGGCTGGACCTTCGAGACGGGCGACCAGGAAAAGTACGGCGGCTACATCACGGCCCGGAGGAACGGCCGGTCGGTGGCCGGAATCATGCAGAAGCAGGAAAGCCAGGCCAACTTCCCGGACGTCTGGTCCACCTACCTGCGCACGGACGACGCCAGGGCGACCGTCAAGACGGCGGCTGAACATGGCGGCCAGGTCTACCTGGAACCCATGGATGTGCCCGAGCAGGGCAGCATGGCCATGATCGGCGACGCCACCGGCGCGGCCGTCGGCGTCTGGCAGCCCGGCGGGATGAAGGGCTACGAGCTCGCTGCCGAAGCCGGAGCGCCGGCGTGGCATGAGCTGC
Source organism: Pseudarthrobacter sp. RHLT1-30-1 (assembly GCF_059383415.1). Classification (NCBI taxonomy): domain Bacteria; kingdom Bacillati; phylum Actinomycetota; class Actinomycetes; order Micrococcales; family Micrococcaceae; genus Pseudarthrobacter; species Pseudarthrobacter sp. RHLT1-30-1. The sequence continues at coordinate 5,422 of NZ_JBWZCG010000024.1, forward strand.
ACACCAAGGATTACGCCGCCGCGGTCAAGTTCTACGAGGACGTGTTCGGCTGGGAGACCGAGGTCATGAGTGACACCCCGGAGTTCCGCTACGCCACCCTGGGCGCCGGAGACGACGCGAAGGCGGGGATCATGGACGCCTCGGGTTATCTCCCCGCCGGGGTGCCGTCCCACTGGCAGGTCTACTTTGCGGTTGAGGACACCGACAGGGCGATCGAAAAGGCCGTGGCCATGGGCGCCCGCGTGATCGACGGGCCCGAAGACTCCCCGTTTGGACGGCTTGCAACGCTCAATGACCCCACCGGAGCGATGTTCAAGGTCATTGCCGACACCACACCGCAGGGCGCTGGCGGCCCGGAGCCGCTGTAACCGCCGGGTAGCAAGCACCCTTCGCACCCTTTAGAAAAATTGCTGTAAGAAATACCGGCCAGCCCCTTCCACTTGGGCTACTGGCCGGTATTCTTTTGGAATGCCCGGCCCTCCAAGGGGCCGGCACAGTTAACCCGGCATATGTCGGGAACTGGACCAACTCCGTCGCTGGGGCGCACCGTTGGTTGCCCCGTGCCGGCTGTGGCACGTCCCGCTGGGGGACGTCTCGCCGAATGCACACACTAGACACACCGTGTTCATTCACCCCTGTTTTGATGTGCCGGGAACTGCTTGACCAGGAGCAGGAACCGGCCGGTCCGCGGGCATCACCCGGACACCCCTCACCAGCCCCTACCCGGGCACCTAATGAGAGTTAAAGCGGATGAAACACATACCTTGGAAAACCGCGCTGGGCACAGCGCTGTCGGCGGGGCTCATCGCAGCCCCGCTGGCGGCTGTGCCGGCGTTCGCCGTGGAGGTCTCCCCGGCAGCGGCTGGCACTTCACCGGTCATCATCAACGAGGCGTACCTCAGCGGCGGCAGCGCCGGCGCAGCCTACAAGAACAAGTTCGTTGAGCTGTACAACACCTCGGACGCCCCGGTCTCGCTGGACGGCTGGTCACTCCAGTACCGGTCATACACGGGTACCGGCGCGCCCGGAAACGTCGTCCCACTGACCGGCAGTATTGCCGCCAAGAGTTTCTACGTGATCAAGGCGGCCGGCAACAATTACGCGACGTCGACGGCGCCGGAATTGGCGGCGTTTGATCTTGACGCTGGCACCAGGTTCAACCCCAGCGGCACCACCGGAACCATCGTGCTGGCCAAACAGGCCACCGCCCTCAACCCGCTGGCCGCCGGCTCCGTCATCGAGCCCGCCAACGTCGCTGATCTGCTCGGCTACGGGACCTCCAACACCTACGAAACCCTGGCCGCCACCGCGCCGGCAGGCAACACCGACGTCAAGAGCCTCAACCGCAGCGACGGCGTCGACAGCAACAACAACTCCGCCGACTTCACCCTCAACGCCACGATCACCCCCAAGGCAGCCAACGGTGTGGCCACCCCCGTCGACCCCGGCACTCCCCCGGCGGTCAAGACCATCGCCGAGATCCAGGGCAACGGCGCCGCGAGCCCGCTCGTAGGGACCTCGGCCACCACCCGCGGCAAGGTCACCGCGACGTTCCCCACCGGTGGGTTCGCGGGCTACTACATCCAGACCCCCGGCACCGGCGGCGACCTGACCCCGGCCAACCACTCGGCGTCGGACGCGATCTTTGTCTACTCGGCAGCCACGGCCGGTTCCGTCCAGATCGGCGACTACGTCGAGGTGACCGGCGCCGTCAGCGAGTACTTCGACATGACGCAGCTGACGGTCGCCGCCGCGGCGGACCTGAAGAAGCTCACCGAGGCTGCCCCGGAAGTCAAGGCCACCGGCATTGCCCTGCCGGCAGAGGAAGCCTTCCGCGAAGCACTCGAAGGCATGCTGCTGACCCCGCAGGGACCCGTCACGGTCACTGACAATTACTCCCTGAACCAGTACGGCGAAATCGGCCTGGCCGGCGGCACCACCCCGCTGGAGCAGCCCACCGCCGTCGCTCCGTTCGGTTCGGCCGAGTACACGGCCACGGTCGCCGCCAATGCCGCCCGCGGCATTAGGCTCGACGACGGCGCCACCACCAACTTCCTCAAGGACGCCGCCACCAAGGCCCTGGAGCTGCCGTACCTGACCACGGCGGACCCCGTCCGGGTGGGCGCACCGGTGAACTTCAAGACCAACGTTGTGCTCAGCTACGCCAACAGCTCCTGGAAGTTCCAGCCGCTGACCCACCTGACCCCCGCAAACGCGGACACGGTCCAGCCGGCAAGCTTCGGCGCCACCACCCGCACGGAGGCTCCGGCCGCCGTCGGAGGCAATCTCAAGATCGCTTCGTTCAACGTGCTGAACTACTTCCCCACGACGGGCGATCAGCTCACCGGGTGCACCTACTACACGGACCGCGACGGCAACCCGATCACCGTACGCGGCGGTTGCGATTCGCGCGGAGCAGCCAACGCTGACAACCTCCAGCGCCAGCAGGACAAGATCGTCGCCGCCATCACCAAGTCCGGCGCCGACGTCGTGTCCCTCATGGAGATCGAAAACTCCGCAAAGTTCGGCAAGAACCGCGACGATGCCCTGGCCAGGCTGGTCGACAGCCTGAACATCGCCACACCGGGGATCTGGGACTACGTCCGCACACCTGCCAACGCACCGCCGCTGGCCGATGAGGATATGATCCGCACCGCTTTCATCTTCAAGAAGGCCGCAGCAGAGCCGGTGGGCGAGTCCATCATCCACAACGACACCGTCGCCTTCGCGACTGCCCGCAAGCCGATGGCCCAGGTCTTCAAGCCGGTTGGGGCCGCCGATGACAAGCAGTTCATCGCGATCGCCAACCACTTCAAGTCCAAGGGCTCGGCCGCCACACCGGAGGACACCGACAAGGGCCAGGGCGCGTCAAACCTCGCCCGCACCGCCCAGGCCCAGTCGCTGCTGGCGTTCTCCGACGAACTGCAGAAGTCCAAGGGCACCGACAAGGTTTTCCTGATCGGCGACTTCAACTCCTACGCCAAGGAAGACCCGATCAACGTCTTCACGGCCGCGGGGTACGTCAACCAGGACGAAAAGGCGAAGAACGCCGACGGTTCCGCCAAGCACTCCTACCTCTTCGGTGGCCTGGTGGGCTCGCTGGACCACATCCTCGCCTCACCCGGTGCCAACGCCGTCGTCTCCGGCGCCGACATCTGGAACATCAACTCCGTGGAGTCCGTCGCCCTGGAGTACAGCCGGTACAACAACAACGTGACCGACTACTACGCGCCGGACCAGTTCCGGGCCAGCGACCACGATCCGGTGGTGGTGGGCCTCGACCTTCCGGCCACCCCGGCCATCCCCGCCAGCGTTGAGCTGAACCTCCTCGGCATCAACGACTTCCACGGCCGCATCGACTCCAACACCGTGTTCTTCGCGGGAACCATCGAGAAACTGCGGGCCGCGGCTGCCCCCGGCGCCACGGCGTTCCTCTCCGCGGGCGACAACATCGGCGCCTCGCTGTTCGCCTCGGCCGTTGCCAAGGACCAGCCGACCATTGATGTGCTGAACGCCCTGGAGTTGCGGACCTCGGCCGTGGGCAACCACGAGTTCGACGGCGGCTGGGCCGACCTGCGTGACCGCGTCATTGCGGGCGGCAGCAACGCCAAGTTCCCGTACCTCGGCGCCAACGTCTACAAAAAGGGCACCACCGAGCCGGTCCTGCCGGAGTACACGGTGCTCGACCTGAACGGTGTCAAGGTCGCCGTCATTGGAACCGTCACGCAGGAAGTGCCCTCGCTGGTCACCCCCGCGGGCATCGCCGACCTTGAGTTCGGTGACGCGGTCGAAGCCATCAACCGTGTCGCGGCCAAGATCAAGGCGGACAAGCTCGCCGACGTGATCATCGTGGAGAACCACGACGGCGCCGGTTCCGGTGCGCCCGAAGGTTCCACCCTGGCGCAGGAAGTCGCCGCCGGCGGCCCGTTCGCCAAGATGGTCACCGAGGTCACCCCGGATGTTGCGGCCATCTTCAACGGCCACACCCACAAGCAGTACTCCTGGGATGCCCCGGTCCCCGGGGCGGAGGGCAAGACCCGCCCGATCGTCCAGACCGGCAACTACGGCGAGTACATCGGCCAGATCCAGTTGACGATCGACACGGCAACCATGTCGGTCACCAGCTACAAGGCCGGCAACGTCAAGCGGACCACCTCCTTGGAGCAGCCGGCTGACGTTCTCGTCCGTGACTACCCGCGGGTCGCCGCGGTCCAGACCATCGTTGACAAGGCGCTTGCCGAAGCAGCCGTGGTCGGCGACCAGCCGGTCGGCGCAGTGACCGCTGACATTACGACAGCGTTCGCCGGTTCCCCGGCCAAGCGCGATGACCGTGCCAGCGAGTCCACCTTGGGCAACCTCGTCGCGGATTCCCTGGTTGACTCGCTGCAGACCCCGGATCTCGGCGGTGCCGAGATCGGCGTCGTCAACCCGGGCGGCCTGCGCAACGAGCTCTACCACGCGCCGGACGGCACCATCACCTACGCCGAGGCCAACGCGGTCCTGCCGTTCGTGAACAACCTGTGGACCACCTCGCTGACCGGCGAGCAGTTCAAGACGCTCCTGGAGCAGCAGTGGCAGACCAGCCCGGACGGCACGGTTCCCAGCCGCGCCTACCAGCAGCTCGGCCTGTCCAAGAACGTCAGCTACACCTACGACGCCGCCCGCGCCGCCGGTGACCGGATCACCTCAATCCGGGTCAACGGCGCGCTGATCGACCCGGCGAAGTCCTACCGGATCGGAACGTTCAGCTTCCTGGCCACGGGTGGCGACAACTTCCGTATCTTCACCTCCGGAACCAACACCAAGGACTCCGGACTCGTGGACCGTGACGCGTGGATCAAGTACCTGCAGGCGAACAACCCGGTTTCGCCGGACTTCGCCCGCCGCTCCGTCGCCGTGGTGAACACGACCGCCGCTGAGGTCAAGGGCGGGGAGGCCATCACGCTGGCCATCTCCAAGCTGGACCTCACCTCGCTGGGCAGCCCGGTCAACGCCTCGCTGCGCGCCGAGTTCACGGACGCGAACGGCGCCGTCACCGCACTGGGCACGGTACCGGTTTCCGCCGGCGCCGCCACGGTAAACGTGACGGTTCCCGCCGGGGCCGCTGCGGGTACGGGCACCCTGGTGCTCACCGCCGTCGAATCCGGCACCGTGGTGAAAACCAGTGTGCTGGTCGCAGCCAGCGTTCCGGTCCCGCCGAAGTGCGCCGCCCCGGTCAAGCCGCGGTTCGCCGACATCGTGGGCCAGGTCAGCTACGGACAGGCGATGGCGGCCTACCGCAAGTGCCTGAAGGGCTAACCCCCTAGCCCCCACGCCCCTTAGCCCCCACGCCCCTTAGCCCCCACCAAAGGACATGCCCTCCCCTGGGCTGCAGCACTGGACATATAGCCCATATGTCCAGTGCTCAGCCTGGACGGAGGGCATGCTCAGCGGTGGACCGCGGGTGCTGCGGGCGTGCTCAGGGGCTCGCCGGTACGGAGGGCATGCTCATTGGTTGGGCACGCCCAGGGAAGCCAGTCAGCGTCCGAGGATGGCCCGGGCGATCTCATCCGCGTCGCGCAGCGTGCGCTGGCCGCTGCGGTACACGGGTCCGCTCTTCGGCCGGGCCTCGGCAGCGATAGCGGTCCCCCACTGCACGGCGGATAACTGCAGTCCCAGGACGTACAGGCCTTCCGTCACCGAGCCGTTCGAGCCGAGCGGCCGGTAGGGGTGCAGCGCGACGTCCAGCCCGGAGGTCGGCACCGGGGATCCCTCGGCCGTCATCATGAGCCGGGGGCGGACCAGGCCCTCGGCAAGCAACTGCTCCAACAGCGGGGACTGGTTGACCCCGACCTTGTTCGCCGGCGCCAGCGCCTCGACCATGGCCACGGCCGTCACCACTTCGCCGCCACCGTCGGCATTATTCCCCACCCACGGCGAGACTGCGGTGAAGGTCCCCGACTTACGGTCCACCCCGAACTTCGGGTCCGGCCCGACGAAGCGCACGACTCCGGCCCGGACCAGGGCCGCGAGCTGTTCGGCACGCAGCGCCGGCGGTCCGCTGGCGAGGCCTTCGACGAAGGATTCGAACCAGCCGCGGAGCCCGGCGACCCAGGACTCGTCGGTGATTCCGCCGTCCGCGACCGCCGTCTTCAGCACGGCCCGGCCATGGTGCAGGGCGCCGATGGTCATCTTCACCGGGTCGTCCTCGCCCAGCGCGGAACGCCGGGCGTCGTCGAGCAGGTAGTCGATGACGGCGGCGTCGAGTTCGGCGCGGGAGGCGAACGAGCGCCCGGCCAGCGGCGCCGCGAGTCCGAGCAGGTTCAGCCGGTGCGAGGGCCGGAGATGGACGTCGAGGACGGAGTCCACCAGATCCTCCCACTTTGCGGAGGTGTGCGCGTGCGGGTGCAGGGCCTCCTCCAGCGCCCGCAGGAACTCCTTCGGCTCCGTCAGGATGGCGCCCGGCTGCGAGCGCGACAGGGTGGAGTAGTAGGCCCAGAGCGCGTCGCGGTGCAGGAGGGGCCAGAGATCGTGGTCGAAGGCGGGCCGGATGCCCGCCTCCGCGAATTTCGCCAGGGCATCTTCGGTGCAGTACCGCAGCGTCACCGCGTCCGGATAGTAGCCGGACAGGGTCGCCTTGGCCCGGTAGGGGGTGCCGCGACGCGAGGCGGCGATGATCAGCGGTTCACGGCCGGAGGGAAGGTAGCTGAGGACGCCGTCCCCGCCCGGCAGGAACCGTCCGCCGCGGCCTTCGGTCAGCTGGCCCATGGCATCAAAGAAGTTCAGGCCCATGCCGCGCACCAGCACCGGCTTGACGGCCGGCACCAGGGACCAGTCGACGTCGGCCGGCACAGCCGGGGGCAGGTACAGCAGTCCGAATTCCTGCGCCGCCGCCTGGAGCTCGCGCTGTTCGGGGTTGAGCCGCGCCTCGAGGTGGCCGAGTGCGAGCACCACGGAATCGACGGTGAGGACCGCGCCGCCGGACAGTCCGACGTCGAACCTCACGCGTCCGCCGTCGCCCGCGTCCCCCGCGTCGCCCGCGTCCCCCGCGTCGCCCGCGTCCCCCGGGTTCCCCATGTCGCCCGCGTCCCCCGCGTCCCCCGGGTTCCCCATGTCGCCCGCGTTCCCCGCATCCCCGCGGGCGGCAGCGTCCCCTGGGACCCCGCGAGCAGCAGAGTGGCGGACCGACGTCGCCGCCGTGTCGTGGAAATCGACCGTGACACTGGCGGGAAGGCGGGACACCAGCTCCTCCAGGGTGGAGCGGAGGTAGCGGCCGTAGAGAGCCCGGCTGGGGAAATCGGCCGAACCCAGCCCGGCGAGTTCGGTGCGGTCATCGGCGGTGAGGGAGGGGTGCGGCCGGTCCTGCTGTAGTTCCCGCCAGCGGTCGAACGTCTGGCCGGCCAGCGGCCTCGCGAGGCCGGCGTCCTCCGGGATCACTGTGGGGTAGAACGACTGCGTGTTCATCAGGTAGTGCCGCGACTGGCCGGGCTGCCAGACATGTCCGGGCCCCGCCGGCCAGGGATCAATAACGTCAATATGCAGGGTGGCCCCCGGCCCGGACGGCACCCAGTTGGCCAGCAGCCGCTCCAGCACGCTCGTGCCCCGGGGACCGGCGCCGATCAGTGCGGTCCGGATGCTCTGCGATTTGCCCACGACATCCAGCGTATCCGCAACGGGCACCCGGCCCGGACCGCCCCGTCGCACCCAAACCGCGAACCGCCGGGCCGCGGCGGAACTTGCCTCCGGCGCGCCGATGTTGCTTGGATGGAAAAATGACCACCGCTGAAGCTGCACCCCTTCCCGCCCCCGAACCCGTCGACGAGAACATCTGGCTCGAGGAGATCTACGGCGCGGAACAGCTCGCCTGGGTCCGCGAGCAGAACGCCCGCACCGAGGAACTCCTGGAGGATGCGGAGTACACCCGGCTGGAAAACAGCATCCTCGAGGTGCTGGATTCCACCGACCGGATCGCCATGGTCGGCAAGCACGGCGACTGGTACTACAACTTCTGGAAGGACCGGACGAACCCCAAGGGCCTGTGGCGCCGGACCAGCTGGGACAGCTACCGCGGCGGAGCGCCGGAGTGGGACCTGCTGCTGGATGTGGACGCGCTCGCCGCGTCGGAAGGCGAGGAATGGGTCTTCCACGGCGCCAACTTCCTCCGCCCGGCCGAGGGCGGGACACACCGGCGGGCCCTGCTGGCCCTCGCCCCCGACGGCGGCGACGCGAACCGTTACCGCGAGTTCGACGTCGAATCCCGCAGCTTTGTGGACCCGGCGGCCGGGGGCTTTGACCTGCCGACGGCCAAGGGAAACGTTTCCTGGCTCGATGCGGACACCCTGCTGGTCTCCTCCACAGCGGAGGGCCTGCCCAGCACCACGTCCTCCTACGCCCGGACCGGCGTCAGGCTGCGCCGCGGCGGATCCCTGGCCACGGCCGAGCGGCTGTTCGAGATCCCGGAAGACCACATGATGGCGCTCGTGGCGCACGACTCCACCCCGGGCTTCGAGCGGACCTTCGCCGTGGACTGGATCAGCTTCTTCGAAAAGACGACGTCGGTGCTGCGCGAGGACCAGTGGGTGCAGATCGACGTTCCGGCGGACGTGAACCTCAGCTCGCACCGCGGCTGGCTGCTGTTCCGGCCGCAGCAGGACTGGACCGTCGGCGGCACGACCCACCCGGCGGGGTCCCTGCTCGCGGCCGGGTTCGACGCCTTCCTCGCCGGCAACCGGGAGCTGTCCGTCCTCTTCACCCCCGACGAGCACACCTCCCTGCAGTCCTGGAGCTGGACGCGGGACTTCCTGCTGCTGAACCTGCTGCGCGACGTCTCCTCGGAGATCCGGGTCCTCGATCCGCAGCAGCCCGGCACGGACGCCGCCTGGGCCGCGACCGTGCTGGACGCCTGCCCGCCGCTGCACGACGTCAACGCTTACGCCGTCGACGACGAGGACACCGCCGATGATTCGGACGACGACGGCACCGACGGCGCCGCACCGGTCGCCGAGGGCGAGGCGCCCGGTGCGGGAAACGACTTCTGGCTCGTGGCGACCGGTTTCACCACGCCGAGCACCCTCACCCGCGGCACGCTCACCCGCGGCGCCGACAGCGTGGTCAGCACCCACGAGGTGATCCGGTCCTCGCCGTCGTTCTTCAACGAGGCAGCCTATGAGGTCCAGCAGCACTTTGTTGTGTCCGCGGACGGCACCCGGGTGCCGTATTTCCAGGTGGCGTCCAAAGACCTCGCCCTGGACGGACAGAATCCCACCCAGCTCTCCGGCTACGGCGGGTTCGAGATCTCACGGACCCCGGCCTACAGCGGCGCGATCGGCCGAGCCTGGCTGGAACGCCGTACCGGGGAATCCGCCGGAACCGAGGGCGATGCCGCGCACACCCGCGGCGGCGTCTACGTGGTGGCCAACATCCGCGGCGGCGGCGAATACGGCCCGTCCTGGCACCGCGCCGCCCTGCAGGAGAAGCGGCACCGGGCCTACGAGGATTTCGCCGCGGTAGCCGCGGACCTGATCTCCCGCGGGGTGACCTCCCGCGAACGGCTCGGCTGTGTCGGCGGCTCCAACGGCGGCCTGCTGGTCGGGAACATGCTCACGCGGTACCCGGAACTCTTCGGCGCCGTATCCTGCGGTGTCCCGCTGCTGGACATGCGCCGGTACACCAAGCTGTCCGCCGGCTACTCCTGGATTGCCGAATACGGCGATCCGGACGTGCCCGAACAGTGGGACTTCATCAGGACGTTCTCGCCCTACCACCTGCTCCGGGACGGGGTGGACTACCCGGAGACGTTCATCTGGACGGCCACGTCGGATGACCGGGTGGGTCCGGTCCAGGCGCGCAAGATGGCCGCCCGGATGCAGGCGATGGGCATCCCCAACGTCTGGTTCCACGAGGCGCTCGAAGGCGGCCACGCGGGCGCCTCGGACAACCGCCAGGCCGCGGCGCTGCAGAGCCGCAGCCAGCACTTCCTCTGGCGGTCCCTGGCCGGCGGGGCGGCCTGACCCGGCAGGAGTTACCCGGGCGACTGCGCCCACTGGAGCAACGCGGGGTCATTTCGCGCCCATCCGCGGCCCGGACATGGGCTAGAAATGACCCCGCGTTGCTCGTTTTGCACTGCATGGCCCCTTCTGCGTATCCTTGGTTGGCTAGTTACTAGCAATTGGAGACGTGCCAGAGCGGCCGAATGGGCTTCACTGCTAATGAAGTGTGGGGCACAACTCCACCGGGGGTTCAAATCCCCCCGTCTCCGCCCCGGGATGCCTGCTAACTCAAGGAAGTTGGCAGGCATCCCCCCACAAACCGAGAAAATCCCCCCTAGACCACATAGAGTCATGTCGCCAATCCCCTGGAACCGTTGCGTTCTAGGGGATTCTTTGCGTTGGCCGAAACTCCGCCGGTACTCCCGGCCTAAGTTTCTGACTAATCGAGTCCATATGGACTTGACTCTAGTGTCTTGACAGCATAGATTTAGTGCATCGGAACAAGCCGATACAAGCAGGGGGAACAAGATGAGCACAGTGAAGATGATCCAAGACAAGCTCTCCACTAAGACCGACGCTGAACTGCTCGAAATGGGCAACGTAGCCAAGGACCAGAAGGACCAGTCAGGCCGCATCATCTCCGCCGCGATCACCGAAGAACTCATCGCCCGCAACCCGCAGGTAATGGACGCCGTAAACGCTTGGTCCGATGACCTCGACTCCGAAGCCGACCTGATCGAAGTACTCGCCGAAGCGCTCGCCGCATGAGTATCCCAGACGCTGCGGTAGAGGCGGCGGCGCGGGCGATGGCGCCGGCGGTTTGGGGCCCTCGGGTGTGGACATTCGCGGCACATGGAGAGACGCCGACCGCAGCTCGTGATCGGCTGCGGCGCGAGTCGCTAGAAGCCACCCGCGCCGCCCTCGTAGCCGCCGCCCCGCATATGCTGGCCGATATTGCTGGGCGACTCAGGGAACTGCCGTTTGAGGAACTGCAAAGTACAGTGACGCCGAAGGACTGGCCCGAGTCGCTGAACGTGCACAATGTCATCAATGACATTGCCGCTTGGCTTGAAGATGCCAACCCCTACAGGACCGCCAAGTGATCCCGGAGGCTGCGGTAGAGGCGGCGGCGCGGGCATTACTCGATATGGATCTTGGGGGTGGCGGCGCAAAGCTTTGGCGCGAATGGCCCAAAGGTGGCGCCTTCAAGACTGCATACCGAAGCCTCGCCCGCGCAGCGCTCGAAGCCGCAGCCCCGCACTGTGACCATTTGCACCACGACGATACGCAGGGGGAGAAATGAGTGAGCAGACTCGCTGGGAAATCACTTACTACGGAACCGGCATGAGCGCGCAGGTAAAGAGCTTCGACAACGAGGCCGAAGCTCTGGAGACATGGGCGCAGTGGAAAGAAGACCCATACAAGGGCGCCAGTTCAATCAAGCGCGTCACCGTATTGGACAAGCGATGACCCGCGGCAACACGCCCCGCCGTAGCTTCCGCGCAGACGACGACCTGTGGGCACCTGCGCTGACCGTAGCAACCAGGCGGGGCGAGAACCTATCCGACATCATCCGGGCCGCGCTACAGGCCTACATCGAACAACACGAAGGGGAAACGGCATGAGTGACTACGAGACGGTCTGCGGCGAAACCATCGACCCCGCCGAGCGGATCACCCACGAGGACGCCGAAACGCAGACATGGGAATGCACCCGATGCGGCGCTGAGTGGTGGCACGACAAGGACGAGGCACGGCATGGCAACGATTGAGACCCGGAAGAACGGCGCGGGGCACGTCACCAGCTACCGGGTTGAATGGTACGACAAGGGCGAACGGAAGCGGCACTCACTGCCGACTGAGATCCAGGCTATCCAGTGGAAGAACATCCTTGAAGCCGTCAAGCATGACACCATTGCGGCCCAGACGGCAGTGCTCCGTCAAGTGTCGAAGTCACCATCATTCGAGGACGTCGCGCTCGGGCACATCGAACGGCTCATCAACGTCCGCGAATACACGACCAAGAGGTATCGCGGCTACATCCGCAACCACTTCACCGGGATCGGCCACCTACCCGTCGATCAGGTGACCGAAGATGATTTGATTCGCTGGATCAAAGCCATGACCAAGAAGGGTTGCTCACCGAAGACTGTTGCCAACGTCCACGGGTTCGTCCACGCATCCATGAACTCAGCCGTCCGCCGCAGACTCCGCCCCGACAATCCTTGCAACGGACGCTTGCTGCCCAAGGACGACGCCACCGAAGATAAGGCGATGTTCCTCACGATGGAGCAAGTCAACGCCATCATCGACAAAGCCGAAGAGTGGCACAAACCCATGTGGCGGCTGCTCATCGGCTCAGGGCTCAGGCTAGGCGAGGCAACAGCGCTCCTACGTACAGACTTCCAGTTGGATGCCGCCACGCCCTCCGTGCGCATCATGAAGGCCTACCAGGAGATGGAATACGGCTGGGCTGTCGGCGCACCCAAGACCAAGAAGGCGCGTCGGACCGTTGCGTTGGCGCCGTCCACTGTCGAGGCTATCCGGGCGAGGGTTGAGAACGCGCCACGGAACCAGCCCGTGTTTACGATCTCGCCTGAGACTGGCGTGTTCCCGCAGCATAGGCAGTGGCTCGATTCATGGCACGACGCCGTCAAGGCTGCGGACTTGGGGCTGAACCAGCGCCCCCGGATCCATGACATCCGCCACAGCCATGCCTCGGTCCTAATAGCCGGCGGCATGAACCTGTTCGAACTGGCAAACCGGCTAGGCCACGAGAGCATCACAACTACAACGGGCACATACGGCCACCTCGTTCCGGGAAGCCACTTTAGAGCGGCGTCGATGGTCGAGACGGCACTCATGGGAGTCATCGAAGCATAGCCACCACGCGCCCCCGTAGGCCCCGCAAAACCTGACGCCCTCCGCATATCGCGGGGGGCGTCTTTCGTGCGTTACGGGCGGCGTGAGGCTCGGACGGCGGCAACCAGGAGGCGTTCCAGATCCTCGCCTAGCACTTGGCAGATGTCGCTGACGTCATTTGCCGTAAAACTTGCTTCATCCCGGAGTCGCTTGGATAGGTAGCTCTGTGATTTGTCGGTGTTGCGGGCCAACTCCGCGCCGCTCACCCGATGGCGCGCCATCGCCTGGCGAATCTCGGCCGATATGGCGCGCGCGAAGGGGCCGGGTTCCGGCTGAGTACCTGAAGGCATGGACACGACTTTATATCTCCTATGAGCCCGATAACGCGCTGACCAGCCGTTTCATGCCATATGCGCTAGCTCGTTCCATATGGCGAGGTTAACCCTCCGCGCCAGCGTAGTTTCATGACGCGCCCCGACGCAAGCGGATGCACTCCAGTTAATTTATATGCGTTAGATTAACCCGCATACGGATACTGTCTGCCGCTCAGGCTAGGGTTATCCGAACATACTTTCGAATAGATACTGGGGATCACAGCATGACCAAAGAAGCTCGCCCTCCATCGCCCGTCCACACCATCAAGGATCTGGTGGACGCTGCAGCATTAGCCGGCGTCCTCCCGTCCGTGATGCTCAGGCGATACGAGCTTCTGCGCGCTCCATCAGCACCCGAGGGCTAAGGCCCAGCGCCTCAGCAATCTCGAAGAATACGGGCATCGGGATACTCCTCTGCCCCTTCATGTACTTGGTCAGCGTGACCGGGTGGATGCCTACGCGTTCGGCCAGGGTCTTCTGGTCCATTGCGCGTTCGACTAGCTCGACCTTTATCTGTGTCGCTAGGGACGCTTCCAAGCCTTCAAAGTTGTTCATGTGGCTAATTTAAGCACGTGACCTTGTGACTTGCAACGTTTCGACTAATCGGATATGCCGTTCGCTACTCGAATTACACCGGTGAAAGATACTCGCGTCGGTACTTGCGCTTAGCCAAATGACTAGGTATGGTCATGGCATGGCTAACAAACAAGCGGTGCAGCATCCCGCAACCGAAACCGAAATCGACCTCATCAACCAGGTACTAGCCGACAAGGGCATCAGCATGAACGCCCTCGCAGACCAGACCAGCATCCCCTACGCAACACTCCGCCGCAGCCTCAAAGGCGCAAGGGCACTCAACCTCATCGAACTCCGCACCATCGCCGGGGCCATCGGAGTCCAACCCTCCCAACTCCTGCCGGCCGAGTTCATAACCGAGGTGGCAGCATGAACCGGTGGAGCGGCGTCACTCTTGAAGAACGCTTCTGGCCGAACGTAGACAAGTCGGGAGAGTGCTGGCTATGGACCGCCGGCAAGGGTAGCCATGGATATGGCTGCATCTCCGCGTATGGAAAGCCGACGACCACGCACCGCGTCTCTTATGAGATTGCCAATGGCCCTATCGCCGCAGGGCTTGTTATCGACCACCTCTGCCATCAGCGGTCATGCGTCAACCCATCGCACCTCCGGGCGGTGACTCACAAAGAAAACATCGAGAACCGATCCGGCGCGCAGGTAAATAACAGGCACGGCGTTCGAGGTGTTCGCAGACTCCCCGGTGGACGCTGGGAGGCCCGAGTCAACCACCATGGCGTAACCCATCGTGCGGGCATCTACGACACGCTGGAAGAAGCCGGAGAAGCCGCAGCCGCCAAGCGAGTGCAGCTATACACGCCGATGCGCGCAGACAGCGCAGCCTAACCATGACCCGCCTATCCCAGTCCTACGCAACAACGCAGGACATGGCCGCCAGGTACAAGATCGGCGACGACACCGTCAGACGCAAAGCCCAAACCGGCGAATGGCCTTGCGACCGAATCGGCAGGCTATACCGCTTCTCACCGGCCCAGCAAGACGACATCGCACAAATCCTCGCCGGCAACCAACGCGGCGGATACGACAAAGACCGCATCGCCGCAGCACTCCGCAAGCTCTCCGCATAACCCGCCGCAGCCAACAAGCCGGCAACACCCGCCCCGTAGAGGGCAACAACCACACCGCACCAACCCGCACCCGATGGTCCGCCGTCGGAGATAGGTCTAATCGCCATGCTCGAAAACAAGTCAGTCTCCGCTTGGGAGAACGAAGTTAAGTCCTACGGCGCCTCGCTCGGCGTTGATGTCAGCAAGTCGCAAGTACAGAAGATCGCCAAGCGATTCCAGAAGCTCAACGCCGCCGAGCCTCTCACCGCGGCGGACATGTTCGAGCTGTTCAAGCATTACGTCTACGGCGATCCCACTGGGGAAGAAGCCGTTCGCCACATCCTCAATCCCAACGAATGCACGCACAGCGCCGTCCGACGCATCACCGAAAGGAAAGCAGCATGAGCGCCACCCAGGAAACCCGTATTGAGATCACGGGCAACATCATCGTTCACCACCCCGTAACGGTTCACACCACGGCTAAGGCGTTTGCGGTGATGTGCGCATGATCCTGCTCATCCTCACCGCCGCCATTTTCGCGGGCCTCGCTATCATCCCGGCCCGTCGCGCTGACCTGCACATGATGCACGCCCCGTCCGACCAGTGCCCGGAGTGTGCGTCATGAAGCGCCCGATCATCCGTGAGTGCCCGGGCTGCCATCGTCTGACCCGTCCGCCGCGTGCCCCGATAGCCGACTACCCGGGCACTGTCCTCCGTCGTCACGGCGACAAGTGCCCGGCCTGCCACGGACGCCGCACACCCGAAGTCGTGGACTCCAACCAGCACCAAAACACCATCGCGGGGCTTGCGTCATTCCTGGCACGCCGCCGCGAACGTGAAGCCGCCATGCTACGGCGGGCCTACTACGAAGAACGGATGAGCGCATGAGTATCCCCGGTTTCGATTCAGCCCAGCGCGCTTACGAGAGCATGCTCCCGCCCGAGGAATCCGACGAATGCGAAGACGGCGACTGCGACGAATGCGCCGCTTGTATCCACGACCGCCGCGCATCTGAAGCCGACGACTACGCCGAAATGCAATACGAAGAACGCCGACTCGAAAGCAGGTACGAACGTGATTGACCACGCTTCAGCCGCAGCCGTTGTCAAGGCTGCTCTGCTGGCTCACGAGATGCTGACGGCCCGTGTTGCCGCTAACCCTGACAGTCCCGTCGCGGAAGACTTGCGGATCCTCGCAGACCGCGCCGCCAACCTCGCTAACGAGTACGGACAACTTGAGAGAAGGACGCCATGAACCTCCGCCGCATTTTCCGCCGCACCCGCCCAACCCCGCCCGCGCCGAGGCTGGACGTGCAAGAGGCGCGCATCATCTCGGCGTGGGGATTCACCGAGGCGCAATGGTCCGCACTCGAAAACCACCAGCGCGCATACTTCCGCACCAACTACCTGAAAGCACCGAGGCGAGCAGCATGACCGCGCTAACCCGCCTCCTCGCCCTCATCGACGGGCTCAACACGGACGGCGACGACTACGCAGCCGTCCGCGAAATCAAACAACTCGCACGAGAGATAGGGAAACAATGAGCGACTATTCCGAGCACCTCATCAGCATGGCCGGCGGCGACGGGGATGAGCAGCCCAGCATCCCAGAGTGCGGGGTTGCCGAACTGTCCGATGAAGACAAGCAGTGGCAGCTGCAGCGCAAGGCCGATCAGTCGGACCTCATCAACTGGATCCTGCACTACAAGAACTACGCGGACGACGATACCAAGCTGCGGCAGATACGGCTGGTGATGGAATGAGCCAGCGCCTACCCGACTACGAAGCTCTCCGCGCCACACAGGCCCGGGCGCAGGAAGCCGACCGGATCAGCCACGACCCCGTACACGACGACAACGACGAAAGGGAAGACGCATGAGTGCCGAGCATCAGCACCTAGCAGCAATCCGCAGGAGGTCCGAAGATCGCAAGGGATCGGATGCTATTGGCGGCGTGCGCGAGTGGGGCGAGATTGACTTCCTGCTTCGTTACATCGACGGCAAGGTTTGTATCTGCACAGATCAGTGCAGCGAGGATTACGAAGCCAATGACTGCGCTTTCTGCCGGGCCCTGGATCCTTATGGCCCCTGCCCTGTCGTCGGATTTGGCTGCGGGTCGGATTGCGGTGACGACGAGCACTGCACGCCCGAACAACAGAAGGCTGCGGACTCATGACCCCGTATCAGGCCCAGCGGATCCGGTTCGGTATCCTCGCGGCCCGGCACATGCTCGAACGTGACCGGCTCACGGCTTACCAGGTTGAGGATCTGGAGGGCATGGAGGTTAGCGGCTGGCGGGATGGTGACGCCGGGACCGTGAAAGCGTTCGACGAGGAGTATGTCAGCGCATCGGAACGCCTGCTGAATATCCGGTCACGCGCCGCACCCAGGGCGCATGACAGGAAGACCGCACGCAAACGGCGGTGGCTCCGTGCCTGACGCCAAGGAAGAAGCCGCCGACCTAGTCGCCGCGATACTCAACCTCCGCCGCATCAAATGCCGCGTCTACGGAAACCATGTCGAAGGCGGGTGCAAAGCGTGCGGGACCAAATGAAAGGGGAAGCGATGACTAACCATGCGATCCCGGAAGCTGCGGTAGAGGCGGCGTATGACGCATCGCTTCACCTCGACATAACGACGAGCGAGATAGAGCGCATCCTCGAAGCAGCCGCCCCGCACATGACTACTAACAACCAACCCCTACAGGAGCAACGCATGAGCATTGACGAACTCGTCCAAGACATCCGCGACATCCCCGTGACAGTCATCGGTGGACCACCCGTTGACCTGACCGAAGTACTCGCATATCACCTCCACAAGCTCGGTTACCAGAAGGCCGCCAAGTGACCCCCGAAGCTACCGCCTCGGCGGTCTGCCGAGGTGCGCAGGCGCAGTCTATCGAGGACGCCCTAATCGACTTTGGGCGAGAGTCGGTATTCCTGACGGCGTCGCAGGAAACGATGGCCCGATTCCTGCGCGAAAGAGTCGCGGAACTGAGGTCCCAGTGAAGGGCCACTACATGAGCGTGATGTCGCTAATTCGAGGAGAGCGCTACGCCATATGCTCGGTTCCGGGCTGCTCACGAGTCCGCCGAGCATGGAACAAAAGGCAGCTAATCCACAAAGGAGGCAAGCCATGACCTGCGACGCTGAGCAGCGCATCAACCGGGCACTGTTCGCCATCACCCTCCAAAAAGGGTCCGGCGAATGGAACCTACGAAGCATCGAACAACTACTAAACGGGCCGGTTTGTGACTGCAAACCGGGAACGACTGATAGCCAAATCTCATATCCGAACGACTGATTATCAACCACAGGCGCCTAGCAATGGGCGCCTTTTGCATACCTATGGGGAGAACGCATTGAGCATCAAGATCTACAAGGAGCTGGACCAAGGATCGCCGGAATGGTTGCAGGCGCGGGCGGGCATTGTTACCGCCAGCGTCGTCGGGCAGCTTGTGACCTCACGCCAGCCGTCAGCGATTGAAGCTGACTGCCCAGAGTGCGGCGCGGTGAAAGCCGAACCGTGCATCGGCAAGCGCTCACCGGCACCACTGAAAACACTCCACCCGGCCCGGGCAGCAGTAGCACGCGGGATGGACAGGGTGATCGGCGCGGACACTAACGGCGACACATCACGCGGCCTGGCCTTGACGCTCACGGCAGAGCGCATCACTGGCCGAGCTGTCCAGGTCCACCCAAGCGCGGCAATGACTCGCGGGACATTGGACGAGCCATACGCGCGGGACAAGTACGCCGAACACCACGCGCCCGTCGATGAGGTCGGCTTCATCGTCCGAGACTTTGGCGAGTACCGCATCGGGTATTCGCCGGATGGTTTGGTCGGCAACGACGGGCTCATTGAAATCAAGTCCCGCGACCCAAAGAAGCACCTGGCAACGATCCTCGCCGATGAAGTACCCGCCGAGAACATGGCCCAATGCCAGACGGGCTTACTCGTTACCGGGCGCGCATGGATCGACTACACCTCATACGCGGGCGGGATGCCGCTGTGGACCAAGCGCGTCTACCCGGACATCCGCTGGCACGCCGCGATCAAAGAAGCCGTCGAGCAGTTCGAGGCGAACGCGGCAGATGTCACCAGCCGCTACCTCGCCGCCGTCAAAGGACTGCCCGAAACCGAATACATAGACCACTTCGCAGAACTGGAGATCGTTTTCTGATGGACATTTCAAAGGCCCTAGTAGCCAAGTCCGATTGTCTGAACGCCTCGGACCTGACCGGCGCGCCCATCGTAGCAACCATCGAAGCCGTCCGCCGTGGTGATGCCGTAAAGCCGGTCATTATCGACCTCATCGGCATGGACGGGCGACCGTGGAAACCGTCAAAAGGAATGCTACGGATCATCGCTAACGGCTGGGGCGTCGAATCAGACGCATGGGTTGGCCGGTCAGTCAAGCTCATCAACAACCCCGAAGTGATCTACGCGGGCGAAAAGGTCGGCGGGGTTGAGGTCGTCGCCATGTCCCATATTGACAAGGCGTTCACCATCCCCGTTCGCATCAGCCAAAAAAAGGTCAAGCAGCACCACGTTGACCTGCTCGCCGAACCGCCGACCGAGCCGTGGCGGGCGCAATGGCAGGCAATCACCAACGCACTAACCGAGGCCGGATACGACGGCGATTCAAAGCAGCTACTCGCCACCGCCGGGCAAGTCATCGGCACCGAATGGGCGCACCCGAACAAGATCAGCCCCGAAGATGCACAAAAAATCCTCGCAGCAGTACGCGAAGACAACCACCAGGAGGAGAGCAAATGAGCGAGCCAATGCACGTGGCCGAGTACAACAATGAGCCGGACTGGCTGGCGATTAGCAGGGCCTACTTGGACCTCAAGGAAACCACCCGCGATCTGCACGCCGACATCCAGCAGTACAACGAGACGCTGAAGCAGCTTGACGGGTTCGGGACCAGTATCAACAACAGCAGGGAGCGGCTCCACTTGCTCCGCGAGCGGATCGCACAGATAGAGGGCGGCAAACAGTGAACGCACGGGAAAGGCTCGCCGCAGACATCAGCGCCGCGACCGACCACTGGAACCTGCCCATCCTCGGAACCGACGCCGACCTGATCGCCGTCGAACTGGAGGAAAAAGGTTACAGGAAGCCGCGCACGATCACGACCGCCGAAGAGTTGGACGGGCTGGCGGTTGGGAGTGTAATCCTCGACCCGGCTGGACTGTCGCTGCATAAGAACGCATTCACTGGCTGGGGCGCATCAAACGGTGCCAAGGAGATCCCGCTGGACATGCTGGAGCAAGAAGCCCTCCCCGCCACGGTCCTTTACGAGCCGACCGCATGACCGTCTCGATAACGGCTACCGACGTCGTCCGCATCGACCGTGACCACATTTCGGCACTCGGCGCGCAACTCCGCATGGACGGCGAAATCTACCTCTACATCAGCCCGGAAGTCGCTGAGCAGTGGATCCCCATCTTGACCGCAATCTCAAACGAAAAGAGCAACTGATGAACCCGAGAATCGAGCAGGTCGGCAACGAGATCGAAGCCGCCCTCAACACTTTCACTGCCGAAGGGTTCGCCCAAGACGTCGGCTTTGACGCGGGGCCGGGTGGCATTACCGCCGAAGTCTACGGCGCAGACGGAACCGTCATTGAGCGCTTCAAGATCACCATCGCCATCGAAGAAGAAACGAGCAACTGAAAATGAGCACCATTTCTTTCACCGGCAACATTGGCAAGTCCCACGGCCTGAAGTACAGCCAGGACGGGAAGCCGCGGCTGTCGTTCTCGGCGGCTGAGACGGCCCGCATCAAGGACCAGTCAGGCAACTGGATCGACGGCGGCACAACCTGGTTCAACGTGACCCTGTTCGGGAACGCAGCCGAGGCCATCGACGCGCAGATCGTCACTCAGGGCGGCAAGGGCAAGGTCATCGTCACGGGCCGCATGTCCACCCGCGAGTACGAGCACAACAACGAGAAGCGCGAGTCGCTGGACGTCGTCGCGGACTCGGTTGGCTTCGTCCCCCGCAACCAGCCCGCCCAGGGTCAGCAGCAGACCCAGCAGCCTGCCGCGAGCCAGTGGGGCGGTCAGCCGGCGCAGTCCTCGCAGGGCTGGGGATCGGGACCGACGAACGACGAGCCCGCGTTTTGATCCCGGTAGAGGTCAGGCTCCGCGACCTGCCAAACGTCGAAGTTCGCGGCGTCGGACGGGCAACCCAAGTCACGGTCGGCGAATGGACACTCGACCCGGTAGACGAACCCGACCCGGTAGAGGCATGGGAGAACGCCAAATCGTGGGCAGCATACGCGATCTGGCTGCAGTCCAGCAAATAGCACACCCGAGTTACTAACCCCAATGCGGCGCCCGGCATCACGTCGGGCGCCGCTTCTGCCTCCCGGCAACATCTTGCCGAACCAGCCGCAGACACACCCCAAGCCGCCCCCAAAACTGTGAACCGGCGATTTGTTGCCGGAAAGAAGGAACCATGACCACCCCCGCCATTGTCGTCTACACGAAGTACAACTGCTTCGGATGCGAAAAAACCAAGGCCGTCCTCGACCGTGAGCAAGCCGAGTACACCGCCGTGAACGTTGAGGATGACGCCGCCGCATACCTGTACGTCACCGAAACCCTCAACTACCGGCAGATGCCCGTCGTCGTCGTCTCCGCACCCGATGGCGACGAGGTCTGGTCAGGTCTGCAGCCCGCCAAGATTCGCGAGTTCATCACCCATAGGAGCGAGTCGTGAAGATCGACCGCGCCGAGCTGACCCGCCTAACCGTGGACGGCTGGACACTCAAGCAGCTCGCCGAACACTTCAACGCGCACCCCACCAGCATTAGCCGTCTCCGCACACGCCTCGGCATCAGCCCCAAGCCGACCATGACCCCCGAGCGAAAAGCAGCCATAGAACAGATGCTCGCCGACGAGTGGAGTTTCGCCGAGATTGGCCGCACAGAAGGCGCCGACCCCGAAACACTACGCCGCCACTTCCCCGGACAAGCCTGGACCCAGCAGCAAGCCGACCAGCACCGCACCGCCCTACGACACGCACGAAGGAGGCACGCCGCATGAAACCCCTCGAACTCCACGCATACGAAAAGCACCCCACCGCGGACGCATACCGGGTCGGCGGATACTACTCGCCCTACTGCCTGGTTAGTGCTGACAAAAGGTTCAAGCCGGGAGAACTCGCAGCCATCTACTGGAACGCCCGGGCACTCGGATGGCCCGTACTCAGGCAGAACGTCGTGTATCGGTTCGCCGCACTGGCTGACTACGACGATGAGTGACCGCTGCTGCTTCATCTGCCGCACGCCATTTGGTTGCGCGGCCCCCAACTGCACACACCACCTCGAAGCCGAACGCACCGCAGCAGCCGACGACCGGGCGCGGCGAACATACAACAACCCAACGCAAGACCGAGCCATTGCCAGCGTGATGCGCTCCCAACGAAGAAAGGGGTAGCCGCCAGTGGCACGCATCCGCACTATCAAACCGGATTTCTGGACCGACGGCAACATGGTCAAACTGTCACCATTTGCCAGGCTGCTGTACATCGGAATGTGGAATTTCACCTTGTGCGATCACGGCCATGTAGCAGATGACCCAATGAAGTTGAAGCTCCAGATCCTCCCAATGGACCCCGTAGACATCGACGCACTCCTCGCCGAGATCATGGCGCAAGGCCGCGTAATTCGGGTAGCTGACAAGGATGCGCGCACCTACCTGCTCGTCAAACGCTTCGAGGATCACCAGAAAATAGACCCTCGCTGGAAAACACGCTGCCCCGCCTGTGCTCAGCAAGACTCCCTCGCCCCCATCGAAACTCCGGTGAGCATCACTGAGCCACGGCGAGACTCACCCGAACTCCCCCTAGGAAGGGATGGGAAGGGATGGGAAGGGAAAAAGACTTCATCAACGGCTACGCCGTCGAAGGAGTTCGATGCCTTCTGGGCCTCCTACCCACGAAAGATCGGCAAGGAGGCAGCGCGCAAGGCGTTCGTCAAGGCACTCACGAAAACGACAGCAGGGAAGATCATGGACGGCGTAGAACAATTGCGGATCGAAGTAGCCGGCAAAGACCAGCAGTTCACCCCGCACGCAGCAACCTGGCTGAACGCCGGGCGGTGGGATGACGAGGTCGTGCCGGCGTCTATGGCGTCCGTGCCTAACGGTTATGCGTGGGCGAACCGATGACCCCGGAAGAGATGGTTATCGGCGCGTGCCTGCTCACCCCGGCGTCGGTTCGGTTCGCGGCGTCCAGTCTTGAGCCGTCCGACTTCGCATCAACAACGCACGCGACCATCTTCCATGCCATCGTGTCGCTCAACAAGGCCGGGGAGCCGGTTGAGCCGTACACGGTGTGGGTCAAGGCTGAGGAGCTCGGCGCTCGTGGAGTCGAGATCACGGACCTGCACAACATGCTGTTCAACGTTGGCTCGTCTGAGTCGATCAACTTCTACGCCGACCAGGTCAAGGAAGCGTCGTCACGTCGGCAGCTAACCCGGATCGCCACAACACTGCTGCGGGAAGCTGGGGACGAAACCAATCACCCGTCACAGGCCGCACAGACCGCCACCGAGGCAATCAAGAACATCCAAGCCGGGACAAGCCACCGGATGACCACGAAGACGCTCGAAGAAATCCTTGCGGTTGAGGAGGATCACGACTGGATTATCCCCGGCCTGCTTGAGCGCGGCGACCGGCTCATCCTTACCGGCTTCGAGGGTGGCGGCAAAACGACTTGGATCCGGCAGATGGTCATCTGCATGGCGGCGGGAATCCACCCGACAACCATGAACATGCTGGAGAAGCCGCTGACCGTCCTCGTCGTGGATGCGGAGAACACCGAGGCGCAGTGGCGGTCGCAGGTCCGCGGCATGACCACCAAGGCCGCGACCTACGGCACGCACGACCCGGCGCCGAACATCCACATCCACGCAAAAGGCCGCATCGACATCACGAAGGACGCGACCCTCGGCGAAGTGCACCGCCTCATCGACGAACACAACCCGGACATTGTCGCCATTGGCCCGCTCTACAAAATGGTTTCAACGGGCATCAACAACGACCAGGAAGCGGCGCCGCTGATTATGGCGCTCGACTCGCTGCGGGATCGTGGAGTGGCGCTCATCATGGAGGGCCACGCATCCAAGGGCAACTCTCAGAACGCAGTCCGCGACCTCGCACCCCGTGGATCCGCCGCGCTCATGGGCTGGCCCGAGTTCGGCTTCGGACTCCACCCGGACGCCAACGACCCGGACAAGACGCTCGTGACCAAGTGGCGCGGGGATCGTGAGGCGGGCAGGCAGTGGCCCAAGGAACTTTACCGCGGGGGTCCGTTCCCGTGGACCGGCGAAACGGTCGCCACATCAACCAGGCAGTCACTCTACGGATGGGAGAAGTCATTCTAATGCCCTTGAAATCAGAAACCACAGACATCCTCGGCTACTACGACGCCTCATGGTGGACGCCTCGAGAGGCCGGCGTTACCCGGTCCTTTGCGATGGCACTTGCGGACTTCATCGACAGGCAGGAAACGAAGCTCGAGCGATGGCCGCGGCGTAACCGTGAGGAGCGCACCCCGATTAGTTCTCAGAAGCGGGCGATCATCCACGAACGTGACGGCGGCATATGCAAGTTCTGCGGCGTCGATGGAGTGATGCTGACCGTTGACCACATCATCCCGCGCTCAGCATTCCCGGCGGATCAGCTCGAGATAGCAGACCGCTCTGACAATCTCATTTCCGCGTGCTGGGATTGCAACCAAACCAAGAGTAACTATGAGCGCGACCAGCGGAAGCGGCTGGGCGTTGTCGCTGCGTGCTGGTACTGCGTCACGCCGGATCTTGAGGACGAAGAGCTGCCCTATCCGGTGAACGCGCTCGTCTTCTGCGGGCGCTGCGGAGTTTCGCACGTACCTGAAATTGGGGGCTGGGTCCTATGACCAGCATGAACCAACCAAACCACGAAGCCGGGGCAGACGCCGCGGCTTCAACTATTTCTGGGGGAAAAATGACTACCGCACACATCAAAGCGCTTGACCTGTTCGCCGGCACTGGCTGGGGCGTTGCTTGCCAGCGTCTCGGCATCAAAGAGGCCGGCGTCGAACTCATGCCCGAAGCAGTAGCAACCAGGACCGCCAACGGCATGGAAACCATCTACCGCGATGTTTGGGACGGGCTCACCCTCACGGAGGAACAGCACCGCGAGCAGTACGGGTCCTATGGGCTATTGATCGCATCCCCGCCGTGCCAGACGTTCAGTCAGGCAGGCAAGGGTGCAGGACGTGCCGCGCTAGATGAAGTCCTCGAGGCGATCCAGCTACACGCCTACAAGGATGCTGACGCGCTGCTGTCGTTCGGCGAGAAGCACGACATGAGGACGGCGCTGGTCCTGACGCCGCTCGCTTATGTGTGGCGTGACCGTCCCCGACTCGTCGCTATGGAGCAGGTCCCGACCGTTTTGCCCGTCTGGGAAGCGTGCGCTGAGGTCATGCGTGAGTGGGGTTACGAAGTCAAGGTTGAGATCCTCAACGCCGAACAGTACGGCGTGCCCCAGACACGAAAGCGGGCGATCCTGGTCGCCCGCCGCGGTGGACCAGCTGACCTGCCGACGCCGACGCATTCCCGCTACTACGCGCGGACCCCAGACAAACTCGACCCTGGCGTGCAGAAGTGGGTGAGCATGGCCGAAGCGCTCGGGTGGGGGCATGTGACGCCTTCCCCGACCATTGCTGCTGACCCAAGGATCGCGCCGCGTGGATGCAAGCACCCCCAGCCGGGATGCTGCAAGGCGTATCCCGGCGCGCCGGGACGACAGTTTCCAGAAGGCACCCTGACCGTGACGCCCGAAGAGGCGGCCACTTTGCAGAGCTACTCCGCTGAGCTCCGCCCGGAGATCGGTAACTGGAAGTGGAAGGACATGCCGGCGACCACCATTGCCGGCGATCCGCGCATCACCTCCCGGGAGCATCACTTCCACGGAGAGCAGTCCAAGACGTCATTGCGGCTGACCTTTCCGGAGGCTGAGGTGCTCCAGACGTACCCCAAGCCCTTCGTGTGGTGCGGGGCGAAGACGAAGCAGTTCCTCCAGATCGGCAACGCTGTCCCGCCACTACTCGCCGAGCACATCCTCGCCGCGCTAATCGGCATCCCCACTAGTCAGGAGCCAGCATGAAAACCTATCCCCGCCTGTCCGTGCGCCGTAACGCCCGCGGCACGTATGACGCTTACCTGGTCAAGTGGCCGTCTGTGCCCGAGGTTTACGTTTCGACGGGCCCGACTGTTGCGGGCGCGTTGTGGTGGGTCCGCACACCGCCTAAGCCTGTTGTGCCCGTCCGCTGCTGTTTGGCGGGGGCATGAGTGGGGTAGGAGAGGCGGAAGGGGTTCCTGTTGGGTCGGGTCAATTTGGGGACGCTGACGGGGCGCCTATGACCTCGTGGACCGTTACCATCCCCGCGGACCTTGCCTGGCTCAACCTCAACCAAAGATCTCATTGGGCGGCTAAGGCGAAACTCACCAAAGCGTGGCGCGGCACGGCTTATGCGGCGGCTGTCTGCTCATTCCTCCCCAAGGGCCTAGATCGCGTCCATATCGTCGCCCACATCACCAAACCCACAGCCCGCCAGTATGACGTTCACAACCTCATGCCAACGCTCAAAGCCTGCGTAGACGGACTCGTGGACTACGGCCTCATCCCCGACGACACCAACGCACACCTGATCGGCCCGGACCTTCGTCAAGGCGGCAAAGGTCCCGCCGAGGTCATCATCACAATCAGCCAGGAGAAGACATGAAGCTCACCACTTTCGACATCGGAACCATGAGAGACGTCCCAATGGCCGATGTAGACAGGGTCACAATTTCAACGGCGCAGGGCCGATTCACAATCACCGAGCAGTCGGATGGCTCACTATCCATTCACGAGTCAAGCCACAATCATCTCGCGGTGTTACCCAAGGTCGGCAACGCGATTGCATTGCACGCAATCACGCCCGACAACTTCCGAGCGGAGACGGCATGACGCTCACAGATAACGTGCATGTGTTAACCCGCCCCCACCTTGCAACCGCCCCCGATGGGTCGTTGCGTCACGCGCCGGCACTCCTCGCGGAACTGCGGGCCGCTGTCACGCCAGGCAGCAGCATGTCCGGCGGCGGCGCATCAGGTGAGCCAAGCCCGATCAACCTCACAGCGGTGGATGACATCGCCGCGATGGAGAAGGACGCGCGAACCGACTACCGCGAGATCGCCGGGAGTTCATGGGCGGGCGACCTGGAATCACTACTGCAGCACTTCGCCGACATGCGCCTAACTCCCGAATGGCACAACTACCTGGAACGGCTCACCTTGGAATGGGTGGATCAGATCACGGCGTTTCTATGGCCTGCCAAGCCGCGCCGGAAGCTCGTCGGCAAGGTCTGCCCGTCGTGTGGTTGGGCGGTCTACGGCGAAGATCGGAAAACGTGCCTGTCCCTCGGATGCTGGGACTCCGAGGGCAATATGCGGAAGACCGGCGATTGGGATGTGGAGTGCGCGGGGTGTGAAGCGTTCTGGCCCGGCGACAAAATTGGGTGGCTCATCACTGCACTCGACGCATCCGACACGCCCGGGAAAGAGGTAGTAGCGCAACCCTGTTAACTCGTGTATGCTGAGTCCTGTCTCTACAATGTAGGCGAAAAAATCAGGTCGGTTCCGAGTGAACCGGCCTTTTCTGTGCGCAAAAACAGCCGCCTTCCAAAGTCCTGAAGCCCGCCGACCCCCACGGCGGGCTTCAACTTTTACCGAGCACCGGCGGTTGACCGGGGCGCACAAGTAAATAACCGTGCAGCCGGCGAACCTCTCAGTGGTCGGCTGCACGGTCCCCCCACGGTTGGAACGGTTGCGCTTTGCCCAGAGGGTCGAGCGTAGGGGGTTCGATTCCCCACCATCCACAGCGAAAGCATGGCGGCAGGTAGGCCCGTATGGGGCGCTACCGAAGCAGCGGACACGCTGTCACGTAGGCCATGTGAGTAGGCCCCCACGTCCCCTGTTCCGCACAGTCTTTCGAGACGCCGCGGACCAAGATGTGGGGTATCTTTCCTGACGTCGGAAGCGGATAAGTCGGAGGCCTTCGGGAGCCACGCAACGCAGCCCGAGCGTTGCTCGCGCTAAGCGGGCGCCGGCGTCAGGGATTGAAGTCCTGATGGACTAGAGCCGTGCGGACTTTCGCGCCGACACGGCACCCCATCGGGCGGTCAGCCATGACCGGAGCCGCAGACGTGCGGCAAATGGCATCACATGTTCAATATCTGGCACAACACCGCAAAGACGCCGAAAGCGCCAGATATGACACTTCCGAGGAATTAGCTCGGTAGCAAAACCAGCCTCGCGCCCACGCTGGAATCACAAACCTGGACGCAACACTTCAACCGCCTGAGCAACGGAGACCCACCATGACCGCATGCCCCTACGCCCAGGCACTCACCGCCGCACGGCACGAGGACAACGCCGACGAACTCACCAGCCGGGCAGCGTCATCCATCTACGGCGTCGGGAAGTCCACCGTCAACCGGCACAGGGCCGGGGCGTGTGGCTGCTCGGATGAGGATGATGTCGAGGCTAAGGCCGTTCCTGGCACGGGGCGCCTTGAACTCAACAGTGACGGCGGATCCTTTACCGGCATCGAAACAACCGAACCGATCCGCGGCGACTGGTCTGCAGTGTTCGCCCGCTTCAACCTCGACCCCGCAGAGTTCACCATCGCCGACGACACCGTCCGCATGAGTTCCTGGCAGTCATCGAAACGAACCGACGACGGCGACCGGGATGTTGTGTGGCTGTACTCGTACTCGGCACGGTTCGTTCGCAAGCAGGATGGCACAACCGACCTCGCCGACATCACGAACCACCTCCGCTCATGGAAGCCCTCAGCACGCAGCACCTACCTGAACAGCGGCGAACCCGTAACCATGTTCGTCGGTTGGGCAGACTGGCAGCTCGGCAAAGGTGAAGGCGACGGGACAAAGGGCACCACGAAGCGCGTCCTCGAATCATTCGAGAAGACCGCCGACCGCATCGACAAGCTCCAGCGTGAAGGCGTCAATATCGAGCGCCTACTCATCGCCAACATGGGCGACCACACCGAAGCCGTAACCGGGCACTACACCTCGCAGACGTACAGTGTGGACCTCAACCAGCGCGACCAACTGAACCTCGCCATTGAGCTAAACCTCACCGGCATCAAGACGCTGGCCCCGCTCGTTCAGCACACCACCTATGCGGCGTGCCTCTGCAATCACGGGCAATGGCAGCGACTCGGCGGCAAGCAGATCACCGACGACGCCGACAACTCAACCGGGTTCATTGGCGACACGCTCAAGACCGTATGCAACCTGCACCCGGACCTATCGCACATCGACTGGATCATCCCCCGCGACGAGATGATAACGACCGGCACATTCTCCGGCGTTGACGTCGCGATGGGACACGGGCACAAGGTCAGCGGTAGTGAAGAAACCTGGCTGAGCAAGCAGGCCATGTGGCTGCACGCAACACAAGACTTCCGCCCAAGCCTCTGGTTCCTCGCGCACCGGCACACAGCCAGCGTCACCGACTACGGCCCCTACCACCGCATCCAATGCACCACCGAAGACCCCGGCTCCAAGTCATTCACCGACGGGACCGGCAAGTTCTCAACCCGTGGCACGACAACCGCACTCATCGGCAAGCACGACCCGAGACGGTTCTCGCACTACGAAGTTATCTAAGAATCCCGCGACTGATCCTCGCGGACTAGGAAGGCCCTGCGTCCATAGCGCGGGGCCTTCCGCATTTCCCTATGGAGGAACCATGAAGCTTTGCAAGGTGTGCTCTATCGCACTGCCGTCCAACCTGTGCTCATTCTGTTCTGCCAGATGCAAGAAGGTATCTGAGCAGGCCAGGTCAAGAGCCCGATACGAGGCAGGCCGAGAGGGCTACATACAGCGCGCAGCCGAATGGAAGCGCGACAACCGCGAGGCCAGCCGAGCATCAGGCAGGCGCACCGCAGCCAAGACCAAGGACGAGAAGCGCGTCTATGACGTTGCGTACCGTGCCGAGAATCGCCAGCGATACAGCGACCACCAGCGCGCTTGGTACAAGAAGCACGCGGACCACGCCAAGGATGCTGGCCGTGAACACGCAAGCCGAAGGCGTGCAAGGATCAACCTTAACGGATCGTATGCAGTTAGCGCCAAGGACTACGCAAGGCTACTGACCCGCAGTAACGGGGCCTGCGCCTACTGCAAGACGCCGCTATCAGGGCAGTCGATCCAATGGGATCACGTCTTCCCGATAGCACGAGGTGGCACGCACTCGGTTGGCAACCTCGCACCAGCATGTGCGCCATGCAATCAGAGTAAGTCATCGAAGCTACTGGTTGAGTGGCGCGCACGCATCGCCATCGCGGCATGACCGAGATAGCTAAGCGCAACAGTGCGAACCGCAACCGCAACCGTGCACGCATCGCACGAGACAAGCCAGCATGTCACCTATGCGGCAAGGCCATCGACTACACGCTCCCCCACCTAGACCCAATGGCCTTCGTCATCGACCACGTCACACCCCTAGCCAAGGGTGGGCGGGATGCCATCGAGAACATCAAAGCGGCCCATCGAGGCTGTAATAGCACCAAGCGGGCCCGGATCGTCTCACCAATCGTTCGACGGTCAGGCACGCTCGACTGAAGGCCCAGGGGGAGGACCCCCCGCGCCCCCGTCCTCTGCCCCTCCGGGTGTAGGCAATTTCTCTCCCCGGGCTTTTTCCCAAATCGGAACCTTTGAAAGCGGGTGGGTTTGATGGTTGCTAAGCGTGGTTTGCGTGCTGTGACTGAGGATGAAAAGCCGCCCGTGCCGAAGTCGATCACTGAGGCCGCGAAGTCTGGGACTACCCGCGAGCTGCTGTCTGCGATGCGGGGGCGGATCGCTGAGGCGGTTGAGGACGCCAATACGCCAGCTCGTGATCTTGCTGCTTTGACGAAGAGATTGGTTGAGGTGGTGCGGGACATCGAGGCGATTGACGCCCGTACCGAGGAAGCGGAGTCTCATGCCAACGTCGAAGACGGAAAGTTCGACGCCGCGGCTGTCTGAGGTTGCCCGTGAGCTGGTTGTGCCTGATGGGATTGTGACGACTGCCTGGCCGCGGATTGTGGCTAAGTGCGCTGAGATGGGCGTTTCGTTTGATGCCTGGCAGCACGGCATCGGTTCGATTGCTTTGGGTAAGCGCAAGAGCGGGAAGTACGCGGCAACTGTCGGCGGCATTGTGATGTCTATTCCCCGGCAGGTTGGTAAGACGTTCCTGGTCGGCATGATTATCATCGCCCTGTGTGTGATCTTCCCGGGCTTTACGGCGTTGTGGACGGCGCACCGAACGAGGACGGCGTCAATGACGTTCGCCTCGATGCAGGCGATGGTGAAGAAGAAGAAGATTTGGCCGCATATTGATGCGATCCGCACGTCTAACGGCGAGCAGGAGATTCGTTTCAAGAACGGTTCTATCATCATGTTCGGCGCGCGCGAGCAGGGTTTTGGTCGCGGGTTCGATAAGGTTGACGCCGAGATTTTTGATGAGGCGCAGATCCTGTCTGAGAAGGCGCTTGAGGATATGGTGCCGGCGGCGAACCAGTCCACGCAGGCGGCGGGCGCGCTGCTGTTTTTTATGGGCACTCCCCCGCGGCCTACTGACCCGGGCGAGGAGTTCGCTAACCGCCGCTCGAAGGCGCTGTCGGGCAAAGCGAAGAACATTGTCTATGTCGAGTTCGCGGCGGACCCGCAGGCGGACCCTGATGACCGTGAGCAGTGGGCGAAGGCTAACCCGTCGTTCCCGCACCGGACGCCTGTCGAGTCGATAGAGCGCATGCGGGAAAACCTCACGGACGACGATTCGTTCAAGCGCGAGGCGCTGGGGATTTGGGATGCCGAGGATTCGTCTCGTGTCATTGATGAGGATTCGTGGAACCGTGCAGCGGATCCGGCGTCTATGGCGATTGAGCGCCTTTCCCTGGCGATTGATGTCCCACCGAACCGTGCGATTGCGTCCGTGGCTCTGGCGGGCTTGCGCGCTGATGGTCGCTGGCATGTGGAGCTTGATGATTCCCGCAAGGGCGTTGATTGGGTTGTTCCGTGGGTTGTGTCGCGCGCGTCTAAGAACCGCTTGCACGCCGTTGTGGTTGACGAAATGTCAGGCCTTGTCGAGCGCCGCCGGGATCGTAACTACCTGATCGGAACGGACATTGTCGTGACTCTTGCTGGGGCTGAGGGCAGGGACATGGCTATTGCTTGTGCCAAGTATTACGACGGAATCATTGACCGCTCGGTAATCCATACGGATCAGCCGCAGGTAAACGTTGCCCTGTCGCTAGCTCGCAAGCGCCCCCTGCAGGGTGGCTGGGCTTGGAACCGTAAAGACGCAGCGTCGGACATTACGCCGGTTGTGGCTGAAACTCTCGCCCTTTGGGGCGCTCAAAACGATAACGTGCAACGTCCCTCGCGGCGTGCTGGATCTAGGACGGCGGTGGTGCTATGACTTTCGAGAAGCTGTCTGTTCCTGGGCTCAGTGAAGACGAGACGGCAACGCTAAACCTGTGTGCCGAGGAGTTGTCTAAGAAGTCTCCGCGGAACCTTTTGCGCTCGTCTTACTATGACGGGAAGCGCGCGGCTCAGCAGGTCGGCAGTGTCATTCCGCCGCAGTATGCGAACATCGGGCTTGCTCTCGGGTGGGCTGCTAAGGGTGTTGACGGGCTCGC
Source organism: Pseudarthrobacter sp. RHLT1-30-1 (assembly GCF_059383415.1). Taxonomy (NCBI): domain Bacteria; kingdom Bacillati; phylum Actinomycetota; class Actinomycetes; order Micrococcales; family Micrococcaceae; genus Pseudarthrobacter; species Pseudarthrobacter sp. RHLT1-30-1. The sequence goes on from NZ_JBWZCG010000024.1 coordinate 38,011, forward strand.
GCGTCGCTGCAACCTGGAGCGGATGATTTGGGCTGACGGGGATCTCGATTCGCTCGGCATGTCCGAGCTTGAGGAAAGCAACTTCCTGCTGTCTGAGATTTCACAGGCCCGCACGGATTCCCTGCTTCATGGCGTGTCTTACCTGATCACGACGAAGGGCGACCCTGACGCGGGCGAACCGAAGTCACTGGTTCACGCTAAGGACGCACTGAACGCTTTTGGTCAGTGGAATGCGCGCCGTCGCAAGCTCGATAACCTCCTTTCGGTGACGAGCAAAACGGACGGCAAGATCACGGGATTTGTCCTGTATCTGGATGGTCTGACTATCAGCGCCGAGAAGGTTGGCGGCAAGTGGGATGTCGAGCGTTCCCCCCACGCGTGGGGCGTCCCGGCTGACCCGCTGGTGTACCGCCCGCGCGGTTCTCGCAGGATGGGACGTTCGCGCATTACGCGGCCCGTGATGAGCCATCAGGACTCGGCGCTGCGTGCGCTGGTTCGGCTTGAGGGTCACATGGACATTTACACGATTCCGAAGCTGATCCTGTTGGGCGCTGACGAGTCGATTTTCAAGAACGCTGACGGTTCGACTAAGGCGTCTTGGCAGGTAGCTCTCGGGCGCACGTTCGGCATCCCTGATGACGATGACGCCGCCACTCCCCGTGCTGACGTGAAGCAGTTCGATGCGCAGTCCCCCGATTCTCACCTGGCGCAGTTGAATGCGCTCGCTAAGTTGATGGCCCGGGAGACGGATCTGCCCGACTCTGACTTTGCGCTGACTGACATGGCGAACCCGACGAGTGCCGATTCCTATTCGGCGTCACGGGAGAACCTGATTTCTGAGGCTGAGGGCACGATGGATGACTGGTCCGTGCCGATTCGGCGGACTATCAACCGGGCGCTTGCGATTCAGAATGAACTCTCCGAGGTTCCCGAGGCGTGGGGTTCCATTGAAACTAAGTGGCGCTCCCCGATCTACCTGTCTAAGGCTGCGGCGGCTGATGCTGGCGCTAAGCAGATCGCGGTTGTTCCGTGGCTCGCTGAGACTGAGGTCGGGTTGGAACTGCTGGGGCTTGATGACCAGCAGATTCGGCGGGCGATGGCGGATAGGCGCCGTGCTGCTGGTCGCGCTGTTGTGGCTGCGTTGATTCCCCCGGCAAATGCTAACGGCGGGTGATTCTAAGGCGGCGTTGCAGCTTGTAACTGCCGCCGCGGTCACGACGGTTACTAGCTTGCTGGGCAGACTGTCCGGTTCTCCCGAGGAGCGGCGTGCGTTGCTGCTGGAGGGTGTCCCGGGGATTGTCGCTTACTACTCGGCAGGGTCTTCCGCGTTGGCGGCTGACTTCTATGACGATGAGCGGGAACGGGCCGCACCGCCGAGGCTGTTCCTCGCTGAGCCGATAATCGTGGATCGCACGGAGAAGATTCGTCGGGCTGTTGCCTGGGCGTCTGACCCGTTATTCGCGGATGATCCGGTGACGGCGGCGGGGCGACTTGCTGACGTTGTGCAGATTGAGTCTGCGCGCCCGTTCCGCGACACGGTCCTCACGAACCGCCGCCGGGATCCTTCCGCGGTGGGCTGGCGGCGGGTGACTGCTGGCGGGTGCAAACTCTGCGTCATGTTGGCATCCCGGGGCGCGGTCTACATGGACCAGACGGCCCGGTTCGCCACGCATACGAATTGCAAGTGCACCGCACAGCCCGTGTTTTCGTCTGAGGATTACGGCGACGAGGCAAACGTCATGCAGTACGTGGCGAGCCGCAAGCGCAGGACCCCGGAGCAGCAGGCCAACCTACGCGAATACCTGAACACCAACTTCACAGATTTCCCCGGATAACTGGGGACAGCGCTACGGTCGCGCTTCAAGACCGGTCTTATGTCCGACGGGACGGAAACGGGGTAATCCGATGAGTAACGAAACCACTACAGGCGCCGAGCAGACAGCACCCGAAGGCACTCAGGAAACTGAGCAGGCCACGCCGGGGCAGTCGTTCACTCAGGCTGACGTCGAGCGCATCGTAAAAGAGCGCCTCGTGCAGCAGGCAAAGAACAAGTTCGGCGACTATGACGACCTGAAGACCAAGGCTGGCGAAAGTCAGACCCTGGAGCAGCGAGTCGCGGAAATGGAAACCCGGGCGCAGACAGCCGAGGCGGCGTCACGCCGCGCGAGCGTCGCAGCCGAGTTTGGTATCAGTACGAAGAAGGGGCCGAAGGGCGAACCGTCTGACGCTGACCTGTTCCTCACCGGAACCGACGTCGACACCCTGACCGCACAGGCTCAGCGCCTCGCGGGTCGGGAAGAAGACCGCAAGAAGCAAGGCAATTTTGCCCCCAAAGAGGGCACGACCACAACCACTGGCAAAGACGACGAAGACCTCCGGGGCTTCGCTCGCAAGCTATTCAATAAGGAGTAACACATGGCCGCTCTCACTACCGGCTCACTGACCATCCCGAAGCAGCTGCTCGAACCGTGGGTAAACAACATCCACAAGGGCTCGACCATTTCGCAGCTCTCGGGTTCTATCCCGATGAAGTTCGGCGCGGGCGAGGCTTTCGTCTTCGATTCCGGCGAAGCTGAGTATGTCGGCGAAGGGGCTAACAAGTCCTCGAACGATGTAACGAAGACTACTCAGACCATCGAGCCCTTCAAGTTCCAGAAGACCATCCGGTTCACGAATGAAGTCCAGTGGGCTGACGAGGACCACCAGCTCGGCGTCATCCAGGAGATCCTGAACCAGATTCAGCCGGCACTGTCCCGCGCGCTAGATTACGGCGTGATCCACGGCATCAACCCGAAGACCGGCGCTGTCGTTGCTGGGATGCAGCGTCTCACCTCCGCGACGACCGCCGTTGAACTGGGCGCCGCTGACGCCCCCTACGTGTCCACTGACGCCGCGATTGCTGCGCTGCTGGCCGTCGATGGCGTGCCCAACGGCATCGCAATGGATCCGAAGTTCGCTGCGAAGATCTCGGGCCAGCGCATCGCATCCACCGGCCAGAAGCTCTACCCGGAGTTCACATTCTCGAACGAGGCTTCCACGTTCGAGTCTCTGCGTGCGGCTACTTCCAAGACGGTCGGCGCTACCGGCGTCGCCGCTGTTGACACGAAGATCCGTGCCATCGTCGGTGACTTCTCCGCTGTCCGCTGGGGCATCCAGCGCGCCATCGGCCTGGAGCTCATCGAGTTCGGTGACCCGGACGGCAATGGCGACCTGAAGCGTAACAACCAGGTCGCTTTCCGCGCCGAGGTTGTTTACGGCTGGGGCATCGCTGAGATCAACCGTAACTTCGCCAAGATCGTTGACCTGGTCTAATGCCTCGTCTGCGTAGCGAGTTGACCGGCGCCGTGATGACGGTTGACGAGTCCACCGCTGCCCTGCTGGGTAGCGAGTGGGTCGCGGCTGACAAAGCTGACGAGAAGCCCGCACCTCGCCGGGCAAACGGCGTGAAATCCGAAGCCAGCAAATAACCGAAAGGGGCGGTCATGTCAGTGACACCTAACATGCTTGCGGTCGCGCTTGGGATGACCGCCCCCGAGGCTGGTTCAGTCACCGAGCAGCAGTGGTACATGTGGATTGATGATGCTGTGATGCTCATTGAGGCGCGGCGGGTCAAACTGAACGCGGCGGAACCTGACTGGGCGAAGCTTGATTATGTTGTCCGCGAGGCTGTCGTGGCGCACATCAAGCGCCCTGACGATGCGACTCAGGTCACGATCTCTGTTGATGACGGTTCGTCTTCGCGCTCTTACCAGTCTGCTCGGGGTCGTGTTGCGATCCTGGATGAGTGGTGGGCGCTGCTGGGGCTGGTTGAGACTAGCGGCGCGTTCTCGGTGGATCAGGTCGGCGCCGGATGGTCACGTCATTTGGCGTGGTGCAGCCTGAACTTCGGCGCGCTGTATTGCTCTTGCGGCGTCGATATTGCGGGCGTCCCGATCTTTGAGGGCGGCGGGCAGTGAGTTTCATGGAGGACATTGTCGGCGTCCTCCCATTCTTGAGGGCGCAGGCCGAGTCCCTGATGCTGGATGCCTGCACAGTCAACCGTCCGGGCGCGCTTGTGACCGACCCGGACGGCAACGTTGCGCCTACCCTGACGCTGGTCTATGAGGGCGCGTGCAAGGTGCAGCGGACGGCGACGCAAGCCAGCAACCCTAGCGCGGGCGGGCATCAGTTCACTCTGCAGGATTCGCGGGTTGATTTCCCGGTTGCGGCTGGTCCGTTGGCTGTCGATGACGTCGTGACGTTGACGGCGTCGGTGCTGGACCCGCAGATGGTTGGTTCGGCGTTCCGTGTTGTCGAGTTGTTTCACAAGTCTTACGCGACGGCCCAGCGCACAACGGTTTCCGAGGTGGTCGCTTGAGTGACGAGATTGCTGCACTCGCTGCGTCGCTATCCTCGGCGCCTGGCAGGGTTGAGCGCGAGGTAAAGCAGGTTGTGTCTAAGGGTTCGTTGAACGTGAAGAACCAACTCATGCGTGAAGCCGCCGGCTCGACTCACTTCAAGGGGTTGGCGCGTTCGATTGGGTATGACCTGACCGTGACGGCTGCTTTTGTTGAGGGCGAGATTGGTCCGCAGAAGGAACGTAACGCGGCGGCTGGTCTACTCGGCGCGTACTGGGGCTGGTCCAAGGGCGGCGGCGGAACGTTGCCGGATCCTATCGGCGCGCTTGAAGCTGAGCAGCCGAACGTTACCGAAGCACTCGCCCGTCTTGCTGAGGTGATTCTCGAATGAGCCTACGCGCCCATTACGACGCCATACAGGCGATGATCCCGGTCAAGTACACCGTTTACCAGTGGGACGTTCCCGCGCTCCCTACGTACCCTTACGTCCTGTTGTGGGGCGGCATTGGGTCGGTGGACACGGAGGCGTTGTGCGGCGATCCTGACACGCTGACGTTGCGCCCGAAGATCACCTATGCGGGGGCGACGGGTGCGCAGTTGCTCGTCATGGTTGATGCTGTCCGTGCCGCCCTGAACGCCCGCACACCGACCGTCCCTGGCTGGTCCCCGTCACGGCTGAAGCAGACGTCGCTTATTGATGCGCAGCCTGACTATGACGTGACGGTCCCTGACACGAAGGCGCACCCCGTTTTCTGCGTGGACGAATACCCGTTCACGTCTCAGCGCGCTTAGGCGCACCAACTAGGAGGCTCGTTTGGCTGATCCCAAACCGGCCGTTTCTGTCGTGCCCGAAAGCGCGCCGGAACCGGTCAAACCCCGGACCTATGACCCGCGCAAGTTGGTCTACGTCTTCGACAAATCTACCGGCGCCAAGCTTGGCAATCCGGTGCCGGAAACCTGGCTTGATGGCCGCTTTCCTCAGCTCTCAGAAACTCCTTCCCTCAAGAAAGCAGGCAAGTAAATGGCCGGTCAGAAAATGCTTACGGACGCTAACCGGCGTCTGGTGTTTGTCCCTACTCTCGCGAACTACCACGCCCCGTTGCTGGCGTCCCTGTCGGGTGTCGGCGTGCTGGAACTGTCGTGCAACGTGACCGCGGCTAACTATGCGCTGGGTTCCACGGGCGATGACTCGATCAACGACCCCGCCGCGTGCGCCTCGTCCAACTCGACGGTTCCGGGCCGCACGAACTACGAGGCCGCGTTCGACATGTTCCGGTGGAAGGACGCCGTTGACGACAAGGCGTGGACCACGTTCACCGCGAAGGGTATTCACGGCTACCTCGTGGAGCGCATCGGTCAGATCGCTGATGGCGAGAAGGCGCACGAGGTTCCGTTCGCCGCGCTGGATGAGGTTCGCGTGTTCGAGATCATCACTGGCACCCCGCAGGTTCTTTCCCCTAGTGGCGCCGGCTACGAGAAGTTCAAGGTCACGTTCTCCGTGCAGGACAACGTTGACGAGCGCGCTATCGTCGCCGCGGCCTAGCCCATAAAGCTGCCGGGCGGGAGGTTTTCCAAGGTTCCTCCCGCTCGGCGTTCCACCCCCCTAAACCTTGCCCCCACACATTCAAAAACCTTGGAGGTTTTCCTATGTCTGAAACACCCGGCACTGACGACTTTGACCTTGACAACTGGCTCGACGGGATTCAGCGCACGGAGCGTTCTGTGACGCTGTACGCCCGCCCTGATCTGCTCGCGGACATTGACGAACTGGAAGCGCAGAAGCGGCAGGTTGCGGAGATCCCCGAGGAGGACCGTGCTGCCGGGGAATCGACGGGCGGGAAGCTGCAGGAGAAGATCGACACCCTGTATCTCGCGCTCGATGCTTCCAAGCTGATCTTCAGGGTTTCGTTCCTCGATGACCAGGAGCAGGACGCGATTGCTACGGCGGTGAAGGCCGAACTCAAGGGTGAGGCTGACAAGGCTGCGGCTGAGGCTCGGCAGGAGGGGCGCGAGAAGTGCAAGCGCCTTGAGATTACGAACGTCAACGACGTCAACACCCTGGCGCGGACGATGGCGAACGCTGCGGCTGATGCTGTGATCGCCCGTGAGGTGAATGTCCGCACGATTGCGGCGGCTGTTGTGTCCCCGAAGCTGAACGTTGAGCAGGTCCGCAAGTTGTACACGCGGGTCGGTGACGCGCAGATCGCACTTATCTCCGCGGCCTATTCCCGCGCATCGAATGAGGCGCCGCAGGTTACTGTCCCAAAATCGTTGACGCCCTCGCCGACCGACGATGGGCTCACGTCCTCTTAGAGGCGCGTACGGCCCGTGACTGGAAGGTTCCGCAGACGGTCATGCGCGGGCGTAAGGCTGACGGTACGTGGACTTTCGCTGACCGGGTCATGGCGCTGGCTCTCACCGCTTATGAGGATGGGTTGTGTCCCGGGTGCGGGCTGCATCATTCTGTGACCCGCGGCGATCATAACGTCGGGCGCCATGAGGTTGACGATCAGATCATTTGTGAGGGTTGCGCGCCGCTGGAGGCCTTGCGCGAGAACGAGAAGCGCGAGACATTCCCGGGTCAGAAGATCGCTGTCCGCGAGGTTGAGGGCTGGGCTTAGCGGGTAGCGAGCATGCGCCGCGCGAAGCCGATCCCGGCGAAAAGCAGCCCGCCGATGACCATAATAATTGCCGCCGCTGACGGCGTCCCCTGCGTCTCGATCCCGTACTTGTCTACGTGCGTGGACATGGTCGCCATGATGCTCAGCACTACGCCGAGCACGGCAATGACCGCCCCCGCCGCGATGAGGTTCCTACCTGGCGTCTTCACAATTTCCCCCTGCTGAGTCATTCGGCAATTTAACCACACAGTGGAGGTATAGCCAATGGCTGGTGCTCGTGACGTTGTCGTAAGAATCCGCGCAGAGATTGGCGACTTTAGGCGCCAGATGGATCAAGCCGCGACTGCAGCCCGTGATCTGGGGCGCGCTACTGGCGAATCCGGGCAGACGACCGTAACGGCCATGACCCAGACGCAGGCGGCAGCTCGTGACACCCGCGCCGCGCTGAATGATGCTGGCAAGGCTGCGCAGACCGCGGCTCAGGGATTCGGACTGACGTACAACTCCGCGGGCCAGTTGACGGACCAGTTCGGGAATATGGTCACGGAGGCGCACGCTGCCGAGGTTGGGCTTGAGACTGCCAGTGATGCTACCCGCGAGTTCGCCGCGCAGCAGCAGCACGCAACTGCGGCCGCTGGCGAAGCTACGACGACTATGGGACGCCTCGCCGCATCCGCCCGCGACCACGAAGATGCGTGGGACAAAGCTGGTGGAACCCTGCTGGCGTTCGGTGCCGCTGTCGTGGCTGGCGTCGGGTTGGCTATTGCCAAGTACGCCGAGTTCGATAAGGCGATGTCTGAGGTCAGCGCCGCAACTCACGAGTCTGCCGGGAACATGCAGCTTTTGCGGGACGCGGCTATTGAGATGGGTGCCGATACGTCGTTCTCCGCAAAGGAAGCAGCGGACGCGATTAGCGAACTGGCTAAGGCTGGCGTCACCACGGCGGACATCCTGAACGGCGGGCTTGCAGGCGCGCTGTCCCTGGCTGCGGCCGGCTCCCTCGGTGTTGCTGATGCTGCGGAACTCGCGGCTACGGCGATGACCCAGTTCAAGCTCAAGGGCTCGGACCTGCCGCACGTCGCGGACCTTCTGGCGGCTGGTGCGGGTAAGGCGCAGGGTTCCGTTGAGGACCTGGGCATGGCCCTGAAGCAGGGCGGGCTTGTTGCCGCCGCTACCGGTCTGACTATCGAGGAGACCACGGGCACGCTCGCGGCGTTCGCTTCTGCGGGCTTGATCGGCTCCGACGCCGGCACGTCATTCAAGACGATGCTGCAGGCCCTCACCCCGTCCTCAGTGGCGGCGAAAACCGAGATGGAGCGGCTGGGCATCTCCGCCTATGACGCGCAGGGCGAGTTTATCGGTATGTCCAAGTTCGCCGGCGTGCTGCAGACCTCGATGAAGGATCTGTCGGTTGAGCAGCGCGCCGCTTCGCAGAAGATCATCTTCGGGTCTGACGCTGTCCGGGCGTCAAATGTTCTTTACGAGCAGGGCGCGGCGGGTATCGGCGGCTGGATTTCGGCTGTCAACGAGGCAGGCTTCGCCGCCTCTACCGCGGCGATCAAGCAGGACAACCTCGCGGGCGACCTGGAGAAGTTGGGCGGCTCGTTCGATACCGTCCTCATCCAGGGCGGCGGCGCCGCCGCTACGGCACTCCGCAGTATGGTGCAGGGCCTTGAGGATGTTATCGACGCTGTCGGCAAGGTCAAGCCTGAGGTCCTGGGGCTGGCTACCGGCATGGCTGGTGTTGTTGGCGTCACGGCGCTGCTGGCTGGCGGGTTCCTCACGCTGCTCCCGAAGGTGTTGGCTACCCGCGCCGCGTTCCGCACCCTCGCTGCTACTAACGTACCGCTCGCCGCGGGCATTGGGCGGGTCGCGAAGGGCGCGGGCGTGGCGATGGTCGCCCTCCTGGCGCTCGGTGCTATCGGCGCGATCTTCACGGAAAAGCAGACGACCACCACAACCGAGTACGCCGGCGCGATTATGAAGGTATCGGCGGCCAGTAAAGGCGCAGATTCCACCGGGCTCGATTCACTGTTCCAGTCCTTTGAAAACTTCGGCGGATCCTCGACCGTGACCGGCGTGAACAACCTGTCGGACGCTATCGGCAAGCTCACCAAGAACGACTGGCAGGCTAACGTAAACCAGTTCTTCGACGGCTTCACGAGTGCGATCGGCTTTCCTAAGAGTGCGCTCGGTCAGCTTGACGACAAGCTAAAGGGCCTCGGCGATACCCTCGGTGAGGTCGCGTCTAACGGCGGGGCTGAGTCTGCGGCGAAGACGTTCAACCTGCTCACGGAGGAGTTCCAGAAGAACGGGCAGGGCGCGCAGGAGGCGCTCGATAAGATGCCCGGCTACAAGGACGCGCTCCTGAAGCTGGGGCAAGCCGCTGGCGTAGCGCTGGAACCTAGCGAGCTGCTCGACCTCGCTGCGGGCAAGATCCCGGCGCGGATGGCGGCGGCTCAGACTGCTACCGAGAACGCGGCCACCGCTACCGAGCGGAAGGCCCTCGCGGACGAGGCAATGGCTGAGGCGCTGGAGGCCGTGGGACTTAGTGCCGAGGGCGCGGTTGTGGACATCGACGCATTTACGCGGTCGCTGTTCAACGCCGGGCTGCTGTCACTGTCCTCGTCTGATGCGTCTATTGCGTATCAGGCATCAATCGACGCCATGACCGAGTCTGTGACAACCAACGGTAAGTCGTTGGACATCAACACCGAGAAGGGCCGTAACAACCAGACGGCGTACAACGGCATCGCCAAGGCAGCTATGTCAGCCATGACAGCGACCGCCGAGGAAACCCTGGCGACTGAGGGCTCGGCGGCTGCGCAGGCGAAGTTGCAAGAGGGCCTGCAGACCAGCTACGACGACCTAATCAAAGCCGCTGGACAGCTCGGCGTAACGGGTGACGCTGCGGACACGATGGCGCGTAAGGCGCTGGGTATCCCCAAGGAAGTCCCGATCAAGACGTGGGTTGAGGACAAGGCCACGTCTGAACTGGAGCGGATCAAGGGCGTAGTTGACCGTATGCCGACGTTCAAGCAGCTCAGTGTTCATGTTCAGTACACGGAGTCTGGGACCGCAGTTCGGGACCGGGCTAGCGATGCGGGCATGAGCAATATGGCTCAGGCGCACCGTGACGGCGGGCTTATCAAGTTCGCTGATGGCGGCGCGGTTCGGAACTTCGCTACGGCGGGTTATGTTCGCGGGCCTGGCACGGGAACGTCGGATGAGATCAATGCCCGCCTGTCCAATGGTGAGTACGTCATTCGCGCGTCGAAGGTTGCCCAGTACGGCGTCAAAACTTTTGACGCCTACAACAACGGGTACGCCGCACCGTCGAAGTCTATGGCTGGCGGCTACGGGCAGACGCAATCGTTCAGTGGGTTCGCTGCGGGCAGATCTTCCGCCGGCAGTTCGAATGTCACCGTATCCGCCCCGGCAGTAACCGTGATGATCGGCAATGAGCAGTTGGATTCGCGCATGTTCAGCGTCGCGGGTTCCGCCATCGCTTCAGCGGATAGTCAATCCCAGAGTATGAGGAGGGGCCGCTAGTGGCTGCTGTAAGTGTTGAGGCGCTGTTGTCGGCCCCTGCCCCGCGTGTTGGTGTGACTGTGACGGGGTTGGGTGTTGGCGCGTCTGTTGTGAGTGTGTGGCGTGTCGCGGATGGGGAACGTAATCCTGTCCGCGGCGCGCGGCGTGCTGGCATGAATGATGCGGCGTACATCATCGACTACGATGCGCCGTTGGGTCGGCCGATCAGCTACGAGGTTGAGGTGATTTCCGGTCCGTCAGGGGCGAGCCGTGTCACCAGTTCAGCGGTGACGGTTGATTCAGTGACGGGCTGGATCATGGACCCGCTCATTCCACAGTCGGCGGTCCCTGTGACTGGCGGGAAGGATGGCAGCGGGGCTTATTTGCGGGCGTCGGCGTTGTCGGCGTTGGAGTACGCGGCGGACGTGCAGGTGTACAACATCATGGGCTCCGATAAGCCGATGGCGCTCTTTGGTCAGCGGATGGCGGAACGAAACCTTGACACGTCGTTGGGTGTCCGTTCGATGGAGGAGAACGCGCGGCTGAAGTCGTTGCTCCGGTCCACGGCGCAACTGTTGTTCAGGCCGTTGCCGTCGTGGGGCGAGTTCGAGTTACCGGGGACGTTGTTCCTGGCGAACGCGACGGCCACGCAGGTCCCGGTGGATGTGGCGTGGGGCGGCGAACTCACTTGGTGGGAGATGAAGTCAGATGTTGTCGCGGCCCCGACGATCCGTGTGTTGACTGCGACGTTCACTTATGGCGATGTTGCGATTCTGTTTTCCACCTATGGGCAGAAGCAGGATCTGATGGCGGGCAAGTCCTATCTTGATGATTTGAAGAACCCGCTGGGAGGCTGATGTGCGTCCGATTGATGAGGTTTCGCGGGATGCGTTGGGGGGTTCGCGGCCTGCTGACAGTTTGACGGTTTGGGCGTGGCGGGATGGTGTTTTGGCGGTGCCTGAGCCGTTGGATGTTATTGATTGGTCGGCGTCTGATGATGCCGGGGATTCGGTGAAGGTTGGGCAGAAGCTTAGCCTGACGGTTGCGGATCCTGATGGTTCGTTGGGTGCGTGGCGGTTTGAGGATGCGCTGTCTGTTGCGGGTACTGAGCTGCGGGTCATTTACAACGTTGGCGGTTCTGGGTCGGTGAATTATGGCCGGTTCCGGGTGACGTCGAACGAACCCACAGCGGCCGTTGATTCGCGCGTAATTGCTGAGTATGGGTATTCGGAGCCTGACAGTGTTTTGGAGCCGCACAAGCGCCGCGTGTACGTCACGACGGGTGTTGTGAAGCTTGAGGCTGTGGACTTGACGGCGAACGTTGACCGGGACAGGTTCGAGGCGCCCGAGTCGGCGTCGTCGGGGACTGTGCTGGCTGAGATTGCCAGGCTGACGGAACGACATTTCCCGCTGATTGTTGATGCGGGCGTGTCGGATGCGAACGTGTCGCCGCTGCTGGTGTTTGACCGGGAACGGTTGGAGGCTGTGCAGGACTTGGCCGCCCGCGTGAATGCCCGATACCGGATGGGCGGTGACGGTGAGTGCCACATTTACCCGGCACGTTCGGAGCCGGTCTGGCGTGTTGAACCTACCGCGGGACTTGTGTCCGTGACGCGGAAGCAGTCCGTGGATGGGCTCGTAAACCGTTGGGTTGTTGAGGGTAAGGACTCCGAGGACGGTAAGCCTGTCCGGGCGACGGTGTCCATTGATACGGGCCCGCTGCGGTATGGCGGGCCTCATGGTCGCGCACCGTTCTTCTACAGTTCGGAGATGATTACGACGGCGGGGCAGGCGTCCGATTATGCGTACCGTCTGCGTGATGAGTTCCTGTCATCCCTCGCCGTCGAGTTGGCGGTTGAGACTGTCCCGCGCCCCGAGTTGCAGGCCGGTGACTGGATCGAGGTCGGGTGCCCTGTCGCGGCTGGGCACGTCGCTTACATTCCGGGGCAGGTCACGTCTGTCCGGCGCAGTGGTTCGACGGTTCCGGGCGGCACGTCACTAACTGTGGCGTGTTCGTACTCGGATGTCTCGTCTGCTGTTGCCCGCACCGATTGGGCTAAGCACATCACCGCCGGGATGCCGCCGCTGACGTGGGACCGGATGCCCGGCACCTGGGGTCAACTCCCGCCGACTACTTGGAACAACCTGCCCTAAGGAGGCCCCGTGACTGGCTTGAAATACACGATGGGCGCTATCCCCGGCGGCAACACCCGCCGCACGTATGGGACCGCGTTTTGGGATGGCGCGGCGTGGTTCGCGGACGTCGGCGGGAACCTGCTAACCTGCCGCTGGTTGGACCCGATCCAGCCGCTGCAGGGCGGTCCTATCGTCGTGGACATCACCACCGATGATCGCGGGCAGTCGTCGGCGCTCGTGATGGGCGGCTACACGGACCAGCCCCGACCATCAACGGGCACGGTTACGGCGGTCATTCCTGCAGGCCCCGGCACACGGATAGCTTTCACCGGACACGATGGTGTCGCGTATGAGGCTGAACGGTTCGTCGGCACATACAACCTCGGTGACGTCGTCCTGCTGGATTGGGCGGCGGGTCAGCCGTCCATCATCGGCAAGGTTCCCACGGCGGCACCAACACCCGTAGCGCCCGCACCAACCCCGCCCGGCAGTGTTGTGGCGACGGGTACTGTGCGGACTGCGGCGACGAAATCGGATACGTGGGGCGTTGGCGGGTGGGGTCGTTGGGCTACCTCCCAGCGCGGCGGTGAAGACGTGTACACCGGCTCGTGGGGCGGGTATGCGATGACGGGCGCCTGGTTCTACGGCGCCGGCAACAAGGTTCTGTCGGGCCGGAACATTGCGGCGGCACGGTTCCGCATCCCGGCGCGTCTCGGTGTCGGCGGGTCCGGTAACGCAACAATCCACTTGTACGCGCACACCAGCCCCGACCAGCCAGGCGGTGACGTGAGCCGAACCGTTGGCCCGTTTGACGTGTCCGTTGCGCAGAACGCGCCGCCCCAATGGGTGACACTCCCCAGCAGTTTCCATGCCGCACTCGTCAACGGGGGCGGCATTTCCATATCCGGCGACCCTTATGCCGGTTTCGTCGGGCGCCTCAAAGACCCCGAATCAGGCAAGCTCGAATTTGATTGGACGAACTAATGACCCAGACCCTCTACAACGGCGCCGTCGTCCCAACCAATAGCGACCCCTACGAACTGACCGGCGACCTCGTGAAGCTCGCACTGTCACTGAGCGTCCCTATCCGCGTGCCTGACACGGCGGCACGTAACGCCCTCGCAGCCCTCGCACCCGGCGGCGTACTCCCCATCGGTACTGAGGTCATCATCACCGGGGACACGACCATGCCTAAGCAGAAGTGGAACGGGACCAAATGGGTGCAGTTCATTTACGCAGAAGCCAGCGCATCAATCGTCGTGCAACCGTCCCAGCCGTGGGGGTCAGGGCAGCTCACCATCAGTGGCGCGAACTCGACCGACAGCACGTTCGTGTCGTTCCCGGTCGCTGATTGCATCCAGTTCACGCAGCCGGGCCTCTACTCCATCTCGGCGCACATGGTTCTCTCGTCCGGCACCGTCTCCGGCTTCACGAAAGCAACACTGCAGTCCGAGTTCGGCAACTCCGTGTACGGGCAGGAATACCCGACACCGGGCGCGTCCGAATGCCTCATCGCAGCCCCCGTCGTGTACTTCCCGACCGCGGGCGGCAGGGTCTACGTGAAGTTCTACCAGACCAGCGGCGCCGCCCAAACATGGTCCACCCTGGCACGCATCAGCAAGATCGGGTAACACCCTCACCCAACGCGCGGCCCCGGGATTGCGCCCCGGGACCGCACGAGTTCACACCATACGCCAGCCAACCCCGGCGGGCACAAACTCGCCGGGAGGCAACCAATGCGCACCATACCCAAAATCAACGGACGTCGCGGCGCGTTTCAACTCCTCTTCGCGTTCATCTACGTGTTTGTCGGGGTCAGTTTCATTACGGCCCCGGAAGCGTCCAGCAGGGTCGCCGCGCTCGGCTACCTTGAGCAGCTGCACATCCCCATCGCCCCGCTCGCCGCCCTGTGGATCGTCTCGGCGGTTATCGCTTCGGTGTCCGCGTTCCTGTGCCGCCCGAAGGACTGGATCGGATTTAGTGCCCTCGTGTTCGCGCCGGCTGTGTGGGGCGCGTTGTTCCTGATTGGCATCGCGTTCGGTGGCCCGCTGCTGGGGCTTGTGTCCGCGGCGATCTACTGGGCGTTCGGCGCTACTTCCATGATCGTCTCTGGGATGCAGGGCGAGTTCGACCGAGACGCAAGGAAAACCCGTGAACCCTGACCAACTACTAACCCTTGTCGGCATCTTCGCCGTGCTGGCAGGCGGCGCTTATGGTGCGACGTATGCGGGGCGGACGGCCGCGAAGACCTCAAAGGAAGCGACTGCGGTGACGTTCGCTAAGAACCTCATGGAGCGCATCGAAACCCTAGAAGATGACGTGAAGGACCTCCGCAAGGATCTGAACTTGATGTCGCGGAACTTCTCGACGGCGATCAACTTCATTGAGCGCATGGTGTTGTGGGCGCGCGGCGGATCGAGGCCGCCCATGCCCGGTGTTCCCGAATCTTTGAAACCCCACCTTGACCCCAGCCTCATCGACCGGCACCACGAGCAGCAGGAACGAGAGCAGGCATGAGGCCCGTATCGAGCGAGTTCCGAACAAGCCAGCATTTCGGCAGCGGCGCTACGGCGGGAGTCGTTGCGAACCCCAGCCCCGATAGCGGCATGGGCTATTACGTCTGGCTCTACGGCAACTACCAGCCGCACGGGCACGCAGGGCAGGACATCGGCTGCCCTGTCGGTACGCCGATCTATGCGCCGGCTGACGGCACGGTGCTCTATGCGGGGTGGACCGAAGACCTGCCAGGGTCCGGCGACATCCGCAAGTGGTTGTTCTACTACAACTTCGGCGGCATCCTCACGGTCATCCAGCACAACGGCTGGATCAGCGCCATTGCGCACCAATCAAACAATGACGCAGTGCGCCCCGGGATGCGCGTCACGGAAGGCCAGCTAATCGGCAAGTCCGGGAACACGAAGACCCGGACAACGAAGGTAGCCCCACACGTTCACGTCGAGGCCCTGGTGGATCTCACGTACCGAACCGGCGGCGGGCTCATCTACGGGCGCACCAACCCCGAACCGTTCTTCGGGACCGGCCTCGCAGCGGCTGGCAGCATCACCCCAAAAAGCAACACCAACACATCCGAGGAGGATGACATGCCGACATTGGATGAAATCTGGTCACACCCCATCGAGGATCCGAACCAGCCGGGGTCGTTCGTGCCCGCGTATGAGTGGGTCCGCCAGGGCAACATCAAGGCCGGGCGTGCTGCTGCTGCGGCTGAGGCGATCCCGGCAGTGGTCCTCTATAACGAGCGCGTGGACGGGCGGAACCTGTTCGACTGGCTCAAGCAGTTGCGCGCCGACGTCGTGGGCATCCAGCCGGGCAGTGTGGACGTCGCGGGAATCGCTAAGGCCCTGTCCGAACAGCTCGAAACTCGCGACCTTCAAGCCCTTGCTACCAAGCTCCGGATCACCGTAGAGGAGTCCTGATGAACGTGAACCCGAAAGTTACCGCCGCGGTTGTTGCCGCCGCCGTAACCACGATCCTCGCATGGCTACTGACACTGGCGGGCGTCGAGGTGCCGAACCAGGTTCAGGGCGCGATCACGTCGGTGCTGGTGTTCGTCGCCGGCTACATGACGCCGTCAGAGGCATCCGAGGGCAAGCACTCAGCCTGACTCGCGGCGTGGTCGCGTCACATTCAAATCGTTACCGTCACATTTTAGACTTGCACGCTTTGTCAACCCTTATTATGCCCCGCGAAGGAGGCCCCCGACATGGCCGTGACCACCACGCCGCTCGGATTCAAGAAACCAGACGGCCAAGAGCTAGTCCGGGGCGGCGACAACGCCATAGCCGACAACGCACAGGTTGCGGAGACGGAACACCAGGCCGCGCGCAGCCGTCTCAACTACGTCGAATCAGCCCTAGCGACTGGCGCGGCTGGGCCGGGCGCCGGATCCCTCATCCCTGACGTTGCGAACCCGGGGTTCTACTTCGTCGTCTAACCCAGAAATGAGTGTTGCCATGTCTTACCCATCCGGCGTGCAGCTCGCCACCCTAACTTTTTCCAATCCGATCACCGTTCTCGGCACTGATGCGACGAAGACGGAAATCACTATTGAACCGACGGCCAGCGTTGTGTGGTCTGCTACGGGTCAGCCCGTGGATAACTTCGAGGAGACTGTCTCGCCCGCGGTTGGTATCCCCGGCTCGTTGACTGCCCCGTTCACGGATCAGCCGGGCTTCACTGACCAGGCGGGCAACACGTTCACGGGATGGGCTTACGTCGTCACACGCCGCACCCACTTCGGCGGGAAACCCAAGACGGTCCGAAAGAACTGGCAACCCGTCATGGGTCAGACAACCACGGACTTCGACAACCTGCCCGGCGGATCCGTCAGTCTGCCAGTGTCCGCACCCACCGCCACAGTCACATCGGTGAACGGTCAGACGGGCGCCGTAACTATCGCCGCACCCCCAGCACTCACCCCGGATCCGGTCTACCCCGGCTTCTACCTGATCGGAGCATGACATGGTTCAACGCATTGTCTCAGTAGGGGACGACTTCAAACTCCCGGGCGGCGTGAAGGTGGAGGACGCCAACCTGCCCGCACGGCTTGGGACCGCGGCACTCAATACCACTATCGGGGACCAAGTTACGGCGACTGTCCCCGCCGCCGTAGCCAACAAGGCGGACGTCTCTACTACACCGCCCAGCCTGAAGCGCTGGCACGCGAAGCTGCTGGCATCCCCCGCTACGGCGAAGATCGCCATCGTGGGAGACTCAACCTCCGACCCTGGCGGCGACGGCAAGCGCGTCCGCGATCAGATGCGCGAGATCCACACACTGCCCGGCGAAGGGCTGGAAGGAGTCCTGACGACCAACATCGTCGCGCACGGCTACACCGGCATCAAAGCATCCGAATGGGCTGTAGACGCGGCAAAGAAGGCCGAAGTGGTAGCGTCCGCCCCGGACCTCATCATCTACAGCCACGGCATCAACGACGTCCGCCTCGGCGGCGTATCGGCGGCGCAGTTGGTCACGATCATCGAGGGCAATATCAACTATCTACGGACGGCGCTGCCGAACGCGGACATCGTCCTGCGTATGCCCAACTCGTTTCTGACCGACAGTGGCACCACGGCGACCGTCAACCCGCTGGCAAGCGCGCAGGCGTACAGCCTGATCCTGTTCGAAGCGTACTCGCTGCTGGCAAACAAGTGGCAGAACGTCGTCATGTGGAACGCGCAGGACCGTGTATTCGGACGCCTCGCCAAGCCCAAAGCCAACACCCGCGGGCTTATGAACGACATCGTCCACCCGACACTGCTGGGCTACGACACCATCGCGGACTACCTGGTCACTGACCTGATCGGGCACGCCCGCCGCGGCCCCGCGTCACGGCAGGTCCCAGTGGACATGGTGCAGGCGTCCCGGCCCGCCAAGCCCTACCTGCTCGGTGACACGGTACGCCGCGCCGACTCGACCACTGCTATCGGGGCGCCAACCAGCGGCGGCACGTACCTTGAACTCTCGGGAGTCACGGGCGTCATCGGTGAACGGATCTACGCGCCCACCGCGGGCCGTAAAGTCCTCGCCTACGAAATCGGTGTGTCCGACTTCGAGTGCGGCGTAACCCTCACCGCCCCGGACCCGGCATCGAACGATAACCACCTGATCTTCCGGGTGCAGGACGTCAGCAACTTCCTGATCTTCAAGGCACGCTCAGCGACCCGGTTTGAACTCGTCCGGTGCGTTGCCGGCGCGACCGTCGTGCTCGGCACCTCGATCACGGTCCCAGGCGCGGGTGACCGGATGAAGGTCATCTGTGAAGGTGAGAGCGTGTGGTGCTACCTGAACGACAAGCTCATCATTTCCGCGCAGATTCCCGAGTTCAAGACCGCAACGAAAGTTGGGCTTGAGTTCTCCACAACCGTCTCCCGCTGGGTTGACCTGTACGCCCGGCGCCTGCCGGTCGTCTAGGCCAGCAGGGACCGCAGCGCCGTCTCGTACTCTGCGGCGATCACGACAGGCTCACGCCCGGCGGGGATGCCAGTGTGCTGCTCGCCCCAGTTCTCACGGACGGCCTTAGCCTGGTGGTATTCGGCGGACAGTTCCAGAAGCTTTTCCCCAATAGTCATGGACTGATTCTAGGGCTAAGTAAGACCGGCAGTGTCCCCACCCCATCAGCGCCCCATCATCTTCGGATGGTGGGGCGCTTTTGTTGTCAGAACCATCCCCCCAATGGGGGGATGTGCAGTCGAATAGCCCCCTATTAAGCGGGTTTAGTCGACTCGGTTTTTCAGACAGAATGGGGCCTACTTCCCTGTACTGGCGCGGATTATATCGATTCAAAGTCGACCCTCGCAATGGGGTTCAAATCCCCCCGTCTCCGCGTTTGGCCCCGGTCCCTGGACCGGGGCCTTTTGCGTACCCGGGGGACTCCGGCGGGCTTCGGGGAACCCGCCGCGACCGTCCGGGTGCCGGACACCGGACGCCTTGCGTTGGACCGGGATGGCAGGATTAGCCCATGTCACGGAACACCACGCCAAGGAACACCGCGTTTGACGCGATCATCGTCGGCGGCGGGCACAACGGCCTGGCTGCGGCAGCGTACCTGTCCCAGGCCGGCCGGAACGTCCTGCTGCTGGAGAAGCTCGAACATCCCGGCGGCGCCGCGGTGTCCGCCCAGGCGTTCGACGGCGTCGACGCCCGCCTGTCGCGGTATTCCTACCTCGTCAGTCTCCTCCCGCAGCGGGTCATTGACGACCTGGGCCTGCGCATCCGGCTGGCCCGGCGGCGGTATTCGTCCTACACGCCCGATCCGCACGACAGCAGGAAGGCCCTGCTGGTCGATAACGGCGATGCCGCGGCGACCGCGGCGTCCTTCACCGCCGTCGGGGCGGCCGACGGCGAATTCCAGGCTTTCGCCGATTTCTACGCCGGCTGCCGCCAACTCACCGAGACCCTCTGGCCCACCATGACCTCACCGCTGCCGACCCGCTCCGAAGCGCGGAAACTCGCGGCCGAAGCCGGGGCGGAAGCTGCATGGGATGCCATGATCGAACGGCCAATCGGTGACGCCATCACCCGGAACCTCCAGCACGACCTGGTCCGCGGCGTCGTGCTCACGGACGCCCTGATCGGAACCTTCGCCCGGGCCGACGACGAGGACCTGCAGCAGAACATCTGCTTCCTCTACCACCTGGTTGGCGGCGGAACGGGCGACTGGGACGTACCCGTCGGCGGCATGGGCGCGGTTTCCGGCGAACTGGAACGGGCCGCCCGCGACGCGGGGGCAACCATTCTGACGTCCGCGGACGTCACCGCCGTCCGCCCGGGGGGTGAGGTCAGCTACCGCCACGGCGGCACGGCGCACACGGCCACCGCCTCGTGGATTCTCGCCAACGTGGCCCCCGTGGTGCTGGACCGGCTGAGGGGACACGACGGGCCCTCGAATACCCCGCGGAACCCGAACCATCTCCGGGAGGGCGCCCAGGTCAAGGTGAATCTGCTGCTGAAACGGCTCCCCCGGCTGCTGGACCAGAGTGTCAGCCCGGAGGCGGCCTTCGGCGGGACCTTCCACATCAACGAGACCTGGTCGCAACTCGACGCCGCCTACCTCGCCGCCGCGGCCGGCGCCATCCCCGACCCGCTGCCCTGCGAGATCTACTGCCATTCCCTCACGGACCCCAGCATTCTTTCCCCCGCGCTGCAGGCCGCCGGCGCGCAGACCCTGACCGTGTTCGGCCTGCACGTCCCGGACCGGCTGATTACGGCGGAAAACAACGACCGGCGCCGGGCGGAGCTGCAGGCGGCGGTCCTGAAGTCGCTGAACTCGGTCCTGGCTGAACCCATCGAGGAACTGCTGCTGAGCGGCCCGGACGGACGGCCGTGTATCGAAACGAAGACGACCCTGGACATCGAGCGTGCGGTCGGCATGCCGCGGGGCAACATCTTCCACGGCGGCCTGGACTGGCCCTTCGTCGAGGACGATGCGCCCCGGGACACCCCGGCGCAGCGCTGGGGCGTCGCAACGGATGACCCGCAAATCGTGCTCTGCGGTTCCGGCGCCCGGCGCGGCGGTGCCGTCAGCGCGATCGGCGGGCACAACGCGGCCATGGCGGTGCTGGAGTCCACCGCTCCCGCATGAGTGAGCCTTCACCGGGCCGGCCCGCTTCCGGCACCGCCGCGGACGGGTGGAGTCCCCGGCTGGCCCTGCTCGTCGCCGCGACATTCTTTATGGAGTTCCTGGACGGCACCGTCCTGACCACCGCGATCCCCAGCATCGCGGCGGACTTCTCTGTCCCGTCAGCCGACGTCAACATCACCATGACCGCCTACCTCATGACGGTGGCGATGGGGATCCCGCTCAGCGGCTGGCTGGCTGAACGGCTCGGGGCGCGGCGGGTGTTCTGCCTCGCCATCGCAACGTTCACCGTGGCCTCGCTGCTGTGCGCGCTCAGCCAGGACCTGACCATGCTCACCCTCAGCCGGGTGCTGCAGGGCGCGGGCGGCGCCATGATGGTCCCGGTGGGCACCCTCGTGGTGCTCCGCGGAACGGCCAAGAAGGACCTGCTCCGCGCCACGGCCTATCTGGTCTGGCCGGGGCTGCTGGCGCCCGTGCTGGCTCCGCTGGTGGGCGGCGCACTCACCACGTTCCTGTCCTGGCACTGGATCTTCCTGATCAACCTGCCGCTGGGACTCGCGGCCTTCCTCGCGGCCCTGCGGCTGGTCCCGGACACCGTGGGTGACCGCAAACGGCGTCTGGACTGGCTGGGCCTGGCGCTCACAACACTGGGCGTGGGGGCCGTTGTGGTGGGCCTGGAACTGGCCGGCGGACGCGAGTCCGGCGGCCTGGCGGGCATCGGCATCACCGCCGGGCTGCTGTTCCTCGGGATAGCCGTCTGGTGGATGCGGGGGGCCCGCTCCCCCTTGTTCGACCTCAGGGTCTTTTCCGCCCGGACGTTCCGTGCCACGGCCACCGGCGGTTTCATCTACCGCCTGACCATCAGTGCCGTGCCCTTCCTGCTGCCGCTGATGTTCCAGAACGGCTTCGGCTGGGATCCGCTGCACGCCGGGGTTCTCGTGGCGGCAGTGTTTGTTGGCAATATCGGGATCAAACCGGCCACCACCCCGCTGATCCGGCGCTTCGGCTTCAAACCGGTGCTGGTCTTCGCGTCCCTGGCCTCGGCGGTCACCTTCGCGCTGTGCGCCCTGCTCGACGCCGGCACCCCGGAGCCGGTGATCTTTGCCTTGCTGGTGGCCAGCGGAGCCTTCCGGTCCATCGGGTTCTCGGCCTACGCCTCGGTGCAGTACGCCGACGTCGTGCCGGCCCAGCTGCCGTCCGCCAACGCCGTTTCCGCGACCCTCGTGCAACTCGCGGCGGCGGCCGGAATCGCCATCGGCGCGCTGCTGGTCCGGGTTGCCGAGGCCGGCGGCCCGCTGCTGGCCGGGGCGAGGGCAGCCGGGGACCCGGCGGCACCCTACCGGGCCGCATTCCTGGCGATAGCCGTGGTCATGCTGTTGAGCACTCTGGACAGCCTGACGCTGCCCCGGCACGCGGGAGCCGAGGTCAGCCGGCCTGGCCCAGCACCAGCGGCAGCACCGCACCGGCGCCCGCGAGCCTGAGGGCCCGGCCGGCGACAGTCACCGTCCAGCGGCTGTCGACCAGGTCGTCAATCAGCATCACGCTCTGACCCTGGATCCCGGCCAGGGCTGCTTCCAGCTCCGGTCCCACAGCGAGGCGTTCCCAGACGCCGGCGAGGCGGTAGGCGCTGTTGCCGCCCCGCCCTCCCGTCGGTCCGCCGTGCTCGAGCTGCAGCTGCCCCAGGTACGGGATCCGGCCGATCTCGGAGATGCCCCGGGCCAGCGAGTCCACCAGGGCCGGCTTGCCGCGGGACGGGATGCTGATGATGGCGGCGGGTCGGCCGGCCCCGCTCCAGCCGGGGGTGCGGGCGTCACCGGTGCCCCACTCGCGCAACACCTGGACACAGGCCTGCATCATGCCCGGGTCCACCGTGCGGTCAGGGGCGCCTGCGGCAAAGGCTTCGCGCAGCGCGCCGCCCCAGCCCAGGTCGGTGAGCCGTGCCAGCGCCCTGCCGTGGGCAACGCTTTCGTCGGGTTTGATCTTGCCCTTCACGGGCACGCCCAGCCGGTCCATGCCGCTGGGCCACTGCAGCCGGGGTTCCAGCGGGACACCGGCGCGGCTCAGGGTCTGGCCCGCGGCTTCCGTGGCGGAGGCGGCAATGTCGGCGGGGAACCACTGTCCGGCGCAGTTGTCGCAGCGGCCGCAGGCGTGGGCGGTCTCGTCGTCGAGGACCGAGGTGATGTATTCCATCCGGCAGCCGGCGGTGTCCTGGTAGATCACCATGGAGTCCTGCTCGTCCACGCGGGCCTCCGCGATCCGGCCGTAGCGCTCGGCGTCGTAGGTCCACGGCCGGCCGGTGGCCCGCCAGCCGCCGCCCACACGCTCCACCGCGCCGTCGACCGCCAGCACCTTCAGCAGCAGCTCCAGCGGCGTCCGGCGCAGGTCCACCCGCGCTTCCAGCGCCACGGTGGACACGGCGGTCCCCGCCTCGGCGAGGGCGGTCAGTACGGCGCCGGCCTTTTGCTCCGAGGGCATCGAGGCGGTGGCGAAGTACTGCCAGATGTCACGGTCCTCGGAACCGGGCAGCAGCAGCACGTCGGCATTGGCGGCGCCACGGCCGGCACGGCCGACCTGCTGGTAGTAGGCCACGGGCGAGGACGGCGCCCCGAGGTGCACGACGAAGCCGAGGTCCGGTTTGTCGAAGCCCATGCCGAGTGCGGAGGTGGCGACCAGGGCCTTGACCTGGTTGTCCTTGAGGAGCTGCTCGGCGCGTTCCCGGTCGGCGGGGTCAGTGCGTCCGGTGTAGGCGAGCACCTCATGCCCCGCTTCGGCCAGGAGCCGGGCGGTGTCTTCGGCGGCGGAGACCGTCAGGGTGTAGATGATTCCGCTGCCGGGGAGGTCTGCCAGGTGCGTGAGCAGCCACCCGAGCCGGTCCCTGGAGTCCGGCAGGCTCAGCACGCCCAGCCGGAGCGATTCACGGCCCAGGGCCCCGCGGATGGTCAGCACTCCGTCGCCCAGCTGTTCCTCGATGTCGTGGACCACCCGGGAGTTGGCGGTGGCGGTGGTGGCCAGCACCGGAACGGACTCCGGCAGCTGGGTGATCAGGTCCGCGATGCGCCGGTAGTCGGGACGGAAATCGTGGCCCCAGTCCGAGATGCAGTGCGCCTCGTCGATGACCAGGAGCCCGGTGCGGCGGATCAGTTCCGGCAGCTGGTTCTCGCGGAAGGAGGGGTTGGTGAGGCGCTCCGGGGAGACCAGCAGGACGTCGACCTCGTCCGCAGCGAGCTGTTCGCGGACGGTGTCCCACTCCAGCTGGTTGGCGGAGTTGATGGCCACCGCACGGACCCCGGCCCGCGCCGCGGCGGCCACCTGGTCACGCATCAGGGCCAGCAGCGGGGAAACAATCAGGGTGGGTCCGGCGCCGCGGCGGCGCAGCAGCAGGGACGAGACAAAGTACACGGCCGACTTTCCCCAGCCGGTGCGCTGCACCACGAGGGCCCGCCGGCCGCCGTCGACGAGTGCCTCGATGGCCTCAAACTGGCCGTCATGGAACTCCGCCGCCGGGTGCCCCACCAGGACGCGCAGCACTTCCTGGGCCTGCTCCCGGGTCCCGGAACCGCCGGCGGAACCGGCGGCATCGGCGGGGGCGGAAGCGGACAGGACTGCAGCGTTCTGGTTATTGGCCATTGCTTCAGTATCCCAGCCCGCTCCGACAGCGGCGAAGCCACGGCCGCCGCTATGTGGACAATCACAGCGGTGGCGCCGGGGCTGCCCCCGGTCCCAGCCGGTCCCAGCCGGCCCCGGTGACGCCACGACAACGCCGGCTCCCCTCCACAGCCGGGTTCGGCTGCAACGTAAGATAAGACGCGTGACTATGGACCAGACAAAAACTTTTGACCTCTCGGCCTCCTTCAAGGCCTACGACGTGCGCGGCATTGTCGGCGAATCGATCACCGCGGAGATCGTCGAGGCTGTGGGTGCGGCGTTCGTCGATGTCCTGCAGCTGGAGGGCAAAACGGTGCTCGTCGGCGGCGACATGCGCCCGTCGTCCCCCGAGTTCAGCAAGGCCTTCGCCAACGGCGCCGCCCGGCGCGGAGCCAACGTCCAGCTGCTCGACCTCATTTCCACCGATGAGCTCTACTATGCCTGCGGTGCGCTGGACGCGGCCGGCGCCACCTTCACCGCGAGCCACAACCCCGCGGAGTACAACGGCATCAAGATGGCCAAAGCCGGCGCCGAGCCGATCTCCTCAGAATCCGGGCTCAAGGAAATCCAGGCCGGCGCCGAGGAATACCTCAACGCCGGCTCCATCCCGGCCGCCCCGGTCCGCGGCCTGATCGGCGTCCACGACGTCCTGAAGGGCTACTCCGAGTACCTCCGCAGCCTCGTGGACCTCCGCGGCTCCCGCCCGCTCAAGGTCGTCGTCGACGCCGGCAACGGCATGGCCGGCCTCACCACGCCCGCCGTCCTCGGCGATACCCTGCTGCCCAAGCTCCCGCTCGAGATCATTCCGATGTACTTCGAGCTCGACGGGTCCTTCCCGAACCACCCCGCCAACCCGCTGGAGCCGGAGAACCTGCGCGACCTGCAGGCCGCCGTCGTCGAGCACGGGGCGGACATCGGACTGGCGTTCGACGGCGACGCCGACCGCTGCTTCGTCATCGACGAGAAGGGCGAACCCGTCTCGCCGTCCGCGATCACCGGAATGGTGGCCCGCCGCGAGATTGCCCGCGCGCAGGGGCTCGGTGAGGCGAACCCGACCGTCATCCACAACCTGCTCACGTCCCGCGCCGTCCCCGAGATGGTCGAGCGCCAGGGCGGCCGGGCCGTCCGCACCCGTGTGGGCCACTCCTTCATCAAGGCTGTGATGGCCGCCGAGGGCGCCATCTTCGGCGGCGAACACTCCGCCCACTTCTACTTCCGCGACTTCTGGAACGCAGACACCGGCATGCTGGCGGCCATGCACGTCCTCGCCGCCCTCGGCGAACAGGACGGTCCGCTGTCCGAGCTCGGCCGCGAATACGAGCCCTACATGTCCTCCGGCGAGATCAACTCGGAAATCGAGGACAAGGCCGGCGCGGTGGAGCGGGTCCGGCTCGATTTCCACACCGACGACGTCGAGGTGGACTACCTCGACGGCAGCACCTTCATCGCCACGGACGGCAGCTACTGGTTCAACCTGCGCCCCTCCAACACGGAGCCGTTCCTCCGCCTGAACGTCGAAGCCACGGACCGGGCCACCATGGAACGCGTCCGGGACCGCGTCCTGGCGCTGGTCCGGGGCTAGGACCATGTCGGAACGGCCGGCGGAAACCGCAACGGAGCGCGCTGAGGATGGGCCTGCGAACTCCTGGCGCGGCAGCGTCCCCGAAGCCAGCGCCACGGATCTGGAAAACCTGCTCGGCACCGGCGTCGGCGCGGCCCAGGAGCAGCTCGAACGCAACGGCGGGTTCCTGCCGTTCGCCCTCGTGGTGGAGAACGACGGCGAAGTCCGGCTGGTGGCGGTCACCCCCGCCGACGCGGCTGAGGGCACCGACGCCGACTTTGACGCGGATTCGATGATCGGCGACCTCACGGAACTGCTCCGGCAGCACCGGGACGAGTTCCGCGCCGCCGCCATCGTGTGCGACATCACCCTGCTCGAAGAGGCCTCGGACGCCATCCACGTCGCGGCGGAACACCGCGACGGGTCCCTGTTCGCCGCGGTCCTGCCCTACGCCGCCAACCCGGAGACGCACGACCTGGAATTCGGCGAGCTCTCCGCCGATACCAACGAGCCCGGCGTCTGGGTGGACTAGACCGCCGGTAAACTGGTGTCATGAAGATCAATGCCTTCGCGGATGTGAGCCTGCGCGCCATGATGGTGCTCGCGGCCGCTCCCGACGGCGGGCTCCTCACCACCCAGAGCATCGCCGACGCCGTCGCCACGCCGTACAACCACGTCAGCAAGGCGATCGTTAAGCTGCGTGAGCTCGGAATGATCGACGTCGAGCGCGGCCGGCACGGCGGGGCCCGGCTCAGCAGCGCCGGCCGCGTCGCCACCGTGGGCCAGCTCCTGCGCCAACTGGACACCCGCACGGACCCGGCCGACTGCGTCGCGGCCACCGGTGCCTGTCCGCTGATCAACGAATGCCGGCTCCGCGGCGCCCTGTCCCGGGCCCGCGAGGCTTTCTACCGCGAACTGGATGACATCGTCGTCGCTTCCCTGCCGACCACCCGGCAAATGGCCCCGGTGTTCCAGGCGATCGGGCTGCGCCCGGGCCTCTGAGCCGGCCTCCGCCACGCCCGGGAATCCCCCCGATTTGGACATGCTTTCTACACCCTGTAGAACAGAGATATAAATACTTGCATTTCAAATACGGGTATTTGAATCGGGCCGGTTGAAGACCCCGGCCACTATCTCAGGAGTCCACATGCTCTCGGACAAGTCCTTCCCCGTCATCGAGGCCACCCTCCCCCTGGTCGGTTCCCGGATCGGTGAAATCACCCCCAAGTTCTACGCCCGGCTCTTCGCGGCGCACCCGGAACTGCTGGACGGGCTCTTCAGCCGCTCCAACCAGCGCAACGGCAACCAGCAGCAGGCCCTGGCCGGAAGCATCGCCGCTTTCGCCACCCACCTGGTGAACAACCCCGGAACCCTGCCGGAGACCGTGCTCGCCCGCATCGCGCACCGCCACGCCTCCCTCGGCATCACCGAACCGCAGTACCAGGTGGTCTACGAGCACCTGTTCGCGGCCATCGCCGAAGACCTGGCCGAGGTCATCACGCCGGAAATCGCCGAAGCCTGGACCGAGGTCTACTGGCTGATGGCGGACGCGCTGATCAAGCTCGAAAAGGGCCTCTACGCCGCCCAGGCGAACGGCAAGATGTGGAGCCCATGGAAGGTCGCCGCCAAGGCCGCCGCCGGCACCGGTTCCATGACCTTCACCCTGGAACCGGCCGACGACACCCCCATCACGCCCGCCCTCCCGGGCCAGTACGTCAGCGTCAAGGTCCAGCTCCCGGACGGCCTGCGCCAGGTCCGCCAGTACTCGCTGTCCGGCGAGGCCGGCAGCAGCCGAAGCTTCACCACCAAGAAGGACGACGGCGGCGAAGTCTCCCCCGTGCTGCACAACAGCGTCCAGATCGGCGACATCCTGGAAATCTCCAACCCCTACGGTGAAATCACCCTCAAGGAAGGCGACGGACCGGTTGTCCTGGCCTCCGCGGGCATCGGCTGCACCCCGACCGCGTCCATCCTGCGCTCCCTCGCAGACTCCGGCTCGGACCGCCAGGTCCTGGTCCTGCACGCGGAAAGCGACCTGGACAGCTGGGCGCTGCGCAGCCAGATGACCGACGACGTCGAACGCCTCGACGGCGCCGACCTCCAGGTCTGGCTGGAGCGGCCGGTCGCCGGAACCAAGGAGGGCTTCATGTCACTGCGCGAAGTGGACCTCCCGGCCAACGCCTCGCTTTACCTGTGCGGCCCGCTGCCGTTCATGAAGAGCATCCGCAACGAGGCCATCAACGCCGGCATCCCGGCCACCAAGATCCACTACGAGGTCTTCGGCCCGGACATCTGGCTGGCCAGCTGATCCATTCATCGGCTGCTCCGCACCGGCCCTTTTGAGGGTCCAAAAAGGCCGTTGCGGAGCAATCGATGAGAGTACGACGGCGGGGTGAGAACACCCCCCACATCCGAGAAGATGAACCAACACTCCGCCCCCCACGGTCCCGCTCGCTCAC